>NZ_CP018789.1:326904-653809 GCF_002139855.1 Campylobacter porcelli
TATATCTTTCATTGGATTTTATAATACGCTTGAGGGGTTGATTATGCAAATTGCCTATATATCATCTGTAATAATTCTAGCTCTTTTAATGAGAAAAAAGGCGGTTTAGAATTTCAACCAATTTACCATTATTAAAGCTATTAAAATATTATCCCCTCTTTATCTTGCTTTTCTAGTATGCTATTTTGTTCTTTTGGTAGTGGTGAAGTAGATGTGTATAGGGCATCTACTCCATCATATATTTTGCGATAAACGCCACTAGGCATATCAAAATCTCGTTTGGTTTGTGGGTAATTTGCTATATACTCTTGCATAAATTGCTTAAATACAGGAGCTGCAGTTCTAGAGCCGCCTTCCACATATCTCATTGGAGTGTTATTATCATTTCCATACCAGACTAGGACTTGAATTTCAGGAGCAAATCCACAAAACCACGCATCTATGCTATCATTTGTAGTGCCAGTTTTCCCACCTAGTTCTATACCATCAATCTTAGCAGAGCGTCCAGTGCCGTTATTTACAACATTTTGAAGCATTTTAACCATCAAATAAGCTTGCTCTGGCTTGATAATTTCACTACTTTTTGGCTCAAATTTAAATATTTGCCCATCTTTACTCTCAACTGAGTTGATGAGTCTAGTTTTATGCCTAGTGCCAAGCCCTGGAAATATAGAGTATTGCTCACTATAATCCATAAGGCTTACACCGAAGCTACCAAGTGCGATTGATAGGTTATTTGGTATATTTTTAAATCCGAAATCCTCTAAATTCCTTTGAACTACATCAAGACCAATGGAATTTAAAAGGTTTATTGTGGCAAGATTTCTTGATTGTTTTAATGCGTCATTAAGGGTGATTAGCCCTTTGAAATTACCGCTAAAATTCTTTGGCTTCCAATCCTTATCCTCTTCACTATTCTTATTTGCTCCTTCATAAATTCTAGATATATCAGCGACTTTGCTTTGAGGGGATAGGCCTTGATTTAGTGCTATTTGATAGATAAAAGGCTTAAAGCTAGAGCCTGGTTGTCTATAGCTTTGAGTGGCACGATTAAAGTTGCTTTTTGCGTAATCAACCCCGCCAACTAACGCTAATATCTCGCCATTGGTAGGATTGGTAACTATCATTGCACCATTTAAAACTGTAGTGTTGGCATCTTTATTTCTTTTTAAAATTTCATTATAGCCAAATTTTAGTGCATTTCTAGCTATCTCTTGGACTTTTAAATCAGCGTTTAAAGTGATTTTATATCCGCCATATTTAATATCTTTATAAAGTGGGGTTAGCTGTTTGATAGTCTCATCTACTAGATATGGGGCTTTGTTTTGAGTTAGGGTTTGTTCGTAAATTTTTGGTGTCTCTTTTATAGCGGCTTGATACTCTTTATCTGTGATCCAGCCGATATTATACATTCTTAAAAGGACATTATTTGCCCTAGAGAGAGATAGATCTAAATGCCTAGTTGGATCATAGCTACTAGGAGCCTTTGGCAGACCAACTAGCATAGAGATCTCTTTTATGCTTAGCTCATCTAAATTCTTTTTAAAGTATCCAAGTGCGGCAGTTTTAATCCCATAATATCCATGCCCGAAATATACTTGATTTAAATATCGTTCGATTATCTGCTCTTTTGTAAGCTTTTGCTCTACTTCGTAAGATATGATTATCTCTTTGAGTTTTCTAGTAAATTTTTTCTCCCTTGTTAAGAGCATATTTTTAACTAGCTGTTGAGTTAGGGTTGAGGCACCTTCGACTAATGCCATTGCTTGAATATCCTTAATCGCCGCTCTAAAGATCGCTTCATAATTTATCCCGCCATGTTCGAAAAATGCGGTATCTTCAATGGCAATTAGTGCCTCTATAATGCGTGGGGGAATTTCGTTAAATTTAGCATATTGTCTATTCTCTTCATCAAAAATATAAGCGACTAAATCCCCATTTCTATCATATATATGAGTTGTGAGCTTTGGGTTGTAATCTACAATTTTTGATATATCAATCTTAATTTGAGAGTAAAAATATATAACTCCACCTATAGCGGTTAAAGCAATTATTATTAGTAGATTAAAAATATATTTCATAAAAATGCCTTTAAATTTATAATATCTAGCCCCATGGCTGTGGGTTTATTGCCTTTTTGGACTTCTATATATTTTTTATTAAATCCCTCTATCATCATAGCTCCAGCCTTGCCTTGCCATAGATTGCTTGCTATATATCTATCTAGATCATCGTTATCAAATTTTTTAAATTTATAGCTTGCGATGCTTAGCATATCAATTATCATATTTTGAGTGATAAATTTCATGGCAGTATATACGCTAGTTAGGCTATTGCTTTGGAGTTTTAACATATATCTAGCCTCTATCTCATCTTTTGCCTTGCCTAAAATAACTCCTTGACATACCACGCTACTATCAGCAAATAGCACACGATCATATTGGTTTTTAAATTTATCAAAAAACTGCTTAGCCTTGCTATTTGTGATACTCATAGCGTATTTAGCTGGTGGCAAATTAGAATCAAAATTCTCATCATACTCCATACAAACTTGGATAAACTCCACGCCATGCTCTTTTAAAATCAAAGCCCTACTAGCAGAGCTAGAAGCTAAAACTATCATAAAAACCCTCTAAAAGTTATGCCAAGGTATATATTTATAAATGATAAAACTATATTTAATGGGATAAAATAGTAGATTATAAGAATTAAATTCTCATGGCTCATTATCATATCATCTTTGATAAATGCCCCTTTGGCTTGGTGATACTTATATGAGATATAGGCTAGATTAGCACAGATGAAAATTAGTATCGCAATCTTGGTTTTGACAATAGCCTCTACCATTGGATCGCCTATTGGGAAGTGCTCACCATAAGACATGTATAATCCACCAAATAGCAAAAGTATCACCATTGCCAAAGCACTAAAGAGAAATTTGGTAAATTCTTTTAAAATTAGTTTATAGCAATTTTGCTCTGTATTTTTAAAGCAGTAGTGAGCGCAAATTGCTGTTACTATATGCAAGGCTATGAATAAAACAGCTATGCTAATATGTATAAATGGCGCTATCTGATCTAGCCTTGCAAATGCACTATTCAAATTTTACTCTTTATCATCTTACTAGCCTCTTCTAAGGCTTTTGAGATATTGCTTATATCTTTACCTCCAGCAGTAGCAAAATCATCTCTACCACCGCCACCACCGCCAACTATCGGGGCTATAGCTTTTACTAGCTCTCCAGCTTTTATATCTGTATTTTTGCTTCCTACAGCTAGGCTTACTTTATTATCTTTTGAACTAGCTAAAAATACCACAACCTTATCAAATTTATTTTTTATCTCATCTATTTTGGCTTTTATATCGCCATTAAACTCGCCCACTACTACATTTATACCATTTATACTCTCATGGCTAAGCTCTACTGATGAGTTGGCATTTTTAATCTCATTTTGTAATGATTTTATCTCATCTTTTAGCTTGGTTATAGCGATGATTGGGTCAGCTCCTTTTAGGCTAAATTTTATCTCTTCAAGCTCTTTTCTTAGCTCATTTGCATAGTTTAATGCTGCTTTAGAGCAAACTGCTTCTATACGCCTTACTCCAGCACTTACGCCACTTTCTTTGATGATAAAAAAGCTTCCTATCTCATTTAAATTTTCCACATGAGTGCCACCACAAAGCTCCTTAGAGCATCCCAAGGTCAGCACTCTGACTTTATCAGAATATTTCTCGCCAAATAGAGCGATGGCTCCGCTATTTTTAGCCTCTTCTAGCCCCATTATCTCTACTTTTGCTTTAGCACCTTTTAGTATTGCTTCATTTACGAAATTTTCTATTTTTTCTAACTCATCTTTTGAGAGTGGCTTTGGATGAGAGAAGTCAAATCTAAGCTTATTAGCCTCTACGCTACTTCCAGCTTGAGCTATGTGAGATCCAAGGATACTTCTAAGTGCTGCGTGGAGTAAGTGAGTGGCTGAGTGGTGGCGGCGAATTTCTAGCCTATTAAGGCTAACTTCACAATCTATGCTTTCTCCTATTTTTACGCTATTTTTTGTCTCTATGGTGCTTAGATTTAATCCAAAATATTTTTTTGTATCAAGAACTTGATTGCCACCTAAAAGCCCGGTATCTCCACATTGACCGCCACTTTGAGCGTAAAATGGAGTAGAATCAAGCATAATATATCCGATTTCTCCATTTTTTAGCTCATTTACTCTTTTAAATTCGCTATTTAAAAGGGCTAAAATTTTGCTAGTGCTTTTTAAATTTTCATATCCGATAAACTCATTTTCGCCAAATTCTTCAAGCAAAGCCTTAAAGTCTCCACTCTCTTTTGCAGCGTCTCCGCTACCTTTCCAGCTAGCTTTAGCTCTTGCTTTTTGCTCATTCATTAGCTCATCAAATTTAGCCTCATCTACGCTAAGTCCCTTTTCTTTTAGCATATCAGCCGTTAAATCAAGTGGAAATCCGTAAGTATCATATAATTTAAACGCTACTTCACCGCTAAAAGTTTTGCTTGAAGTTTTTGCTAACTCTTCGTTAAATAGATCAAGCCCAGCAGAGATAGTGGCTAAAAATCTCTCCTCTTCTAGTTTTATCAGCTCTTTTACATACTCTTTTTTCTCTTTTAAATAATCATAGTGCTCACCCATTAATTCTACTACTTTATCAACTAATCTATACATAAATGGCTCTTTTATCCCAAGCAAGTATCCATGGCGAAGAGCTCTTCTTAGTATGCGTCTTAGGACATATCCACGGCCCTCTTTATCGAAATTTACGCCTTGAGCTAGTAAAAATGTAGTTGAGCGAATATGATCGCTTATAACTCTAAAGCTAGCGCCACTCTCATACTCATATTTTAAATTTGCGATTTTTGCAACTTCGTTTATTATAGGCATAAATAAAGAGCTATCATAATTGCTAAATTTACCCTCTTTTATAGCAGTTACTCTCTCAAGCCCCATTCCAGTATCGATTGACGGCTTTGGAAGGGGGCTCATGGCTCCATCTTTATCCCTTTGAAACTGCATAAATACAAGATTCCAAATCTCTAAAAATCTATCTCCATCGCCACCCATATAATCTTCATCGCTGTTAAAATGCTCACTTCCTTGATCGTAAAATATCTCGCTACAAGGGCCACAAGGTCCAGTATCGCCCATAGCCCAGAAGTTATCTTTATCTCCAAATTTATAAATTCTATCTTTTTGAATATGCTTTTGCCAAATTTCATAGGCTTCATCATCATTTTCATGCACGGTTACATATAATCTATCTTTTGGTAATTGTAAAATCTCAGTTACAAACTCCCACGCATAAGCGATGGCTTCTTCTTTAAAATATTCCCCAAAGCTAAAATTTCCTAACATTTCAAAAAATGTATGGTGCCTAGCAGTGTAGCCGACATTATCTAAGTCGTTGTGTTTGCCACCAGCCCTAATGCAGGTTTGACAGCTAGTGCGAATAGGTGGAGTAGGGCGTGGCACATCACCTGTAAAAATGCTTTTAAAAGGCACCATTCCAGCATTTGTAAAAAGTAGGCTCGCATCATCTGGGACTAGCGGAGCTGAATCTATAATCTCATGTCCTTTGCTTTTAAAAAATTCCAAATACTCTTTTCTAATATCCATATTAATTTCCTAAGTTTAAAAATGGCTTGATTGTATCATAAATTTACTAAATTTATACTCAATTTTTATGCTTTATAGCTATGAAATTTAAGAATTAAATAGCTATAATTTTGGCTCAAATTAACCTTAAGGAGTATGTAGTGGCAAAGGATTCTAACGGGATAGAATTAAACGCTGGAGATAGCGTTAGCGTGATTAAGGATTTAAAAGTAAAAGGTGCTAGTAGCACAATTAAGCGTGGCACAACGATTAAAAATATCAAGCTTACAAGCAAAGATAGTGAGGTAGAGTGTAAGATAAATGGGGTTGGCGTTGTGGTGTTAAAGTGTGAATTTTTAAAGAAAATTTGATAATTTATATTAAAAAGCTTTGGTTTTAATGTGGAGATTTAGATGGTTGAGATTTTAAGCGCAGTGGTTGTGGTGGCGGTAGTTGTGTTGATTTGGCTTGGTTTTGTGCTGTTTAAAAAGCAGAGCCAGCTAGCTAGTCTAGAACAGAAATTTAGCGATTTAAGTGCAAATTTAAGCATAAAAGATCAAGAGTTAAACTCCATAAAAGATGAGAATAAAAATTTACAAGAGCAAAATATCCAAAATATCCAAAAAATCACACAATTAACTACAAAATTAGAAAGTGCAAATGAGATAAATGCGCAGCTAAAAGAGCGTCAAGATGAGCTAGATAACAAGACTAGGGAGTATTTTGAGCTAAAAACCAAGCAGATGAGTGAGAATTTGCTAAATTTAAGTAGCAAAGAGATGACTGAGAGCTCAGCTAAAATTTTAGAGAGCTTGATTGTACCATTAAAAGATGAGATAAATAAATACCAAAAATCAAATTTAGAGATAAATAACACATTTAAGGTAAATTTTGAGAATTTAAAAAGCGAAACTAAAGGCGTTATGACTCAAGCTCATAATTTAGCCGAAGCGTTAAAGAGCAATAAGAAAATTCTAGGCAATTGGGGTGAAATCCAACTTGATAGCGTGCTACAAAGCAGTGGGCTTATTTTGGGTGTTAATTATGAGAAGCAAGTAGCTTGTAAAGATGAAAATGGTAATCAAAAATATCTTGATGCTGTGGTTAAATTTGATGAGAATAAAAAAGCGATAATAGACGCAAAATGCTCACTTATCAATTATAATGAGTATCACAACGCCACAGATGAGAGCCTAAAAGAGGGCTATGCTAAGGCTTTGGCTAAGGATATTAGAAATCATATTGATAATTTAAGCTCCAAAGATTACGCATTTTTAGATAGTAAAAATTATGAGTATGTATTTATGTTTATACCTAATGATAATATGCTATTTGTCGCTCTTGGTGCTGATAGCACTCTTTATGAGTATGCATATGAAAAAGGTATATTTATAACCACGCCACTTACTCTTTTGATGGCTTTAAAAACGGTTTATATCTGCTGGAGAAATTTAAAAAGCGATGAGAATGCTGCTAGGATATTTAGCGAAGCTGGTAAAATATATGATAAATTTGATGTGTTTATCAAAAATTATGAAAGATTAGAAAATCAAGTAATTGCAATGTCTAAGGTAATCGAAGATGGTAAAACCACTCTATATCAAGGGCGTGGAAATTTAATAAGCAAGTTTGAAAACCTTAAAAAATTAGGAGCTAAAACTACAAAAACTTTGCCATATGCAATTAGCGATGATGAGTTAATATCAGAAAATAGGGGATAAAGACTATGTAATTTTAAAAGTAAAATAGCAAAATATGGGGATTTAATTAATTAAATTTAAATCTTCAGCTTTAAAGCTGAATAATTTTTAAATATTATAATTTACTATTTTTATTTTGTTATCTTTAAGTTTTATTAATATATACTACGGAATTCAAAAAATCTTAGGAGTGAAAGATGAAAGAGAAGCACTATGAGGTGGTGATAATTGGTGGCGGTATCAGTGGCGGTGCGCTACTATATGAATTGGCTAGATATACAGATGTTAAAAGTATTGCATTAATAGAAAAATATGGCGGTTTAGCTACGCTAAATTCGAAAGGAACGGCTAATTCTCAAACTATCCATTGTGGCGATATTGAGACAAACTATACATTTGAAAAGGCTCAAAAAGTCAGCAAAACTGCTAGAATGGTGGTAAAATATGGCTTACAGCACGGCTATCAAGGCAAATATATGTTTGATGGTCAAAAAATGGCAATTGGCGTAGGCGATGTTGAGGTTGATTATATTAAAAATAGATTTAATGAATTTAAAGAGCTTTATCCATACTTGGAGTTTTATGATAAGGCTGAACTAGCTAAAATCGAGCCAAAAATTATATTAAATAGCGATGGTACTCATAGGGCTGAAAATGTGGTTGGTATGGGTGTTAAAAGTGGTGAATATACCACCGTTGATTATGGTGCATTTACAACTACATTTGTAGAAAATGCTAAAAAAGAGGGCGGAGAGTGTGATGTATATCTAAACTCAAAAGTGGATATAATCACTCAAAATGCAGATAAATACTATATCCAAACTGCAAATGGTCTATCAATTAGTGCTGATTTTGTCGTAGTAAATGCTGGTGCTCACTCTTTATATTTAGCTCACAAAATGGGATATGGGCTTGATTTTGGTTGTTTGCCTGTGGCTGGGAGCTTTTATTTAACTAAGAAAAAACTATTAAATGGCAAGGTTTATATGGTACAAAATCCTAAATTACCTTTTGCTGCTTTACATGGCGATCCAGATATTTTAGCTGATGGTTGTACTAGATTTGGCCCTACTGCTTTAGCACTTCCTAAACTAGAGAGATACCATGATAATTGGGGAAGTTTCCTTGATTTTTGTAAAACTTTAAATTTTGATTCAGCCATTGCTGGTATATTATTTGATCTATTTAAAGATAGCGAAATTCGCAACTATATTTTACGCAATTTCTTATTTGAAGTTCCATATCTAAACAAAAAATTATTTGTCAAAGATGCTCAAAAAATTGTCCCAAGCCTAAGTACTAACGATATTTATTATGCTAAAGGTTTTGGCGGTGTTCGCCCTCAAGTATTAAATAAAACGGAGAAAAAATTAATGTTAGGTGAAGCTAGTATAAATCCAAAAACCGGAATAATCTTTAATATGACACCAAGCCCTGGTGCGACAAGCTGCCTTGGCAATGCGTTAAGAGATGTTCGTGAAGTTTGTGAATATCTAGGCAAAAACTTCAACGAAGCCAAATTAAACGAAGAGTTATTTGATTAATATTTAGGCGGATTATCCCGCCTAAATTCTACTTTATTTTATATTTTTTTCATTATTTATTCTTAAATTTGGTATAATTATCAAAACTTAGGAGCAGATATGAAAAAGACAAAAATCGTAGCAACTATCGGCCCATCTAGCGACTCTATAGATGTGATTAAGTCATTAATCCAAGAGGGGGTTAATGTATTTAGGCTAAATTTCTCACACGGCACACATGAGTATCATAAATCCACAATTGATAAGATTAAAGAGGCTTCAAATTCTCTTGGTATTAGAGTTGGAGTCTTACAAGATATTTGTGGGCCAAAGATTAGGGTTGGAGCCTTAAATGAGCCATTTGAGCTAAAGGCTGGAGATAGATTAAATGTATTAAAAGATAGCATAATTGGTCGTAAAAATGGCGAAATTTATGAGCTAAGTATCAATCAACCTCAAATTTTATCTTTGATTAAAGAGGGTGAATATATATATTTATATGATGGAACTATCAGAGCAAAAGTGGTGAAGTGCTCAGCTGATATTATCGAAACCATTATAGAAAATGATGGCATTTTAAGCTCAAATAAGGGAGTGAATTTCCCAAATACGAAGTTAAATATTGATGTTATTACGCAAAAAGATAGAGATGATATGCTTTGGGGAGCTCAAAATGGGGTGGATTTTGTCGCTATTAGCTTTGTGCAAAATGCAAATGATATAATAAATGCCAAAGCTATATTAAGAGAATTTGGCTCAAATGCTAAGGTTTTTGCTAAGATAGAGAAATTTGACGCAGTAGAAAATATCGATAGTATTATAGAAGCAAGTGATGGAATTATGGTAGCTCGTGGGGATTTAGGAATTGAGGTGCCATACTACAAAGTCCCAAGCATTCAAAAATCAATAATCAAAAAAGCCAACGCAGCCAATCGCCCAGTCATCACAGCTACCCAGATGATGCTTACAATGGCTAAGAGCCAAAGTGCCACTAGGGCTGAGATTAGCGATGTTGCAAATGCTGTATTAGATGGAACTGATGCTGTGATGCTAAGCGAAGAGAGTGCGGTGGGTATAAATCCAGTAGCAGTGGTAAAAGCGATGAGTGCTACAATAATCCAAAGTGAATCTATCTATCCATATGGTAAATTTGATGAGTTTGAATTTGACGATGAGACAGATATGGTAGCTAGTGCTAGCTCGCATTTAGCTCAAAGGATCGGTGCTGATGCTATCATATCCATTACTAGTAGCGGATCAAGTGCGATAAAAATGGCAAGAAATCGCCCTACAATGCCTATAATAGCCGTAACTCATGATGAGGCCATCGCTAGAAGCCTTACAATTGTTTGGAGTGTTACTCCAAGCTTGGTTGTTTCTAAAAATCAGCTAAATTTGCTACTAGCTAATACAATAAAAGGCTTAAAAGATGCTGGTTTAATCAACTATGAATCTACATATACTCTTACAGCGGGTTATCCAGCTGGAAAGATTGGTAGCACAAACTACATAAGGATTTTAAGAAAAGACCAAATAGAGTATTATTTAAATGAGGTAAAATAGTGGAGAGATTAAATTTAAAAATTGATAATATTGATCTGATTTATGAGCGTAGTTGCGAGTTGCCACTTGTGGGATTAAAGCTTGTTTTTAAGGTAGCTGGAACCTGTAGTGAAAAAAAATATGGAGTAGCAAAATTAGCCGCTGAATTATTAAGCGAAGGGACGAAAAAGCTTGGTAGTAGTGAGTTTAATAAAGCTCTTGATATGAGGGCTATTATGCTTGGGGCTAGTGCTGGATTTGAGACATTTGAGATTAGCTTAGAGAGTTTGAGCGAACATTTTGAATATGGATTTGATATGCTTGTGGATTTATTATCAGATCCAAACTACGATAAAAATATATTAGAAAAGCTAAAAACTCAAGCTCTAGGCGTGATCGCTTCATATAGTAGCGACTATGATTATCAAGCTAGTAGCGCATTACAAGAGATTTTATACCCTAACTCACGCTTAGCTACGCCTAGTATCGGGACACCTAAGAGCATTAGTCAAATAGAGCTTAGCGATATTAAGGAATTTATAGAAGATAGCTTAACTCTTGAGAATATGTTCGTTGTTTTGGGTGGAGATATAGAGTTAGAAAATGTCAAATTCCAAAAGCTTTTTAATGTGTTAAACCATGGCAAAGAAAAAACATTAACCAAGATAGAAGTAAGCAAAAATAAGAATTTAAAGATAATTGATAAGCCAAGCGAGCAAGCTTATATATATTTTGGTTCGCCGATTAATTTTGATTTAAGGGATAAATTTAAGCTAAATGTGGCTATGTTTATTCTTGGTAGTAGCGGATTTGGGTCTAGATTGATGGAGGAGATTAGGGTTAAGCGTGGGCTAGCTTATAGCGTATATTGCTCGGCAAATTTAAATTTAAGCTATAACTCTTTAAATGGCTACTTACAAACTAAAAATGAGAGCAAAGATGAGGCCATAACTCTTATAAAAGATGAGATAGCTAAATTTGTCCAAAATGGAGCAACGCAAAAAGAGCTTGACGCGGCTAAAAATTTCTTGCTTGGTAGTAAGCCTCTTAGCAAAGAGACGCTATTTAAGCGACTTGCAATAGCTCAAAAGGAGCATTATCAAGGCTATGAGCTTGGCGAATTTGATCTAAATTTAGAGCGTATAAAGGCTTTGGGATTAGATGAGCTAAACTCATTTATATCTAGCTTAGATGAGATTAATTCTCTTAGTATCGCTTGTTTATATAATGAGCAAAAGTAGTGGAGCAAATTAAAGAGCTAAAAGAGCTAGGGATTGCTAGTTTGCTAGATCTAGCTTTGATACTGCCAAAGAGTTTTGAGGATTTGCGTATAAAAAATCAGCCAAATTCAGGCGATAATAGCGTAGAAATAGAGATTAAATCTACGCTTACTCGCCCTAATACACTTAATGTTTTGGCTTATTGTATCTCTTGGGATTGTAGTGTAAGTATTGTTATTTTTAATGCTAAAGCGTGGCATTATGCTTCATTTAAGCGTGGTAAGAGGCTTTATATCTATGGTAAAAGCATGTTGTATAATGGAATTTGGCAGTTTAGCAATCCTAAGATTATAACCAAGGTTGGCCAGATTATCCCACATTATAAAAGATCTATAAAAGATAGCCAAATTCAAAAATTAATTCAAAAATATATAAGCCTTGACTCTTTAATCGCTCAAGGACTTGAAACTAATGAGGCTAATGAGATTTTATCTTTACATAATCTTAATGAGACAAATTCAGCTTTAAATTTAACCCCTAAGCAGATGAAAATTTTAAAATTTATTGAAATTTTTAACTATTTAAAAAAGCTTAGTGTAAAAAAAGTGCTATTTAAAGCCACTGCTATTAAGCCATATGATATTTCGCAGTGGTTGGATAATCTACCTTTTAAGCCTACTAATGACCAGCTAAAAGCGCTAAATGATATTAAAATCGATCTTGCTAAAGATCTATCAGCAAAACGAGTGATAATGGGAGATGTAGGTAGCGGTAAGACTTTAGTGATACTTGGTGCGGCACTTTTAAATTCTCCAAATTTATCTATTTTAATGGCACCTACTACCATCCTTGCTACTCAGCTTTATAGTGAGGCAATACGGCTTTTACCGAAATTTATGAAGGTGGTATATCTACAAAAAGGCTCAAAAAATATAAATTTAGAAGATGCGAATTTGATAGTTGGCACTCACGCACTCTTATACCAAAATTTACCAAAAAGCACTCTAATAATGATCGATGAACAGCATAGATTTGGCTCAACTCAACGGCAAAAAATCGATGAATTAACTCGTGATGAAAGCCTAAGGGCGCACTTTTTGCAATTTAGTGCGACACCTATTCCTAGGACGCTTTGTCTTATTGAGTCTGAGCTAGTTAGCTTTAGCTTTTTAAAGCAAACTCCATTTATTAAGCAGATTAAAACGCTAATAATCCAAAATAGCGGATTTAACGCACTTTTAGAGCATATCAAGGCTCAAATTCAAGAAAATAAACAGACAATAATCATCTATCCGCTCATAGAAGATAGCCAAGTAAGCAACTATCAAAGCTTAAGCACGGCTGCTCCATTTTGGTTAAATAAATTTCAAAAGGTCTATATCACGCATGGCAAGGATAAGCAAAAAGATGATATTTTAGAGCAGTTTGCTAATGATGGCAATATCTTACTAGCTACTACGATTGTTGAGGTTGGGATTTCACTTCCTAGACTCTCTACTATTGTTATAGTTGGTGCTGAGAAGTTAGGTCTTGCTTCACTTCATCAGCTTCGTGGTAGGGTTAGTAGAAATGGCGGAGTTGGCTGGTGCTATCTATATACTAAGCTTGATAATATACCAAGTAGGCTTAAGGAATTTGCTAAAACTCTTGATGGATTTGAGGTGGCTAAGATAGATTTAAAAAACCGCCAAGCTGGAGATATTTTAGATGGGACAATTCAGCATGGGGCTACATTTGAATATTATGATATGGAAGAGGATATAGCTCAAAAAGCCAAAAGTAGATTAGCCGCTTTAAGGGGCAAATAGAGTTTGTGAATTTAGATTTTACTAAATTTTAGTATAATTAGACAAAAATCTAGGAATAAGTATTGAATATAGATAAAATTCGCCAAAATATAATATTAAAAGATGGAATTTACTATTTTGATTGGACTGCTAGCGGGCTTGGGTATTTGCCTATTGAAGATGAGATAAGGCGAGTTTTAAAGACTTACGCTAACACTCATAGCGAGTGTAGCCAATGCTCAAATATCACGACAAATTATTATGAAAATGCAAGGGCTGGAATTAAAAGATTACTAAATTTACAAAGCGATTTTTTGCTTTTACCATGCGGACAAGGCAGCAGTGCGGCGATCAAAAAATTTCAAGAAATTATGGGAATTTATATTCCACCAGCTACCAAAATGGCGTTGAATATCAATTTTGATAGTATAAGGCGATCTTTGCCTTTAGTGATTGTTGGGCCATATGAGCACCATAGCAATGAGATTAGCTATAGAAGTGGAGCTTGTGAAGTGGTGCGAATACCTCTAGCTAGAGATGGCGGATTACACTGGGGGGAGCTAGATAAAATTTTAAAGATTAACGCTAATAGAAAGATTATAATTAGCATTAGTGCTGCTTCAAATGTAACTGGGATTAAAACTGATATAAAGGCTATAAATTCCATAGCAAGGCGGTATAATGCTGTAATTGCCATAGACGCTTCAAGCTTGATAGCGTATGAGAATGTAGATAGCTCTTTGTGTGATGCTATATTTATATCTTCGCATAAATTGCTTGGTGGGGTTGGTGGTTGTGGGATTTTAGCTATTAGAAAATCATTATTTAATACAAATTTGCCTACATTTTCAGCTGGTGGAACGGTTAGCTATGTTAGCAAAAAAAGTGTGCGTTATTTAGATGATATAGAGCAGATAGAAGATGCTGGAACTCCTGCCATTACTCAGCTTATCCGTGCGTATTTGGCTTTTGAGCTTAGAAATCAAGTGGGACTGGAGTTTATCAAAAATCAAAAAGATAGGCTGATGAGTAAATTCGAATATGGACTATCTCATATAAAAGGGGTGGTAAATTACGCTCCAAAAGATAAGGAAAAACTCGCTATTTTTGCTTTTAATATCAAAGGCATATCGCCATTTGATTTAGCTCAAACTCTAAGCTTGAAATTTGGAATTCAAAGTCGTGATGGATGCTCATGTGCTGGACCATATGGACATGATCTTTTAGGGCTTAATGATGATGAACCGCTTAGCTTTAAGCCTGGCTGGTTAAGAGTTAGCCTTCACTGGTCTCATAGCGATGATGATGTGGATTATCTATTAAGTGCGATTAATCAAGCTAAAAAATATTTAGCTTGATCTTATCTAAGCTGTAAAATGGCTTAGCGATTAAATAAATTTTGAAGGCCATTTATGAGATCTTTTGTGCCTTGAGTTTTCTCTTCGTCGCCTTTAAATAGCTTATTTAGTCCACGATCAATCTCTTTTGAAACCTTATCTTTTAGATAGTTAGAGCTAATAGCATACTTTGGCTGGTCGCTTGTGCCTGTGATATTTACAGCTATATCAGTCTTTTCTAAATTCGCTTTAACTGGGATATTTATAGCTTTTGAGGCGGTATCTAAACTAGCAGATGTAATATTTATATCTGATTTTTGTGAGCTTAGCAAAGCGTTGAAATTAATCAAATTTTTATCTATTATCCCTTTTATATAGCCATCTTTATAGACTTCATTTGTTATATCTTTTTGAATTGTAGCGCTAATTAAATTTGTAAGATCACTCTTAGCTAATTGCCCTTTGGCTATATCAGCTTTGAAATCGCCTTTGGAGCTGTTTAGATCGTAATTAGCATTTAAAGTAGCCTCCCCTTCATAAAAAGCACTAAAATCTAAAAATTCCAAAAGCTTAGCAATCTCAAATTTAGGTAAGGTTAAATTTGCTTTATTATTCCTTATATCTACTTTGAGTTTTGAGCCGATAAAATCGCTATTTAAAGTAGCATTTATATTATCATTTATAGAGATTTTACCGCTTGGATTTAGTGAGCCATTTAGCTTCATTCCAGTTAAAAACTCTAGCTTATCTAGCCTTGGAATATCAGCGTTATATATGGCTTCAAGGCTATTTTTATTTATATCATAGCTACCATCAAATTTGTTTATTGTGGCTAAATTTGAATTAATCGTAGTGGCAAAATGGATGGTGGAATTGGTAAAAGTGGGTTTGATATGTGCGTTTATGGTGGTATTTTGTGGAAATGTTTTGTTTGTTAGCTCTGTTAAATTTGTCGCATTTAGCACCCCATTTTCTAGTCTTATCTCGCCCTTGCCATTTAAATTAGCAATATCAATGCTATCAAGATTTAGCTCCCCATTTAACTCCCCGCTTAAAAGTGGCTTTTGACCAATCATCAAAAAGAGATTTTGAGCCAAAATATTTTGAATTTTAGCCTTTAATTTGCCATTATCTATATTAGCACTAATCAACCCATCAATAGCCTTAATATCTAAATTTGCACTTTTTAATGGTAATTTTTGATTATTCAAATCCCCTATTAAATCTGCGTTTATAGCGATTTGACCTGTTAGTTTGGCTCCAGAAATATTGCCTAATTTAGCAAGGTCTGGTGCTACTATTTGGGTACTAGCTTTTGCGATTTTTTGCGTTAGATTATAGTTTGCATTTAGGCTATTTATATTTAAAATTTCAGATTTTAAATTCGCGTTTAGATTAGCATCATCGCCCTTTAAATCTGCTTTTATATTTGAGTTAAATGCGATATTTTTATTTATATTTGAGCCAATCATCTTATTTAATTCACTAGCATTAAATAGCCCACCATTTATATCTATTTTTATATCTCCAGCTCTTTTATTAGGGTCATTTAACCCTATTATTGTGGCGTTGCCGTTTATACTTCCATTAGCTAGTGCTGGCATAGATATGAGTTTTAAAAGCTCATTTAATTTAATTTTTTTAATATCTGCTTTTACCTCATTATTTGCCATTTTAGCTGTTATTACGCCGCCTAATCCATTAATATCAGCATCTAAAAACTCTAAATTGGCTCCAACTATCTTAGTATTAGCCTTAGCCGTGATCTCTCCATGTAGTTTTTGACCGATTATAGGCTCAAGTCTAGCCAAATTTGGAATATTTAAATTTATATCGCTATTTAAGGCATTTTCATCAATATTATATATTGAATTTAAAGCTGCGATAACGGCAACTGGCGTGGTAATCACGCTTTTAGCCTTAGCAACTCTACCATCTAAGTTTAAATTTGAGTTTGCTTTTATTGTGAAATTTTGTGGCAAATTTACACCATAATCAGCAGCCACTAACTCGCTATTTACTATAGAATTTGGGATATTTAAAGTAGCATTTCCATTGTAATTTCCATCGTTACTACCAATATCAGCTATGATATTCATCTTGCCTTTTATATATGGCTTTCCTAATGCTATGGAGCTAATTTGTGCTAGTTCAAGCGATTTGGCATCTAGCTTTATCTCAACTGGAGCAAAATTGGCAATTCTAGTAGCAAAACGCAAATTTGACCCAACTATCGTCCCACTACCATTAGCAATAAAATTATTAAATTCGCCTAAAATAGCACCATTTAAGCTTATATTATCTTTAATATCCACCCCAAAACTACTTAAATCGCTTGTGCTAGCGGTGTAGTTAAGGTCTAATTTTTGGGTAAATAGGCTGTAATTACCATAAATTCTAGCTTTTAAGGCATTATTTACACTAACGGTAATATCAAGAGTGCTGATAGATAGCTTAAACTCATCAAGCCTTATATCCATTCCGCTCTTTTGAGATGCTATCTTTTGTATATATGGCTTTGTTATGCTATTTCCAACGCTACTAAAAAGCAGGGTATAAGCAATAGCCAAAAGCACGGCTAAGCTTCCTAAAATCCAGTATAAAACTCTCATCTAAATTCCTTAAAAAAATTTATTTAATTATACTCAAATCTAGCTTAATAAATTAAATTTGCTAGTTATAGAGAAATTTTATTAAGCTTGAGTGGATTAGACTAAATGTTTTTGATAATTTTTATTTAAATTTGGGGTAAATTTATTGACATATATATAAAATTATGATATATTTTCATCACTCAAATATATAGAGTGCTAATTTTTAAGACAAATCATATAAACGAAAGGATAGAGATGAATTTTGAGCCATTAGGCAAGCGTGTGCTTGTAGAGAGGGAAGAAGAGCTTAAAACTACAGCTTCAGGTATTATCATTCCAGATAATGCTTCTAAAGAAAAACCAAGTCAAGGTAAAGTTGTAGCTGTTAGCAAAGAAGCAGAGGGTCTTAGCGTAGGTGATACGGTTGTATTTGCTAAATATAGCGGTAGCGAAATTACGCTTAATGATAAAAAATATCTAGTTTTAAATACAGAAGATATTTTAGGAATTATAAAATAATAAAAGGATAAAAGATGGCAAAAGAGATTATATTTGCAGATGATGCTAGAAATAGATTATATAATGGTGTTAAAAAATTAAGCGACGCGGTCAAAGTAACAATGGGACCAAGAGGACGCAATGTGCTTTTACAAAAGAGCTTTGGCGCCCCAACAATCACAAAAGATGGCGTTAGCGTGGCTAAAGAGATTGAACTGGCTGATACTATAGAAAATATGGGCGCAGGTTTAGTAAGAGAAGTAGCTAGCAAAACAAACGATGAAGCAGGCGATGGCACTACAACTGCCACAGTTTTGGCTCACGCTATTTTTAAAGAAGGTTTAAGAAATATCACAGCTGGTGCAAATCCAATTGAAGTAAAAAGAGGTATGGATAAATTCGCCGCTGCGGTGATAAACGAGCTTAAAAACGCATCTAAAAAAGTAGAAGGCAAAAAAGAGATCGCCCAAGTAGCTACAATCTCAGCTAATAGCGACACAAGCGTTGGTGATCTAATAGCTGAAGCTATGGAAAAAGTAGGCAAAGATGGAGTTATCACAGTTGAAGAGGCTAAATCAATCAATGATGAGTTAAATGTAGTTGAGGGTATGCAATTTGATAGAGGCTATTTAAGTCCATATTTCATCACAAATGCAGAGAAAATGCAAGTTGAGCTAAGTAGCCCATTTATACTATTATTTGATAAAAAAATATCAAATTTAAAAGATCTTTTACCGGTTTTAGAGCAAATTCAAAAAACTGGCAAACCGCTATTAATCATCGCTGAAGATATAGAGGGCGAGGCTTTAGCGACTTTAGTTGTTAATAAACTTCGTGGAGTGCTAAACATCTCAGCGGTTAAAGCTCCTGGGTTTGGCGATAGAAGAAAGGCTATGCTAGAAGATATAGCGATTTTAACAGGCGGTGAAGTCATAAGCGAAGAGCTAGGTAGAACTTTAGAAAGTGCTAGTTTAAGTGATTTGGGTCAAGCTGATAGAGTTGTAATTGACAAAGATAACACTACAATTGTAAATGGTGCAGGCTCAAAAGATGCAATAGATGCTAGAATTAATCAAATCAAAGCTCAAATTATCGAAACTACAAGCGATTATGATAAAGAAAAACTTCAAGAAAGATTAGCCAAATTAAGTGGCGGTGTGGCAGTTATCAAAGTTGGCGCTGCGACTGAAACTGAAATGAAAGAGAAAAAAGATAGAGTAGATGACGCTCTAAATGCTACAAAAGCAGCAGTAGAAGAGGGCATCGTAATAGGCGGTGGTGCTGCTTTAATCAAAGCTGGCAATAAAGTGGATTTAAATTTAAGCGGAGATGAACTAATCGGAGCAAATATTGTCAAACGTGCCCTATTTGCCCCACTTCGCCAAATCGCTGAAAATGCAGGGTTTGATGCAGGAGTAGTAGCAAATGCAGTAAGCACAGCAAATAATGCAAACTACGGATTTAACGCTGCAAGCGGAGAGTATGTAGATATGTTTGAAGCTGGGATTATAGATCCGGTTAAAGTAGAGCGTGTAGCACTTCAAAATGCTGTGAGCGTGGCTAGCTTGTTACTAACTACAGAGGCTACAGTAAGCGAAATCAAAGAGGATAAACCAGCTATGCCAGCAATGCCTGATATGGGCGGTATGGGTGGAATGGGCGGTATGATGTAAGCCCGATTTGGCAGCCTTTTTGGCTGTCAAATTTATATAAATTTTTATATAATTCAGATTTTTAACACAATTAAATCATAAATTCTATCATTAACACAACTTAATTCTTATTTACTCATCGTAACAAAACAAATATATTGAAATTGGATTTTAAAGATTAAATTTGATAATTTTTACGGCAAAAAGTATGCTTAGTATCGATATAATTTATTTTTTATTATAACTTCGCAGTGGAGCTAAGCTCCACCCACTTGACCCCGCACTCTTGCGCTTTGTACTCTTTTTGAGAAGGTTCCTGCAAAACCAGCGAATGCGACCCCTTTAGGGGTGGTTTCCTTGAGTGGGGTTACCTATGCTTTTTGGCTCACTAGTAAAACTAGTTTCGCCACGCTCTACTGAAGTCCCCACAATGGGGTACCCCTTATTAAAATCCATGGCGTAATCCACCCATTAAAAGCCTTTTAAGATTGTTATTCTACGCACAGATTTAATAAAATTTGTAATTTCTAAAATGCTTTTAGTTATTACTAGCGAAGTATTTAATGTGAAGTATGGTAGCCTTTAATAACCAAAATACTCATTAAAATATCCTAAAAATAATCTTTTAATTTTTAAAATTTTATCTAAATTTATCAAAAATTAAGCTTAGATTAATGGGGGGGGGTATAATGCCTACCTTGAATTTAAATCATATAAGGAGAATTGTGAAAATATCAAAAATTGTAAGTATGGCAATAATTAGCTTTGGTCTAGATAGCTCACTTTATGCCAATACCCCTAAAACGATGATGTGCCGTCTTTATGGATTGGAGTGTATTAATTTTGATATAACCACCATAGATAGTAGCGCAAGTAAGGATATTAGGAGTAAAATCGAACAATACATAGATAAAATGGAAAAAATCCATGAATACTCTGATGTAAGGGCTCTTGGCGAGGCTTTAATAATATGGCATAGCACCCTTAAATACTTTGGCGATAAGCTAAATATAGATACAAATTCGCATAGGGAGTTTTTATTAAGCCAAGCATGGGAAGCTTTACACCCAGATGAAAAAGCAAATATAACCTACGCAATACAAAATATATATGATCATATTACTGGAGATAAAAAATTAGATATAGGCGATCTTGACTATGATCCAAAAAATCCATCTAATGTATATGATATTCCAAGAATAGCGCAAGAAATATTTAATAATTCAATTAAAAAATTAGAAGCCTTGGGTAATGAGACAATCAAAGATGTGATTAGTGGATTGGAAAGACCTACAACTCCAGCAACTAACCCAAGCAATAATTAAAATTCAAATAACCAAAATGGTGGTGGAAATTCAGCCGCAGCAAATAACCAAGAGAGCAATACAAACACAAATGAAAGTGCTAGTAACCAAAACTCAACTAATCAAAACAATAACCCAACCAACAATGAAAATTCAGCTAACCAAAATAACACCACAACCCAAGTTAATCCAACCAATAACACAGATGAAATTCCTAAAGAAGTACAAGATGCGATCGATGATATTATCGAAGAGATTAACACCGCCATCAAAGAACTACAATCTTTAGAGAAAAACTCAATCCAAAACTCCCTTGAAGCATTAAAGCTAAATACAAATATAAACTCTATAATAAGCTTAAGTAAAAATGCTCTTGATGCTAGGGTTATATCTTTATTAAATCCAAATAATAGTAGTATGGCTCTAGCCTCAGCTATAAAAAACCTTGATGGGGTAGAGTTTGCCTCTTGTGATGATGAGGCTTTAGCTTGTATGATTAGAGACTATACAAAGAGATTTGAAACTAATAATAATCTATGGGCTAATATCTTAGGAGCTAAAGCATATTTAAAAAATAGCCCAGATACTAAGATATATGGTTTTATATTTGGATATGATTATGCATTTGATAGTGATATAGTTGGAGTATTCTTTAGCTATGCTAAAGCAAAAAGCAGTGGAGATAATATAGTAAATAGTAGTGATAACTACCAACTTGGTATCTACTCAAAAAGCTTCTTTGGAAATTCAGAACTAGATAGTAAAATCTACTATGGAATTAGTAAGAGTGATTATAGCAAGAATGTATTAAATAGTATCTACACAGCTGATTATGATACTAATTTTGCTGGGATTGAGCTAGAGTATGGATATGTATTTGATACTAATAATATATTTATAAAGCCACTTATTGGACTAAATTATAATTATATAAAAACAAAAGATTTTAATGAGAGTGGAGATATAAACTTACACTATAATAAAACAACTAATAAAAACGCCACTGCTAAATTAGGAGTTGAGCTTAGAAAATACTATGATGAGTATAGCTACTTCTATTTCAAACCAGCCCTTGAGAGAGATATATACAAAAGTGGCACAGATAGTGTAGCAAATTTCGTAGGAAATGAGTATAGTATAATAAGTCAAGCTGATGAGAAAAAACACACCTATATAAACACAACCTTAGGTGCTGAAGTATCTCTAAATAACTCATTTAGCATAAATGCCAACATAGGAGCAAAACTAAGAAATAATGAGAAAATCTATAATGGAACACTAGGGGTTAAGTATAAGTTTTAATTTAAAATAAATAGATAAAAAGAAAACTGAGCTATAGCTCAGTTTTTATAAAATAAAAATGCCAAACTGGGAAGGGGCTCTGATTTTTAAGGGATAGGGAAAACCCATTTTTACCTACTTTTAACGCACGAACGAAGTCCGTGCTAAAGTAGCAAATACTAAAGTCCCCATAAATGGGGTACCCCACTTGTGGGGCTTCAGGTGGGTCAAGGGAGCGTAGCTTCTTGTCGCAAAGTGGAGCTTTGCTCCACTGCGAAGTTAAAAATAGTTTCCCCTGCCCCTTAAAGAAAAGAATTTAAAAAAGTTTGTCGCAAAGACTAGCTTGGCTCTAGTGAAGTTAAACCATAATTTCATTCGCATTTGTCGGATGGATAACTTTAGGTGGGTTAAGGGAGCGTAGCTCCCTGTCGCAAAGTGGGGCTTAGCTCCACTGCGAAGTTAAAAATAAGTGGCTTACGCCACAAAATTTTCGCAACAAAAAACTCGAAGGAGTTTTTGGCGAAAATTTGGAGTAAAAATAAAAATGCCAAATTGGGAAGGGACCCAGATCTTAAGGGTAACCTTACGCAGTAGGGACTTTAGTGTTTGCTACTTTAGCACGGACTTGTTCGTGCGTTAAAAGTAGATAAAAAATAGGATAGGGGAAACTGTTTTGGCTTTCAAATTTTAGTTTCCCCTGTCCTTTAAAGAAAAGAATTTAAAAAACTTTGGTCGCAAAGATTAGCTTGGCTCTAGCGAAGTAAAAATAGGAACTTTCTCAAAGAGAGTGTAAAGCATAAGAGTAACGCATGTTTTAATAGCAAAATCCTTAAGAGTGTTATGTATAGATTTTTACTTATGCTTTTTATAATGGTAATTGTTTAGATTATAATAGTAGTTAAAGGTTTTATATATACACTTATTGGCATTATTTTTACTATTAAATTTAATAATTATATTAAGATTAGCATAAATAAATTTTATTATTTTTTAAAATATTTGTATATAAAATTTAGTAAAAGAGCCACTTAAATTAATAAGTGGCTTTAATGCTAATGTAAGCTCTCAATATAGCTCATCGCACTAAGTGCGGCTACAGCACCATCAGCAGCTGCACTAACTACTTGTTTAGGTGCATCTTGTCTTAAATCTCCTGCGGCAAATAGCCCTGGAGTTGAAGTTTGCATTTTTAGATCTACTTTGACTTGACCAGTAGGCAAAATATCGCAAATAAATTTATCTCCATCTTTTAAAACTTCATTTCTTACATTTAACCCAACAAATGTAAATATTCCAGGAACGACTAAATCTCTTATACTTCCATCATTTAATTTAATCTTAACGCCCTTTACGCCAGCTACGCTATCGCCATATACCTCTTCTATTGTAGCGTTTAAGATTAACTCTATTTTCTCATTTTTCTTAACTTTTTCAACAGAGCTTGGAGCTGCTCTAAATGTATCACGGCGATGGATTAAATAGACTTTTGAACAAATTCTTGATAGATACTCAGCTTCTTCAATAGCAGTATCGCCACCGCCTAAAACTGCCACTTCTTTATTTTTATAAAAAAATCCATCACAAGTAGCACAAGTGCTAACTCCCTTACCAAAAAATTCATTTTCGCCTTTAAATCCAGCTCTTTTTGGAGTTGAGCCTGTGCAGACAATCACCGCTTTTGCCTCTTCTGTTTTGCCACCTTCTAAGGTAATAGTAAAGCTACCATCGCTATTTTTAGATACTTTTTCTACTCCAGCCATCTCATGCCTTAGACCAAATCTTGTGCATTGCTCAAGCCATGGAGCCATAAAACTCATACCATCCATTACGGTTGCTACGCCAGGGTAGTTTTCCATCTCAGAGCTACTGGTGATTTGACCGCCAGGCATTCCTTTTTCAAACATTACGACATTTTTTAACCCACCACGAGTAGCATAAAGCCCTGCACTAAGACCAGCTGGTCCCCCACCTATTATAGCTACATCTAACATAGTTTCTCCTAATTTTAAATTTATATCTATATAATATTTACAGATATTACATAAAAATAAATTTGATATAAAAGAATGATTTGAATTGAAGTGAGTTAGGGGCTTACAGCCCCTGTTAATTATAGAAGTGAGTTTATTTTTTCTGCGATTGCAGTTTTAGATTGAGCACCGATTAAAGTATCTTTAATCTCTCCATTTTTGAAAAATAGTAGAGTTGGAATAGAGCGAACGCCATACTCTACAGCCAAATCTTGAACTTCATCTGTATTTACTTTGCAGATTTTTGCCTTGCCATCGAACTCTTCGGCTAATTCATCAATAACTGGAGCTAACATTCTGCATGGTCCGCACCATGGAGCCCAGAAATCCACTAAAGCGACACCCTCTTTAGCGATATTGAAATTTTCAGCAGTTAAGTCAATATATTTACCCATTTTTATCTCCTTTATGGTTTATAGTAAAATTATACATTAAAAAAGTTAAACTAAAAATAACAAACATAATTTTAGGTAACTCAAACTTCATCAAATCAGAAAATATTATAAAATATAAAAGTTAATAAATTTTATTAATTATTAAATTTTAAAAAAATATGGCAAGAAATTTAATCAATATGTGATATTTTCTATCAATTCTATATCTTCGCCATTAATGCAGATTAAATCAATTTGATAAGGAATATTTAAGTTTAAACTTAGCATATAAAAATCTATAGCTTTAATTATTTTTTCTAATTTGGATTTGGTTACTCTATAAATTGTTTGATAATCTTTAGTAGAGGCTTTAACTTCGATAAAATGGAGAGTTGATCTATTACTAGCGATAATATCAATCTCTCCAAATTTGGTTTTGTAGTTTAACTCCAAAATTTTATAGCCATTTTTGACCAGATATTTGGCTGCTTTTTTCTCAGATTCATGCCCAAAAAGATACTCTTTTAAGCCCAAATTTAACTCTCAATCCTAATCATAAATGGCTTAGCCTTGATGAAGTTTTCGTTTTTTAGGTTATCAATCACTCTTAACATATCAGCCTCTAAGCAAGTATGAGTGGTAAAAAATAGTGTAGCATACTCATTATCTTTGCTTTTGGCTTTTTGCAAGAAACTATCTATTGAGAGATTATTTTGGCTCATTAAATTCGTAATCTTAGCCAAAACCCCCACTTCATCAGCAACTTTTAATCTTAAATAATATTTAGTTTTGATCTCATTTGGTTTTAATAACCTAAGTGGCAAGGACTCAAGTGGTGCTTTATAGCCAAGCATAGGGTTTCTAATCTCTCTAGCTATATCTATTAAATCACTTATAACAGCACTTGCAGTAGCACTTCCACCAGCACCAGCCCCATAAAATAAGCTCTCTCCCACAGCATCGCCTACGACGCTTACAGCATTCATAACTCCATTTACATTTGCTAGCATCTTATCCTTGCTTATAAATGCTGGATGAACTCTTAGCTCTAAGGTGCCTTCATCACGCTTAGCAATGGCTAAAAGCTTAATGGAGTATTCAAATTCATTAGCAAAATATATATCTTCACTGCTAATTTCACTTATGCCCTCTATCATGATATCTTCTGGTTTAGCATGTACGCAGTAGGCAATACTAGCTAAAATTAGCAATTTATGAGCCGTGTCAAATCCACCTATATCAAATGTCGGGTCTGCTTCAGCATATCCTAGCTCTTGAGCCATTTTAAGAGCTTTATCAAATTGAATTCCACTACTCATCATACTTGTTAAAATATAGTTGCTAGTGCCATTCATTATCCCTATAATTTTTTGGATATGATTTGCACTTAATCCCTCTCTTAGGGCTTTTATGATTGGAATTCCACCAGCGACACTAGCTTCATAGCCAAATGCCGTATCCCCAGCTAATGCTTCAAGCTCATTTCTATAGTATGCTAAAAGGGCTTTATTTGCCGTTACTACCGCCTTTTTACGCTCTAAAATTTTGCTTACTATCTCATATGGTTTATCGATCCCGCCCATAAGCTCTACAAATACATCTATATCATCTCTATCTATCACACTTTGAAGATCATCGCTTAGTGGGATTATAGGGTTTTTGTGCTTGGATAGATCTCTTACTACACCTATTACGGGCTCTATGCTTACACCAGCTCTAGAGGCTATTAAGTCGCTATTTTTTATAAGGACATTAGCAACTTCACTTCCTACCGTTCCAAAGCCTAATATTGCTACTCTCATTGGACTTCTTTTAGATATTTTTTGATATTTCTTGCAGCTTGGCGAATTCTATTTTCATTTTCTATAAAAGCTATTCTTACATAGTCATCTCCAGCTACGCCAAATCCAGCCCCAGGGCTTACAGCTACACAGGCTTTGGTTAATAGCTGCTTGGCAAATTCTTTGCTACTTATGTTGCCTACTTGTGGTGGAAGCTTTGCCCAAGCAAACATACTAGCTCTTGGCTTAGCTATATCCCAGCCAGCTGCACTAAATGCCTCTATGAGAGTATCTCTTCGCTTTTCATAAGTTTGTCTGATTTGCTCAACGCAATCTTGATTGCCATCAAGTGCCACGGTGGCTGCTACTTGAATAGGAGTAAACATTCCATAATCAAACCAAGATTTTATCTTTTTAAGTGCTGCTACTAGCTTTTTATTTCCACAGATAAAGCCTACACGCCAACCTGCCATATTATATGATTTTGATAGAGTATAGCACTCTACGGCTACATCTTTAGCGCCATCTACTTCAAATATACTTGGAGTTTTATATCCATCAAATGTAAGCTCAGCATAAGCTATATCGCTAATTATATAAAATCTCTCACGCTTTGCAGTCTCTACAAGCCTTTCATAAAAGCTTTTTTGGCATGTTACTGTAGTTGGGTTGTGAGGGAAATTTACCACTACATATTTTGGTTTTGGTATGCTCTCTTTTATGGCGATTTCTAAATTTTCAAAGAATTTATTCTCATCTAATTCATAATTTATATTATAGATTAGAGGCATTTTGGTTACATTGCCACCAGCTATAATAAATGCTTGAGTGTGTATAGGATAGGCAGGATCAGGCACGATGGCGACATCTCCTGGGTTGGTTATAGCTTGAACTAAATGGACAAAGCCCTCCTTGCTACCCATAGTGGCGACTGCTTCTGTTTCAGGGTCTAAGATGACGCCATACTTTCGCTTATACCAATTACATATCGCAACACGAAGTTTATAGATACCTTGAGAGACGCTGTAGCCATGTGTTTTATCTTTCATAGCACTTTCGCATAGTTTGTCTATTATGTGCTGCGGTGTCCTGCCATCTGGATTTCCCATAGAAAAATCTATAATATCAGCACCATCTCTTCTTGCTGCCATTTTAATGGCATTGACTTCTGCAAAAGCGTAGTTTGGCAATCTCTCAATGGTATTAAACCTTATCTCATCAAACACAACTAACTCCTTAATTTGATTTTATATAAATTTTTAAACCTCGTTTAATATTTTCTAAGCTAAAAGCATCATCTATGAGTAAATAGTATGAATTTGGAGGAAATTTGATATAAATTTCCTTTTCTGGCTTATCTGATTTGATCTGAGTTATTAAATTCAAATCCCTATCAAGCACCCTTATATCGCATATCCAGCTATCTGATATATAGCTTTTTATCAATGCTTCACTCTTTTGATTTATATTTAAAAAATATGGCTCAAGTGGCTTAGCAAGGTCAAATTCTACATCGCTAATATAATCATGAGTAGATAGCACAGCCTGAGACGCATCAATGCTATAAGTGAAGCTAAATTCTCCATCGCGCTTAATATCTTTGATAAATATCTGGTTTTTGCCAAGCTCTTTATATAGTGTGCCAGGGTCAAGGATAAATCTTGAGCTCATTGAAATTTGCCAGACTATCCCTTCGGTGTTGCTCTTTAAAGATTTGCTTAAAAAATATGAGTATCCAATGCTTTTTAGTGCTTCAGATATACTCTTAAACATCAAAATATCAGAAGTTGGACTATAAAATGCAATTTCTAAATTTACAGGCTTAGAGTAGCTAATATTTAAAAGCGAATTTACCCTTAGGGTACTTGTGATTTTAGCATAGTTTGGGTTGCCGTTATTATCTATAAATTCAGATTGTATAGCAAATATTTTTTCTATTTTATCTCTATTTTTAGCGTAAGTTTGTTCTGATATAATGCTTTTAATATTGCTATATAGATCAAAGCCAAAACAACTCATAGCAAGGATAAATAATAGAGATATTGATTTTACCATTGAGCGCCTCTATTTAGCTTGACAAATTCAGCATAATCAATCTCTTTGATAACTCCATTTTCTACTACAAATCTCAATGGTTTTTGCAATGTAAATTTTTTCTGATTGCCATCTAATTCTAAGGTAAGCTCACCATGGCCTGTTTGGATTAGTTGGTCTATGCTTAAATTTATATCTAAAGCATTTTTGGTTGTGTATGATTTTTTATTTTTGCCATCTATGTTTTTGATGCCTATCCAAATGGATTTAGCTGGGATAATTTTAGCTATTTTATCTGCTTGATTTACTATTTGTGGAGTTTGAATCTCTATGCTTTGGATGGTTGAATTTGATTCTGTTATAGTGGCGTTATCATCGCTTATAGCTAGAGTTTTGTTATCTTCTATATTAGTGATATTTTCATCATTTTGTGCCGCTACGCTATCTGTGCTTTTTAAATTCTCTTTAGCGGATTCTACTACCGTGGTAGCGGAGTATGCAATGCTTTGGTTTTTCTCAAAATTTAGCAACTCTATACCATCTAAAATATTGGTAAATTTAATCAGCCAAACGATAGCTACAGCTATTAAAGCTATGATTAAAATTATCGTTAGAGCCTTGCTATTATCGCTCTTTGGAGTATATGCTGGAATTTTAGGTGCCACACTGCAATTAGAGCTACCAGCACAACCATTTTCTTTACAATAAGCATTATACTCATCTATCCAATCTTGAAGGTCTAGCCCATACTCACGACTTATGATTTTAGCAAAGCCAGAAGCGTTTAATTTACGAAGTTTTTCATAATTTTTCTCACACATATACTCTAAATATTCAGTCTCTATATGAGTGCGTTTAGTGATCTCTTTAAGATCCATTTCTAAAAGTTTTTCTATACCATTAGCCATTTACAATCCTATCAAATAATATTCCAAATGCCACGCTGACATTTAAGCTATCCCAATCCCTACGCATATTTATGCCTAGGATATTATCACACTTTTGTAATACCTTATTTGGTATTCCTTCACCTTCACTACCCATAATTATAGCGGTTTTAGGGGTAAATTTAAAATCTTTAGCACTCTTGCCACCAGCGTTTGCAGCGTAAATTTTAAATCCAACCTGCTTTAACTCATTGATAAAGCTCAATCCATCATCACAAAGAGCGATTGGCAACTCATACGCCGCACCGCTACTAGAGCGTATTATGCCTTGTATTGCTAGATTTTGGTTTTTTCCTACTACGATTACTCCTCCAGCTCCTAGGGCATATGCAGTTCTTACTATAGCACCGATATTTCCCACATCGCTTAAACCATATAAAATTGCCAAATAATCAGACTTTTTAATCTCATTTAAAGTGGCAAATTCATACTCTTTTACCTTTGCTAAGAAGCCTTGATGATTGCCACCACGGGCGAGTGCTTGAGCTTTTTGATTATCAACTTTTTGAATTTTCAAACCAACTTTTGCTATTTGGTTGAATATATCTTTTTGAACCTCTTTTGCTAGATATATCTCTTCAAGCTTCTCTTTGTGATGTTTTAACAAATGTAAAAATAGCTGTTTTCCATAGACAATCATAGTGCTTATGGTATCTAAAAGCCCTTAAATTTTAGCTTATTTTTATAGATAAATTTAGCAAATTTTCTATTTTAATTTTGATTGGTTAATTGGTTGTATATCTCTTTGACGCTTTTGCCTGTTAATTTGCTTAGTAATTTTGCCTTTTGCTTTGGTGGGATATCTAATTCATCAATATCTGATATTGTGATTTTTTCTTGATTTATTATATTTGAAGCGGCGATTACTACGCACCATTCGCCTTTTAGGTTGGCATTTTTTAGCTTTATTGCTAAATTTTGTGCTCTATCTTTAAATTTGGTTTCAAATCTCTTCGTAGCCTCTTTAATAGCGAAAATTTCTCTATTTGGCTCCATTTTTGCTACTGAAGTAATAAGCTCAAAAACTCTTTTTGGTGATTCGTATATAACTACTGGATAGGGTGAGTTAAGGGCATTTTGTAAGGCTATATCTCTATCTTTTCCATTATTTGGTAAAAATCCTAAAAAGCTAAACTCCTTTTCTACTAGCCCACTAGCTGCTACTGCTAAAAGCAAGGCGTTTGATCCGCTTAACACTTCGTAATTGATGGAGTTTTTCTGGGCGAATTTGACTAAGGATACTCCTGGATCGCTAATACAAGGCATACCGGCATCACTTACATATACTACGATTTTTTCTACCAATTTACTAACTTCAAATTTAGCAAAAAACTCACTCTCATTATGAGTGTGTAAGGAGTAAAACTCAGATGGCTTTATATCTAGATTATATCTTGAATTTAGAAGATTTATAAAAGATTTAGTTACTCTACTATCTTCACAAATGATAATATCGCAAAGGTTCAAGATGTCCAGGCATCTCTTTGAAATATCATCTAAATTACCAATTGGAGTAGGAAGAAAGTAGAGCAAACTACTATTTTATACCATATTTTTTCTTAAATTTATCTACACGACCTGCGCTATCTACGATCTTTTCACTACCTGTGAAGAATGGATGACAAGCATTGCAAATATCTACTTTTATCTCTGCTTTATTTGATCTGCTTTTAAAAGTATTTCCGCAAGCGCAACTAACTGTGCATTCAACATACTCTGGATGTATATCTTTTTTCATTGCTTTTCCTTTTTTTGAGTTTAAAAATTGGGATTTTATCTAAATTTGGCTTAAATTTCCTTGATTAATCTGGTTTCATTTGGTGCCATCTCTATTATCTCCCATGGGAGGCCTTGTTTATTTAGCTCATCCATAAATGGCTTAGCATCAAATTCCTCCATATTAAACACTCCATTTGCCTTCCAAATCCCCTTTGCTACCATCATTGAGCCTATCATTGCTGGCACTCCTGTGGTGTAGCTAACCGCACCAACGCCTGTCTCTTTATAGCACTCCTGGTGATCGCATACATTATAGATATAGATTTTTTTTGGTTTTCCATCTTTTATACCAGTGATTACGCAGCCTATATTTGTCTTGCCTTTAGTTCTAGCGCCTAAACTTGCTGGGTCTGGTAGTAAGGTTTTTAAAAATTGAATTGGCACGATTTTTACCCCATTGTGCTCAACCTCATCAATCCTTAGCATACCGACATTTTCTAGGCATTTCATATGGGTTAGGTAGCTTTGGCCAAAGGTCATAAAGAAGCGAATTTGCTTTAGAGTAGGGATATTTTTTACTAGGCTTTCTAGCTCTTCGTGGTATAGCAAATAGCTATCTTTTGGGCCAATTTTTGGGTAGTCCCAGCTAAATCCTATCTCCATCGGCTCGGTTTCTATCCATTTGCCATCTTTGTAGTATCTACCTTTTGCGCTGACTTCACGCAAATTTATCTCTGGATTGAAATTTGTAGCAAACGCATAGCCATGATCTCCAGCGTTACAATCTAAAATATCGATATACTCAATCTCATCAAATATATATTGTTTCGCATAGGCACAATAGACATTAGTAACGCCTGGGTCAAATCCGCTACCAAGTAACGCCATAGTGTTAGCAGATTTAAAATCGCTATCTTTAGCCCATTGGAGTTTATACTCGAATTTAGCTGTATCTGGGTGCTCGTAATTGGCCGTATCTATGTATGGAATTTTAGCCTTAGAGCAAGCGTCCATTAGGGTCAAATCCTGATATGGCAAAGCGACATTTAAGAGTAAATCAGCCTTAATATCCCTAATAAGCTTTACAACCGCATCTGTATCATCAGCATCGATCACCGCTGTATCAATATCTATATTTAATCTATCTTTTATAAATTTAGCTATCTTATCGCATTTGCTTTTGGTGCGACTTGCTAGAGTTATTTTGGTAAATACTTGCGAATTCATCGCACATTTTACCGTTGCTGCTTGGCTTACTCCGCCAGCTCCAATGATTAAAATATGGCTCATTTGCTATCCTTATATATGAAATTTTTAAATTATAGCTAAATTTAGCTAAAACTCCTTTAATTCTAGGTTGATAAATTTAAAAAATATTTAGCGAAGTTCAAAGGCAATCTCCATAGAAATGCTATATTTTTTATCTATTTTTTCTAAATTTGGCTTTGTGTTTTTAATAGCGTTTAAAGCTGCTTCATTTAGCAATTTATATTGGCTAGGGCGTGAGATTTTCTCATTGCTTATACCGCTTTTATCTATTTGAAACTCCACTCCCACTACGCCACTTAATCTAGCTCTTCTAGCAGCTCTTGGATAGATGGTATTTTTGGCTATTTCATCTTTTAAGGCTTTAAATACTGGATCGTTACTACCTAGTGGTATTATTTGCTCTTGGGTAGCAAAGTAGTGTTTAGCTGGTGTTTGCGTTTCTTGTGAGTTATGATCTGTTTGTTTAATTTGTGCTTTGGGAGCTGGATTTGCAGATGGTAGTTTCGTGATTTTTTCGGCGGTTTTTGGCTTTTGTGGCTCTAGTTTTTTAAAATTTGGCTCTATGCTTTGAACTAGGAAAATTTCAAAATCACTACTACTATTATCCTTGCCTAGATATATTTTGCTACCAGCTACTACAAGCCATAAAAGCACCACATATATAAGTAGCGAAAGTATAAATGATACTAGATCAAATACCCTTTGCATAGTGCTTAGAAACTAGCTTTTAATTTTATCCAAAAGCTCCTACCTGGCTCATAAACCCTAGTGGTAGCTGGAATATCTAAAGTTGCTATTGCGGCTCCATTTTTGCTAGTATGATAGCTATATAGTGCGTTATTTAAATTCATCGCTGCTAACATTACTTGGTAATTATTATATTTATATCCAGCATTTAATCCAATAGTCCAAAAGCTATCGCTATAGCCTAGGTCTTTTCCGGCGACATTGCCGTAATTCTCCTTATATCTATGTTGGCTAGCATTGGCATAAAAATCCAAATCAACAAACCACTCATTACGCACTAGCCCAGCTACAGCTTTAAATGCTAAAGGTGAGATTTGTGGTAGTGGGTCTCCATCTTTTAATCCATTTGTATTTTTCAAATTTTTACCATATACATATGATAATCCAGCACCTAATTTATAAAAATTATCAATTAAAATTTCCATATCCATCTCCCCGCCCATTAGGAGTGCATCTGTATTAAAAGCCGATGTAGTAGTGCCATAATTTAGGACAATATAATCATCAATTTTAGATAAAAATAAATTTGTGCTTAAATTTATATTTCCATCATCATAAAGAGCACCCAAATCGATTTGATGATTTTTTTCAGTTTTTAAGTTCATTCCATCAATCTTTTGAAACTCCCAAAAATCAGAAGTTCTCTCAGCTCTACCAACCCCAGCATAGAGGCTTAATGCGTCATAATATCTCTCATAACGCATAAATCCAGAGATTGGAGCTTGTATTTTAGAGCGGTCAAATATCCCTATATTATACTTATCAATCTCAACCCTATCTAGTCTTAGACCGCCAAATATACCATAATTCTCGCTGAAATACTCACTTTGAGTAAATATAGAAGTTGTGCTAATTAGAGCATTTTTATTGTAATTTTGAGAAAAGACTCTATTTTGTGCGTCAGTAGCACTAGTGGCATTTTGTGCCATTCTGCTAGAGTGCTTATCTTCTTTATAAGACCCACCGATATATGTGGTTATATCATCAAAATTTAGCTTTATTTCAGCTTTAGTGCCTATAATCTCTCTTTTTGGATTGCTAATATTATATCTATTTGGCATTGCTGGTCTTAGGCTAAAATTATCCATCACATGATCTATATAGTGGTAGTAGCCTTGTAAATTTAGAGTGTGTTTGCCTAAGACTTGCTCTAATGCAAGGTTATAAGACTCTCTTTGGAATTTTGTCCCATCCATAGCTCTATCAGCATAGGCTGCCTCACCATTGCCAAAATCCGCACTTAAGCTAATAGCACTCTCATCGTTTGGAGTTATAGTGCCAATTATAGCTCCTTGTTTGCGAAAATATTCTGAATGGACAATGTTGCCATCACCATCTTTATAATTATCACTTTGATAAATTCCGCCATTAATTTGAATACTACCAAGCTCATTACCATCTATGGCCTCGCCACTTAGCTCTTTTTGATTAAAACTACCAGCTAACATAGATATATCAGCACCATAGCTAGCATTATCTAGTCTGATAATCCCCCTATCAAAGACCAATCCACCATTAACTAAAGCCCCATATCGCACATCTTGAGGACCTTTTATTATTTTTATGGAGCGATAGTTTTGTGGTTCGATATATGTGATGGCTGTATCCATTCTACCACCGCAACCGCCTTGAATTTCAGATCCATCTATATATATAGGAAGTCTAGCCGAAAGTCCTGAGCGATATGATACTTCACTACCGCCACCACCTTTTCTAACCATATTAAATCCGCTTATATCAAGCAAGGATTTGGCTAAATCTGGAGAGTTAAGTATGGTATCTTTGGTTATTTGGGTGGTGGTAGGATTGTCTAAAATATTTTTTTCATAGCTTTGAGTTACATTTACCCTACCTAAATTCACATCTTGAGCATATAAACTTACAGCAGCACACAAAGCACAAAGCATTCTCATAAACTCTCCTTAAAGATTTATATAAGTAAATTTAATAATTATTTCAAATAGATTTATTCTCTAAATGATATTAAAATAATTATTAAATTAAACTTAGATTTACACTTTAATATTGCTTTTATTTATGCTGTTTAAAAGGGTTGTTATAGAAGTGTTATCTAAATTTTGTAAATTAGCAAATCTCTTAAAAGCGTCAGAGTAAATTTGCCTTTTGCTACTATAAGTTGCGCTATTACTGCTTTTGCCTTTTATCGGCGTTCTCTTTTCATCAGCTTGTGGCTCATTTTGTGCTTTGGCTTGGGGATTATTTGTCTTATTTTCTTCTAATTTTACCCCATTTAAATTCATATCTTTGGTTAAATTTTTGATAAATTCCATACTATCAGGACTATCTTTCCAATGCGACATAAGCTGAAATTTGACAAAATCTTTTATCTGTTTTTCTTGTGCTTCATCTCCTTTTTTATAATTCCCAGGATTAAGCGTATCTTTTATAGCGTAATCAACATCTATATATTTATCTATATTTTGGTATAGAAATATATTAAAAGCGTCCTTTTTATCTATATTATCACCTAAACTTGGCATATTTTCTAAATTCAAACCGATGTTTTCTAACTCTGATTTGCTAAAAGTTGAGTTTTTAAAATCTTTACCCAAAGCTAGATTAAAATCTATTAAAGCATTATTAGCTGTATTTTTCCAGTTGATCTTTGCATTAAACTCAACAACAAATCCTTTAAATATGCCAATTGTATTTTGAATTAAGCCTGAAATCAAAAAATTACTATCTAAGCTACTTCTATACGCACCTTTTGTAGCCCCATCGCTATGGTATTGCATCATTTGTGTTAGCAATCCAAAGTCATTTGGTGGATTTAGTAAGGTTAATTCATTCTTATCATACAAAGCTCTGTCTGCTTTCATAGAAGGGTCATATATGGGAGTAGCTGCATTTTTAATATCCATTTAATAGCCTTTTTATACCTTTAAGTTTAATTTTGCTAGTTGTTTTAATATCTCAAGCTCCGTCTTGCCATTATCAAATTCGCTTTTAATCATCTCGTAAAGCTTTTTTAGCCTCTCTGTGGCTTCATCTTGATAAGTTTTATTATTTAATGAAAAGCCTTGGATTGGTGTAAAGGGCTTTTTTGTATCTTCTTTGTTAGCTTCATTTGAATTTGATTTATCATTTTTATATTCGCCAGCTTTTAGCTCTTTGAAAATATTCACTGCATTTTTAGCATCTTCATCGCTTATATCTAACCCATATTGTATCTTTATGACATGCTTTGCCCACTGGGCTTTGAAGTCTTCTACGCTAAGGTCTGAGTCTAGTAAGGATATGGTGTGTGGTAGCTCTCCTTCAAGCTCATAAATTTGCCAAGGGCTTATTATGGAGTTGGCATTTTGTAGGGCTAACTCTTCTACTGTGTATGGCGTGGTTCTAAGTGTGCGGCTTTTTGGATTTGGATTATACTGAAGTGCTTCTATCTGCTCTATTGCTATACCGCCACTTAAATCTATAAAATCTACCAAATCCTTAATCTCTTCTTTACTAAAATTTGGATCAAGTCCAGTTATCTTGCCCCAAATGCTTACTTTATCAGCACTATATCTAGTAAATCCACTTAGCGGTCTATACTCATTTAATCCAGTTAATTTTACTCGCTCTTGATAGCTTAGCAAAGATAAATCACCGTTGATGATATCAAATTTTTGCGCATATCCATATGTGCCATCGCTATTTTTTTGATAGCCAAATGCTTTAATGACCTTCTCTTTTTGAGTTTCATTTAAATTTAATTTTAAATCCAATTTCACATCTTCTGAGCTTATCTTATATGGTTTTATGCCATCTTGGCTATTATCTAAATTTGCATTATTACCAACAAAATTTTGTATCTTATCCATCCAGTTGTTGTAATCATATAGATTACTGCTTATGGTGGCTAAATTTCCTATCTTATCCATAATCCACCTAACCTATCGGTAAAATTCTTTTCTACATTTGCTTTTATTTCACGGATAATAGGATTATCTAAACTGGTGTTTGGATAACCAACACTGCCGTTATATAAATTGATGGCTGTAGGTATATATCTAAAATATGAATATCTTTGTCCTTGTGCATTTATCCCAATATTTCTACTAACTATAAATGATAAATAATATCCTTGAGCAAGCGTATATGGTCCAAGTGCACTAGTGTATTGATAAAATCTTGCTATATTACTTTCCCAATGTGTTTTAGTTGTCTTATTTTGATAACATTCTGTAACACCCAAACCGCATATTCCAACTGTATTTGTATTTGGCAAAAAAGAAATTAATTTTCCATTGCTTGCCCTGATCGAACTTAATTCTGTCGTATCATTAGGAATTGCAATAGCCATCATTAAACCATTTGAAGAGTTATCAATAGTATATAATTGATATCCGCCTTTAATTTCTTGCATTTCTTTAGTATTCAATGTCTTAGCACCAAAACTATTGCTATTAAACATTCCATTTGTAGCAATGCTTAATAGATCGCTTGCTTTTATATTTATGGTTAATAAAATAGTCAAGAAGACGCCAATACTTAGTTTTTTCATAATTTATCCTTTCTGTTGAAGTTTTCATATTTTAGTAAAATTTATGTTAAAATATAATTTTATAATATAACTAGTATCTATATTTTATTTTAAATAAAGAATTTATATTTAGTAAATTTAATTAATTATCTATTAATTTTCCATTTAATTTTATATCGATTTGATTAAAAATAAATTGAATTTTAGGCTCTACGATCAATGCATAACCGCCATTATTGCTTTTATCCCATAATTTATAAAATTGTTCTTTTGAACTTATATATTCTCCGAAATTTGGATCAAATACTTTTATATAGTCTCCATCATAATTCATAGCAACAACAAAGTGTGGATATCTTGGATCATTTTCTATTTTTACTATTATTGGTATTTTAAAATGATTAAATATACCTCGATTAATTTGATAACCAACTGAGCGGTAACCAAGTATTTTTAATGTGCGTTGTATATCCATAAAACTTATCATATTTGTATTAACAATATTGTTTTGTTTTAATTTTTGTAATATATCATTTTCGCTATATCTTTTTACATCTATTAAATTTAAAATAGTAGCTATACTTGCTGCACCGCAAGACTCTTCATAATTTTGTCTTACAACATTTTTATTTCTTATCTCATAATATGATGAGACAATAAATTGAGAGTTTAATTGCTGAATTAGCAATAATAATAATATTAAAATTTTTGCCATATATTTAAGCTAAATATATTATCTGGTGCAGCACTTGAACCGCCAAAACTAGCGCTTATAGATAATGCGGTATCGTTGTCTACGCTATATGTAGAGCCTACACTATATGTTGGAATTGATCGTATATTTGTAGTTTTTTTGTTATTTATTTTATTGGCTGACTGAAATCTTTGTTCTATTCCCATATCTAATGTAATTTTAGGACTAAGCACTATATTTAGATCTCCACCGAATAATAAAGTATGCCCATAATCAATTTTGGCAAAATCAAAATTTCTTGATGCATTATATATTAAACCAGAATAAATAGAATAAACAACTGGATCGCTATATCCTTTTAATGTTCCTTTTAATAAAAATGATTTAAAATAAAAATGTTTACTATCTTTATTAGCTCTTTCATTTTGTATAACTGCAGATTGTAAAGTAATCATAGGTATTAAATTGTTTATTTTATCTGCTCTATAATTAAATCCGATCCAAGAAGAATCAAATTGTGTCCTAGATTCGCTCTTTGGATCAAGTGTAAAATAATTGATATACTCATTTCTTATGTAGCTTCCGCCAAATGAAGTCAAAATATCCAATTTGTCATCTATGGCATACATAAATATCTGATTCAAACTGGCTTGTTTTGTATCATCCCATACAACAGGATCGCCTTGTATAGTTATAGATGGGTAATCTGTATATGTATTTGGATTACCAGAACTAAGCAGTGAAAAAGTAGTTATACTTCTAAGACCAATTTGTCTTTTAAATAAGCTATCAATTGTTATTGGATCAGATGCTAAAGCCAAACAAGGCAATAATACAAATAATACTTTTCTCATGTTGTTATACCTTTAAATTTAATTTTGCTAGTTGCTTTAATATCTCAAGCTCCGTCTTGCCATTATCAAATTCGCTTTTCTAAAAATCTTATCTTTAAATATTGAGCTATTTTGACATAAAATATATTAAAATATAATTTAATAATATTATTAATGGTTGTATTTAAACTCAATAATATCTACTCAACATTTTAAGTATAGGTTTAGCTAGTTCTAGCCCTTTAGATCGGTGCGAAATTTGAAGCTTGATACTCTCATCAATCTGCCCTATAGTCTTATCAAATCCATCAGGAATAAACATAAAATCATACCCAAAGCCATTATCCCCAAGCTCTCTATCGATGACTTCTCCATACATAAATCCATGGACGCCATATCTGCCATATTTAGAGCCAATACCAATACAAGCAGTATAAAATGCCTTAGAGTGGCTTAAGCCTAATTTTTTTAACTCGCTAATCAATTTTGCTCTATTACTAGCATCACTAGCCCCATCACCACTATATCTAGCTGAGTAAATCCCAGGGGCAAAGCCTAGTGCTTCTACGCTTATCCCACTATCATCGCTTAGGGCTATACACTCATTTTCTAAGCCAAGCTCTTTGATTTTATCATACACAGCATCTGCTTTTATCATAGCATTTTCATAAAAGCTCTTGCCATACTCTTGTATCTCAAAGGGCTTACATATATCGCCTAAAGCCAAAACTTCAAATTTATTATAATAAGCCTTAATCTCTCTTACCTTATCCATATTATTTGTGGCTAAAACTATCTTCATCCAACTCTCCTATTTAGAATTTTTCTAACCCAAAATGCCACCGCACCCATCAAAACCACAAGGAGTAGGGCTAGCCAAAACTCATAGCTTTTATAGTTTGTTATGTTGCTTCCTAAATTTATAAATAGCACCGCACTAATTAATTTGCCAAGCACCCCGGCAATGATAAATTTAACAAAATCAAACCTCAACGCCCCAGCCATGTAATTCACAACATTATAAGGGACAATTGGTATTAATCTAAGCAAAATTATTAGACTAAATTCATCCTTACAAAATTTATTTTTAACTCTCTCAAATTTAGCAGTGTCAAAAGCCCCACTAAAATATCTTGCGATAAAATACATTATAGCTGAGTTTATCCCAACCCCTATCATCGCACAGATTAAAGCCTCCCAAAAGCCCAAAATCGCCCCACCACCAATAGCCAAAATCCCAGCCGGAAATAAAAATATAGGCAAAATTACCCAAAATCCGATATAAATCGCCCAGCCAAATTTGCCATAATCGCTCATAAATTCGCTTAAATTTTGCTGATTAAAACTAGATAAAATCACCACACAAAAAATTATAAAAAATATAAATAAAATTAATCTCATATTTTCTCTGTAAAAAATCATAATTCTAGCCAAATTTACCAAAATTTGATAATAAATTTAAGCATATTTAGATAAAATTCAGCCCAATTAATATCAAATTTGGATTTTGGATGAATCTTTTTGCTAGATATAGTTCGTTTATATATTTTAAATATTTTTTTATCATATTTATCTCTTTGATTGGATTTTATGTAGTTATCGATACACTAACTAATCTAAAAAATCTCCCAAGTAGTGCTAATTTACAGCTTATTTATGTTAGTTTGACTGCGTTAATTTCAGTTAATTATATCTTGCCAATATCTTTGGTTTTAGCGTTGATTGTAACTATGATTAATCTCATTCGCTCCAATGAATTAGTGAGCTTTTACGCTTTAGGAGTTAGTAAAAACCGCCTAATAATGCCGATTTTTACCATTGCTTTGGCTATTAGTTTTGGATATATTGGACTATGCTTTACCCAATTTGCCTATGCTAAAGAGCGTCAAGAGTCGCTTGAGGATTTTCAAAGTTTTGAGAGATTTACTAACTGGATATTTTTGCGATTTGAGAATAAATTTATATATATTGATAAGCTTTTTGGGGATAAACAAAGTGCTAAAGATATAAAAATATTTGATATGAATGGCAGTCAAATTCTATCCCAAATCATCGCTAAAGAGGGTAGCTATAAGGATAATATCTGGATTTTAAAAGATAATACTATTATCACTTTACCACAAGATATTAAGCTAGGTGGCAGTGGACTTGAGATTAAAAATTTAGATGAGATAGTCGCACTTAATAACTTCCGCCCACGCATAATAGAGAGTATAAAAAATAGCGATAATCTCTACTCTATTGGCGATGCTATCGATGCTATTAGGACTTTTAAAAACGAAAATATCAATATAACTAAAATCAAATCCACACTATACTCAATGATATTTTTCCCGCTTTTTGCCCCGTTTATGATATTGATATTATACTACTATATGCCACTTACTGGGAGATTTGCGAGTTTGGCAATTGCTAGCTTTATATCGATTTTTGTATCGCTTTGTGTTTGGGGGGTGCTATTTTTATTAGTGCGAATTAGTATTAATGGTGCAATAGCTGCTGAATTTGGGATAATTTTACCAATTATTATATTAATGCTATTTGCTGGATATAAGGTATATAAGAATAGATAAATTCATCTTATTAAGCCAAAATTTTATAAAATATAAGTATCATAATAGGCAAATTAACTAGGTGAATTGTGGAATTTGTAAATTATCTTGGGCAAGAAAATGTAGTTACATTTTTTTTACTTCTTGTTAGAACTGGTGCTTTGATGGTGTTTTTCCCATTTTTTAACCATTTACAAATTCCAGTTGTCATCAAAGCCACGCTCTCATTTATGCTTACTCTTTACTTATTTCCACTTGCCCCACAGGTAAATCTTGATGGATTAAACATTCAGTATTTGATCTTAGAGGCCTTAGCAGAGATTATGCTTGGGCTGTGTGCGGGGCTATTTTTGACCTTGGTTTTTGGTGCGGTGCAGTTAGCTGGAGAGCAAATTTCGATGATTATGGGCTTTTCGATGGCTACGGTTATTGATCCACAAAGTGGAATTAATGCTCCACTAATCTCAAATATCTTAAATTTGATTGTGTTGCTAGCTTTTTTACTATTTGATGGGCATCATTTGATACTATATTTTTTAGCTTATGGGCTTGAGTTTATCCCTCTTGGCGGATTTTATCCTGAGCAAAATATCATTAAATACGCAGCTCAAGGTATGGTAAATCTCTTTTTATACGGCTTTATCATCTCATTTCCTATTTTAGCTCTTACTTTAATGTCAGATTTAATATTTGGAATGCTTATGAAAACCATGCCGCAATTTAATCTACTTGTAGTTGGCTATCCTATTAAAATTACCATCGCATTTGTGGTATTGATGGCTATACTTGCTGTGATTGTGAAGGTTTTTACAACGCTAATGATGAAGGTTTTAAATGATTTACCAAGTTTATTTTACTAAATAAAGCAATACATAATGAAAAATTTCGTAAAATAACGCAAATTTTTTAAGGTGTCATCTATGAAAGTAATTTTGCTAAATAACAACCCAGCAGTTTCAAAGCTTATAAGTGTGAGTTTAAATAAACTAGGATATGAATTTGTAGAGATTGATAATTTAGAAACTCTAGCTAGTGATAATGCTGATTTGATTATATGTGATAGTGGGCTTTATGATAATCAGGTAGATTACTTACAATATGCTAAAAATCAGCTATTTTTACTCCCTAGAAATAGATCTGATGAGTATAATCTACCAAAAGAGCAGATACTACAAAAACCATTTTTGCCAACTGATTTTATAGATATGATAAATGGAATTTTAAAAGCTACTCCTATGGAGATTAAGCCTACAAAACAAGAGTTAAATAAGCCTAATGATGGTATAAAAATAGGCAATGAATTTGGAGAAATTCAAGATATAGATGATATGAAATTTGACTCTGGCGATGATCTTAGCGATTTTGCTGATTTTAGCGATGATGAGCTACTAGATCATGATGGTGAAATAGAAGAGAAATTTGTAGAAAATGAAGTAAAAGAGCTAAAAGATGAGGATTTAGGGCAAGCCACAGATGAAATTAGTGATGATATCAGCCATATAGATGAGATTAGCGACCATACTGGTGGGAGCATAGATGAATTTAGCGAAATTAGCGATGATGAGATCAATGAAGTCAAAGATAAATTTGCTCAGATTGATGATATTAATAGCAATGATGATATACAAGCTATAGATGAGACCAAAGATGAATTTAGCGGTATAGATGAAGTTAGTGATAATAGCGGCGATATTCAAGTGATAGATGAAGTTAAAGATGAATTTGCTCAGATTGATGATATTAATAGCAATGATGATATACAAGCTATAGATGAGATTAGCGACCATACTGGTGGGAGCATAGACGAATTTAGCGAAATTGATGATGGAATTAGCGAGATTATTGATGAGATTAAAGATGATAAAATTAAAGAAATTAGCGATGATGAAGCAATTAACACTAGCGAAATTAAAGATAATGATGATAAGCCAAGCATCCAAGATATAACAAATGAGTATAAAAATATAGAACTTGATATATCTGCATTAGATGATTTGCCAGATGATGAAGTAAAATCTGAGCCCACAATAGAGGTTGAAGAGGTCAAAGAGCCAAAAGAGATTGATGATCTAGACTATACAGAGAATTTAGATAAGCTAAGCGATATGCTTGATGAGATAGATAATATGGATTGTAAGGATGAGGGTGTGAGTCAAACTATAGAAAATGAAGCTAAAATCGCTGATTTAAGTAGCTCTTATAAGGCTAATACAATTGATGAGATAGATGAAGTGGCGATTAAAGCAGCTTTAAATGAGGATATTAGCCAAACGCTAGAAGAGACTAAGTTGGTAAAATCAGATGAAACCACTAGTGAAAATGAGAACAAAGATGAATTAGCTAAGGTTTTAGCTACACAAATTAGCGATGAAATTAGTAAAGCTTTAAGTAGTAGTGCGTTAAAAGATATATTAAAAGATATTAATATTAATGTAAATATTAGTTTTAAAGGCGATAAATGAAAGGTCAAATTCTAATAATTAGCGGTCCTAGCGGAAGCGGTAAAAGCACGCTATTGTCTCGTTTAATGAGTGAATTTGACAATATATATTTTTCTATATCTAGCACCACAAGGATGCCACGAGATGGCGAACAAGATGGGGTTGATTATAATTTTATTAGTGTTGATGAGTTTAAAAAAGGAATTGATGAGGGTAAATTTTTAGAGTGGGCAAATGTGCATAAAAACTACTATGGCACCAGTCTTGAGCCGGTAGAAAAAGCACTAAAAGATGGTAAAATAGTGATATTTGATATTGATGTGCAAGGCTTTTATCTAGTTATGAAGAAGTATAGTAGCATTATCACATCTGTATTTATAACTACAAAAGATAGATATGAGCTTAAAAGACGCCTTATAAATCGAGGTAGTGATGACGCTCAAACTATAGAAAATAGGCTATTTAACGCAGCTACAGAGATAGCTCATATCGGCGAGTATGACTATCTAATAATCAACGAAAATATAGATAAATCATATGATTGTCTAAAATCTATATTTGTCTCTATGGGCTCAAAGAGCCAAAGTTTTGATATTAATGAAGTTATAGAGAGTTGGAATGAGTGTTAAATTTAAGATTTTTAAGGTAGAATTTACAATTTAATTTAAGGAGAGAATTATGGGTAGTATGAGTATAAGTCATTGGTTGATTGTGTTGGCAATTATTGTTTTATTATTTGGTGCAAAGAAAATTCCAGAACTAGCAAAAGGCATGGGTAAAGGGATAAAAAGCTTCAAAAAAGAGATGGAAGATGATACGCCATTAGAGCAAATTCAAAAGAGCGAAGAGACAACTCAAGCCAAAAAAGATGAGTCTCAAAAGAGTGCCTAATGAGTGCCAAAGATACGCTAAAAAGCGAGATAAGCACCATTTTAGGGCGTGAAGTTATAGTAGAAAAACCAAAAGATAAGATGTTAGCTCACTATGCTACGCCACTTGCTTTTAGTCTAGCAAAAGAGTTAAGAAAGTCCCCAGTTGCTATAGCTGATGAGATGGCGAAAAAATTTAATTCGCCAAATTATGAGGTGAGTGCTGTAAATGGATATATAAATTTCAAATTAAGTGGCGAATTTTTAAATTCCCTAGCTGATAAGGCACTACAAAGTGGAGAAAAATTTGGCTCTAAAGAGATTAAAAATCCTAAAAGCATATTTTTAGAGTATATCAGTGCTAATCCTACTGGTCCATTGCATATAGGCCATGTGCGTGGTGCTGTTTATGGTGATACATTAGCTAGAGTGGCTAGACATATTGGTATGGGCGTGCATACTGAGTATTATATAAATGATGCTGGTAATCAAATAGACCTACTTGGTATCTCTATCTCTCTTAGGGCGCGTGAAATTTTGTTTAATGAAAGTGTAGAGTATCCGCCAAAGTATTATAGGGGAGATTATATTGATGAGTTAGCTAAGGAGGCTTATGAGAGATTTGGTAAGGATATTTTTGACTCCAGTCGCAACCTTGAATTAGCTGAATTTGCTAAGGATAGGGTACTTGAGATTATAAAAAAAGATCTAGCAGACGCTGGCATTACTATCGATAATTGGGCGAGTGAGAAATCTTATTATAGTGAGTTAGAGCCAACTCTTAAGCGTTTAGAAAAAAGCGGTGAAATATATAAAAAAGATGAAACAACCTATATCGCTTCTACTAAGCTTGGCGATGATAGTGATAGGGTTGTCGTGCGAAGTGATGGTCGCCCTACATATCTAGCTGGTGATATAATCTATCATAATATTAAATTTTCTAATGAATATGATACTTATATAAATATTTGGGGTGCTGACCATCACGGCTATATCGCTAGATTAAAGGCTGCTATACATTTTCTTGGTTATGATGAGAGTAAGCTTGAAGTGATTTTAATGCAGATGGTAAGCCTTTTAAAAGATGGTAAGCCTTTTAAAATGAGTAAGAGAGCTGGGACTTCTGTGCTGATGAGTGATATTTTAGCTGAGATTGGTAGTGATGCTTTGAGATTTATATTTATCTCTAAGGCTAACAGCTCAAGCCTTGAGTTTGATATTGATGAGTTAAAAAAGCAAGATAGCTCAAATCCAGTATTTTATATCAACTACGCCCACGCTAGAATAAATCAGATTTTTACAAAAGCGGGTAAAACCCCTGCAGATGTAGCTAATGTATCTTTAGCAAATTTAAGCGATGAGGGTAAAAATCTGCTATTTGAAGCACTGATTATGCCTGAAATTTTAGAAGATGCACTAAACCAAAGAAGTTTGCATAAAATCCCAGATTATCTAAAATTCCTTAGTGCGAGTTTTCATAAATTCTATAATGAAAATAGGGTTGTAGGTAGCCAAAATGAGAATGAGCTTTTAAAGCTATTTAGCGTTGTAGCGCTAAGTATCAAAGTGGCGTTAAATTTAATGGGGATAAAAGCTAAAGATATAATGGAAAATTAAGCGAATTTAAGCCAAATTAGATTAATTTCTATTTGGCTTAAGCTAGATTTACTTAGATTTTATATTTAGCTCTTTTAAGAACTCTTCGATATTGTATTTTGCTCTATAAGTCTCACTCATAAGGTGGATCATTATATCTCCTAGGTCTATTACTATCCAGTCATCGCTACTTTCTACACCTAAGAACTCCTCCCCAACTGGCTTTAGCTCACTTTTTAAATCATCAAGCAAGGCAAATCCGTGCCTTGGGGCTAAAGTGGTTGCTACAACTACAAATTTACTAAGATAATCTCTACCTTGCATATCTATAATTTCGATATTTTCAGCCTTTTTATCATCTAATATTTTAACAATTCTATTTACTCTATTTTGCATTTGTATCCTTGTAAAATTTTTTAACACTATCTAAAATAGTATTTGGAATTTGGTCGAAATCCAGCTTGGACTTAATCTTTGAAGATGAGATTTTAACATTTATATCCAGTTTTTGCAAATTTGGCTTAATTTCAATCCCATCTCTGCTAGCTACTACAAAGCTTACAATTTTATCAAGCTCATCAAATTTATGCCATTTATGCAGATTTTCTAGCTGGTCAGCGCCGATTATTAGATAAATTTTATTAGCGTTTAATTTATCTTTAAAGTATTTAACGCTATCTATAGTATAAACTGCTTTGTTTTGACGAATTTCATAGTCGCTTACTATGATTTTGCTATCTAAATTTAGCCACAAATCCTTACACCACTCAAGCCTTAGAAGCGGCGGCGCACTAAATTTACTCTTAAATGGGCTTAGAAATGTTGGAATAATGATAAGTTTATCAATATTTAAACTATTTAACGCTGATTTTACAATCATATCATGACCAAAATGCGGTGGGTCGAAACTTCCACCAAAAATGGCTATATTCAATTTTTTTTAACCTTTTTTTTAGTAAAATAAGCCCTAATTATACCCAAAAAAGGATAAAAATGGCACTTAAAATAGCAATCAATGGCTTTGGAAGAATTGGCAGATGTGCTGCTAGGATTATACTTAATAACCCAGCAGAGTATGAATTATCTATTATTAACGACACTGCTGAGCGTAAAATGACTAGGTATTTGCTAAAGTATGATACCGTTCATGGCGAATTTAATCAAGATGTAGAGGTCTTAAATGATGACTATATCGCTATTAATGGTAAAAAAATTAGAGTTTATAGCACACGAGATATAAATGATATGGATTTAAGTGGAATAGATGTAGTATTAGAGTGCACAGGTAAATTTCTAACAAAAGAGAAGTGCCAAGCCTACATCGCAAGAGGCGCTAAAAAAGTAGTTATGAGTGCTCCTGCTAAAGATGATACTCCAACATTTGTTTTAGGTGTAAATTCAGATAAATACGAAGGTCAAACCATCATATCAAATGCTAGTTGCACCACCAACTGCCTTGGTCCAGTAACTAGAGTATTAGAAGATCTTTATGGCATAAAAAAGGGCTTAATGACTACAATCCACGCCTACACAAACGGCCAAAGTCTAGTAGATGTAAAATGTAGAGATTTTAGACGCTCTAGAGCAGCAGCGGTAAATATGATCCCTACAAGCACAGGAGCAGCAAAGGCTATGAAGTTAGTAATGCCTAGCCTAGATGGCAAACTTCACGGACAAAGCGTTAGAGTTCCTGTGCCAAATGTATCGATTGTGGATTTGACCGCTGTGCTTGAGAAAAATGTAACAAAAGATGAGCTAAATAGTGCATTTGTAGAGGCTAGTAAGGGTAGTTTAAAAGGCATTATGGCAGTAGATTTTGATGAGAGGGTTAGTGGAGATTTTATCACTTCTAGCTACTCAAGTATAGTCGCAGCTGACCTTACTCAAGTAATTTGTGGAGATATGATAAAGGTAATGGCGTGGTATGATAATGAGTGGGGCTATAGCAACCGCTTAGTAGAGATGGCTAAATTTATAAGTGAGAAGTGATATGAGTGAGATAATTTCTATAAAAGATATTGATTTTAAAAGTGGTAGCAAAGTTCTTGTAAGGTGTGATTTTAACACTCCTATGGATGAATTTAATAACATCACAGATGATAGGAGAATTCGCTCAGTTATCCCAACTATAAGATATATTCTAGACCAGGGTTGCTCTGTGATTTTAGCAAGTCATTTAGGACGCCCAAAAAATGGCTACGAAGAGAAATATTCACTTCTACCAGTGGCTAAAAGACTTGGTAGATTGATGGATAGAGAGATTAAATTTGCTCATGATGTAATCGGTCATGATGCCAAAGAAAAGGTAGAAAAATTACAAGCTGGAGAGATATTATTATTAGAAAATTTACGCTTTGAAAAGGGCGAGACAAAAGATGATGCAAATTTAGCTAAATCTCTTAGCGAGTTAGCTGATTACTTTATTAATGATGCGTTTGGCGTGTGTCACAGAGCGCACTCTAGCGTGCATTCGATTACTAATTATTTTGATAACGAGCATAAAGCGGCTGGATTTTTGCTGATTAAAGAGATTGAATTTGGCCAAAATCTAATCCGCCATCCAAGTCGGCCATTTGTCGCAGTTACAGGCGGATCAAAGGTAAGTGGTAAGCTACAAGCCCTAACTAATCTACTTCCACGCATTGATAAGCTCATCATCGGCGGCGGTATGGCATTTACATTTTTAAAGGCTTTGGGTGAGAATATCGGAAACTCACTTTTGGAAGAGGAGCTTGTAGAAGAAGCGGCAAATATCCTTAAAAAGGGTCGTGAGCTAGGAGTTAAAATTTATTTGCCAGTTGATGTGGTGGCAGCTCAAAGCTTTAGCAATGATAGTGCGATCAAGTATGTCCCAGTCCAAGAAATTCCAAATGGCTGGATGGGGCTTGATATTGGGCCAGCTAGCGTGAAGCTATTTAAAGAAGCTATTGCTGATGCTCAAACCATATGGTGGAATGGGCCTATGGGGGTCTTTGAGATGGATAAATTTAGCAAAGGTAGTATAAAAATGAGCCACGCTATTGGCGAGAGCTTTGCAACCACAGTAGTAGGTGGTGGCGATACGGCCGATGTGGTCGAGAGAGCTGGAGATACTGATGAGATGACCTTTATCTCCACTGGTGGTGGAGCTAGTCTTGAGCTTATAGAGGGCAAGGAGCTGCCTGGAGTTAGAGTGCTTTTAAGAGAAGATGGTCTATGATTTATGCTGCAAATTTAAAATGCAACTACACAAGAAGTGGTTTTTTGGAGTATGCAAGGGTATTAGATAGAAATATAAGCGATCAAAGCGTGATGGTATTTCCGCCTTCAAGTGCGTTTTTAGAAACTAAGTTTAAATTCACTCAAGGAGCGCAAAATTTCTACCCAGCTAAAAGTGGCTCATTTACCGGTGAAATCGGTAGCGATATGCTAGATGAGTTTGGTATCACTACCGTTTTAATAGGGCATAGCGAGAGAAGGGCTTTGGGGGAAGATGAGCCATTTTTAAAAGCAAAATTTGATTTTGCTAAGCAAAATGGCTGGGATATTATCTACTGCATTGGTGAAGATGATATAACTCATATGAATGGTAGCACAAAAGAATTTTTATGCGATCAGCTTGAAAATATCGATTTAGAATATGAAAATTTAGTAGTAGCTTATGAGCCTATTTGGGCTATTGGGACTGGCAAGAGTGCTAAGGCTGAGTTTATAGCTGAAATTTTGGATTTTATCTCTACTAAAACGACAGCGCCACTACTATATGGCGGAAGTGTAAATATCGCAAATATAGATGATATCAAAGCTATAAAAAACTGCGATGGTGTTTTGATTGGGACTGCTAGCTGGGACGCTAATAAATTTTTAGAGATTATCAAAAAGGATTAATAATGATATTAGAAGGCAAAAAGGGATTGATAGTTGGCGTAGCAAATAAGATGAGTATAGCCTATGGTATCGCAAAAGCGTGTAAGGATCAGGGGGCGAATTTGGCATTTACATTTTTAAATGATGCTATTAAAAAGCGTGTTGAGCCTATCGCAGCTGAGCTTGAAAACCCTTATTTATATGAGCTTGATGTAAATAATCAATCCCACCTTGATACTTTGGCTGATAAGATAAAATCTGATTTTGGCGAAATTGACTTTATCGTTCATGCTGTGGCTTACGCTCCTAAGGAGGCTTTAGAAGGTGAGTTTATCGATACTTCCAAAGAGGCCTTTGATGTGGCTATGAGTACTAGCGTGTATTCGCTTATTAGTCTTACTAGGGCTGTTTTACCGGTGCTAAAAGAGGGTGGTTCTATCTTGACTCTTAGCTATCTTGGTGGGGCTAAATTTGTGCCGCATTATAATGTAATGGGTGTAGCTAAAGCCGCTCTTGAGAGTTCAGTTCGCTACCTAGCTCATGACCTTGGAGCTAAAAATATTAGAGTAAATGCCATCTCAGCTGGTCCGATTAAAACTCTAGCAGCTAGTGGGATAGGCGACTTTAAGATGATTTTACACTGGAATGAATGCAACGCCCCATTAAAAAGAAATGTTAGCATAGATGATGTGGGTAAAAGTGGAATGTATCTTTTAAGCGACCTTGCTAGTGGTGTAACTGGCGAAATTCACTATGTAGATGCTGGGTATAATATAATGGGAATGGGCGATGTGGCAGTAGATCAAAACGGTGCTACCATTCTTGCGTGGGATAAGAAGTGAATTTAAAAATATTGAGTTAAATTTTTAAATTAGATTTGTATATAAATTTAAAACTAAGTTGGATATATTCTTTAAAGTAATAGTCTGAATTTGCTACTTTAAAGAATTGTAAAATAGTTAAATTTATTTAGAAATTATTAAGATTTTAAGCAATAAAGCCTGATTAGCAATGCATAAAAATAGGGGTGGATTTTATGGAGTATTATACATTAAATGGAAATTAGAAAGGCGGATGGGCGTTAGATTTGCACACTATAAGTAGTGAGCCTTTAGGGGGGGGCGTTATAATACTACACATACAGAAATAGGTCGTATGATTTACGATTTAAAATACAATAATTTAATCTCTCTTGATGACAAGATAAAATTAGCTGAAAAGTTAGCAACCATCGCTGTTGATTTTTTAAATAGTAAGATTATGGTTGCTCCATATATATGGGTTATAGTACCAGCTCCAGCTTCAAAAGATAGAGAAATACAGCCGTTGTATTTGTTGGCTGATAGAGTGGCTTATTTGCTTAATAAAGCGATTGATTTTGACTATATTAAAAAAATAAAAAATACTGATGAATTAAAATCCATAGATGATCCAGATGAGAGAGCTAGAATTTTAAAAGATGCTTTTAGATGCGATAAGAGATATAAAAATAAAAAAATTTTACTAATTGATGATTTGTTTAGAAGTGGTGCTACTTTAAACGAAATTACAAAAACACTTTATACACAAGGTGAAGTTAATAATGTGTATGCTTTATGCTTTACAAAAACTAGGAGCAAAAGATGAATAATGAAAAAGTTTTTATTTCTGGGTCAATATCTATAAAAAAATTACCCGATATAGCTAAAGAAACCTTAGATAAAATAATTTATAATAATTTTGAAATTTTGGTTGGAGATGCTGCTGGTATAGATACATTAATTCAAGAATATTGTAATAGAAAAAATTATGATAATATCACAGTATGCTACATAGGTGATGAACCAAGAAATTTGGTAGATCCAGATTTTAAAACAAAAAAAGTAAATATTCAAGAACAAGATAAAACAGAAATAGAAAAATTAACACGAAAAGATATAAAAATGACAGAATACTGCACTTATTCTTTTGTAATATGGGATGAAAAGAGTAGCGGCAGTTATGAAAATATAATGCGTGCATTAAACGCAAAAAAATTTGTCAAAGTATGTTTGACAAAATCTCAAAAGTATTGTAATTCAAAAGAAGATAATTTTAAAAATAATATTGAAAATATATACACCGAGAATACAGGAATTAAAAAAGAAAAATTTATTGAATTGCTTAGGCAATCAAATCCTGATAACCCAAATTTGAAAAATACTAAAAAATTTAATGAGTTTTTAGTAAAAAATAAAATAGTTAAAAAAGATGAAAATGACAAATATATCCCAGCAGATGAATACAAAAAATATTTTATTGAAAAACGATCCAAAGGAAAATTTGTTAGCTATAATTTTACAAATAAGTTATACGCAACTATAGAAGAACTTATCAAAAAAGACCATCCAATCCAAAACTCATTTGATAATTTTTAAGGATTTATTAATCAACAGTTTCAAACCGAGTTGGTTTATGGTATAATTGGCAAGAATCAAATTTAGCCTATTTTATGGGTATTTGGTAGCGGTAAAGGGGTTTAATTTCTCCACTTTTAAAAAATTGCTAAAATAGGCAAATTTGTGGAAAAATTTAGATAAATCCTACTTTGCAAATTATACTACAAACCAACTCTTTAGCGTTCACATAAAGGTATTAATAGACCTGGGCAACTGCACCCCAGGTATCTACTCTCTATCATCGCAATAGTTCTTAAATTCACACTGTATACACGCTGCTATACTAGCATTACTATGTGGAAAAATCTCTTGATCTATCATCTTTTTAATACTGTTTATAACCTTATCAAATTTGATTAAATCATCATTTGTAATATCAAATATTTTAAATTTAAGATTATTGCTACAAATCAACATTATTTTAGAAAACGGCTTATTAAGATATTTACTGGCTAATATTGAGTATGCTATGAGCTGCATTTTGGCTCCAGTGCTTAATATGGGTTTATTTTGATTTTTATATTCTGCTACTATAATTTCATCTTTGCACTCTATTACTAAATCTGCTATACCGCTCATAGATAAATCTTGTAGATATAAATTATTATATACTTTTATAATTGGTAGTTTAAATTTAAGAAATTTTCTACTTTTAAATAGCTCATTTTGTCTATTATGGTATTGTGTGCCTAGGCTGACATACTCTGGATATAGTGGCTTAATATCACAAAATGTATAAAAGTATAAAATTCTAGGGCAAAATATAAATTGCCGAATATGACTTATTAAAATCATCTAAATAATCTCATATGATTTACTCTTAAAATACTCTTTACTATAACCTAAGGTATCATCGATATCTAAATTTACAGAAGTTATAATAGCCTTATCGCTCTTTGAGCAATGTCTATGCAAAAGTGCTTTAATAGCGATTTTATCAGCTTTGCTTAACTCGCCATAAAAGACTGATTTTTGCACAGGCAAAAGATTAAAATCCTTTAATCTCTCAAAAAGCTTGGTTCGGTTTTTATTATCTTCTATATCATAGCAGATTAAATATCGCATTTACCACCTAAATATATAAGATTTATACCTAGTATCGCCGCAAAAATATGCTGAAATTTTATAAATTTGACGCTGGATAATGCTCTCTAAGGTGAGCTTTTTATGGTTGTATATCAATTTTTTGTTTAGTGAATTTAATATATTTGATGCTACTAACTTTTTTATTTGCATATTAAATTCGCCTTTTAATAGTGAGCGAATTTTGATGATATTTCTATCTACGACAAAACTTCTATACTCCTCCATAATATCCAGTGCTAAAGATGGTTTGGAGCTTCGCATAGTGTGTAAAACCCCAAAATATGGATTTAATCCAGCATTTATTATACTCTTATAAACTATATTTAACAGTATGGCATAGCCGTAATTTAACGCTTGATTTGTGATTTCTGTGCTTTCTTTTTTAGTGCGATGCTCAAAGCTATCAGGCAAAAATGAGTTAAGCTTAAGAAAATCAAAATATCTACTAGCGGCATTTGCTTCTATGGTGAAAATTTCATTTATATCTTTTATTTGTAAGTTTCTTAGCATATTGATCGCCTTATCCAAGCTTTGAATAGTTATATCTTTTGACCTAAATTCTTGATTTCTAGAAAAATATAAAATAGTCGAGCGTTGATTTTTAATCTTACCAATTATTAATTCTTTGGCTAAACTTAACCCCTTGGCATTTTCTTTAGAGGCAAATTGTTGCTTTAAGATATTTACCCCTTTGTGCTCATATAGAGCATGTGTAGCGCTAAATGTGTTGAAATTTTGAAAAAATATCTTTATTCCACGCATACTACAAGCAAAAATCAAATCGCTAGAAATAGTTATGCCATTTGAATTTATAGATATAGTTTTTAATGTTTTAAGGGCTATCTCTTTTATAATCTCTTTGTTTTGATATATTATAATTCTTTGAGATTTTAATCCTAAAAATAGCCCAAAACTATTAAGAACTAGATGTTTCATCGATTAAATTATCTATCATTATTTTTTTATTTATAGCCGATGTTTGTTTTACACAGTATGCGATTATTAGACTATCTTTTGTATCTTTAATTATAGTTATTTTCTTATCTCTTGGCTCTCCTAGTAGCTCTTTAAATTCACCATTTAAATATTTATCTATAAACTCATCACGACTAGTTTGGTCAAGTAAATTATAATCTCCAATTTGGCTTTTATCAAATTCAACCTCTATATCGTGTCTATTAGCTTGAGAGATTATAAACTCAAGTTTTGTGATGGCTGATGGGAGATTTTTAGTTATTGGAAGTTTATAAATTTGCTTTATATTTTTAGATTTTAATTTAATTATATTTATAATATCTGCTATTTTACAAGGCAGTATATTTTTGCTAAAAAATGGAATTTTGATTATATTTTTATTATCTAAATCTATATATGTTTTAGTAGCTATATCTGAATTGCTAAGTCCAGCATATCCGCCATTTTTCCTTATAATATATTTAGAACTTGTTTTTATAGGCAAAGAGTAGATTATACGAGATCTGTTTCTACTTCTTTTGGCTTGTTTGGTATAAAAACACTCTTTAAACAGCTCTTTTATCTCTTGATGTTTTAATATGTTTTTACCATCTTTTATCTCTATAATCTTGCTTTCATTAGCTTGTAAGATATGGTAGAATTTATCAATATTTTTTGTTTTTATTTTTTCATCTGGAGTTTTTAGCTTATTTTCATTGGTAAAAAACATACTACTTTTATCTTTATCTTTTATAATAGCAAATATATCTTTTCGTATATAAAAAGATAGATGATTATCTAGAAATTTGAGTTTATTTAATAATTTAATATCGCCATCATTAAAGGCTTTAAATAATAAATCAAAAACTTTATGTGTGCTTATATAAAATTTACCTGATTTAAAATCACTAGTTATAGCAACCTTTTTGCCATTTTCTTTAGTATGCAAAAGCCCAAGATCAAGCAAGATATTAAATTCTTTATCTTTTAATATATTAGTATTTTCATAAACTAGCGAATACACACCATCATCAAATAGCTTTTTACGAGCTATTTTATTAGAGTTTAATTCTAGATATTTTTTACTTTGCATAGTTATTTTATTGCTATACTCTGGCCTAATATGATTATAATCATACTTAAATTCACGCTGACCTTTTGAGTTATTTATAAGTTTGCTATTAGCGTAATAAAATACTATACTAGCATCAATGCAGTGGCTATGACTATCTTGAATTTTGGCTTTTTGTAGCTCTTTATCTTCTTTGCTTAATTCATTTCTGATTGCACTTACTAGTTCTGCATTGATGAAATTAACGCTAAATTCGATATCGCTACTTAAATTTAGTTTAGCTAACCTATCTTTTATCTTTTGTATTAATATATTTACAAATCTCTTTTGAGTTCCATTAGAATGCGTTTTTATCCTATCTAATTTTAAAATTTCAAGTGCTTTATTAAAACTATTTGAACCCTTGTAAAATAGAGCATGTCTAAGGGCAATTTGCTCAAAGCTATTAAGATTATCGTAATTTGTAAATTTATTTATATCTATATTTTTTATCTTATCATCTATAAAATGCTTAAACTCATCAAGATTTTTAATTTTTATAATTTTATAGATTGACTCTAGGTAATCTTGATGTAAATTTTCTAAGGTGTAGTTTTGATTGCCTTTTTGTAAGTTGGCTGTAGAGCTACTACAAATAAGATTTGCCTTAGAGTTGTATAGTGCCTTTGATCGTGGTAAAATATGGTCATATTCACAATTAGTAAGATCTATCTTTTGACCTGAATATGGACATATTAGATCCTTTGGTTTTTGGCGTTTGCTTATTAATTTTAAATCATAAGCGTTATTTTCAAAGCTAAATTTATTCATCTCTACATTAATATTTATACGCTTAATATCTTTTAAGCTTTCAGTCTCTATCGCAGTGCTAATCTCGTAAGCTAAGCGATTTAGATACATCTCAATTTTGCCATTTATAAGCCTAGCTGAATTAGATGGCAAACGGGTACAAATAGCCGTTTTTGAGCCGGAGCGAATTAAATTTTCTAGTGTATGACATTTGCAAGTTTTTAAAAAACCACGATTTTTTTCATCATATATTATCTCGCCTAATTGACTTAAATAATTTATATTTGTGTTTAGATTATTTTGATCAAGCGGAGTTTTAAACTCAAAAATTTGATTATGATTGCTTATATTTTGGATAACTTTTGGGTATAATTCTAAAATGGATTTTATATCTTTATCGCCGATTTCATCGCTATTTAGCTTATGATAAAAGCCATTTTGATAGCTCTTTTTTAATTGATTTAAATCTTCAAAAAATCCTTTATAACTCTTATTTCCCTTAATCTTATTTTCTAGCATAAATTTTTCTAAATTCACCAAATCATCATTAGTAATATGCCTACCAAAAAGTGCCGAAACTAACTCACTCTTATTTCCATTTTTATGAGGTGTATTTTTACCACATGGGATTAGTAAATTAGCAGATATTATCCCCTTTTTAGCATTATCTACTTCATCATAATACCGCTTAGCAAAATCTTTAAATTCCCTTAATTCATCGCTATTTAGCCTAAATGTATCAGCAAAGATTTTTGGATTATTATCAAGAGTTCTTGGATATAGACTTGTATCCATTAGACTATCTTTTGATACATCTAATATTCTTTGGAGATATTTGGCTATATCGCAATCTTTTATAACGCTTGCTATCTGGCCATTTTCATCTCGCAATATATGCACAAAATCATCGCTTTTTAAAATTTTATAAGTAGCACTAAGCAAATTAGCAGTGATTTTATCGCTATTTATTTGTAGCGTATTACACTTTTGTGGATTTTTGTTTTTACGATTTTCATATGGTGGAATAGTGATTATAGGGTCAATGCTCTTTAGATACTCTAATGCAGATTTTTGATTTAGAGTATTTAGCATTTTTTCTTTATCGCTCTTTTTATCTATATACTCCATATAGTTTATATTTCTTATTAAATTTATCTTAAGTTTTTCATCATCAAATTCAGCATTAAATTTAGAGTTAAAATATCTTCGCAAAACTCTAGTTTGCAAATTTGAGATATTTCCTACAAAATTATAAAATTCATTTAAATTATCAAATTTATCGCTTTTTTGAGTTATAAATTCGCATTTATTATTTATTATATCTTTAATATCTTTTAGATAGCTAGTGCGGTGTTTATTATTTTTAGAAATTTCATTGCGGATACTTTGAATTAAGCTAAATATACTCTTACTAGCCTTTAATACATTTTTATTGCTCTTATCTATGCTATTTAGAATACAGCTTTGAGTATCTAATATCTCTAAAATTTCGCTATTTGAGTGATCTACAACCACCTCGTTTAATATTTTTTCAAATTCATCCTTGCTCTTACTAGCCCCAAATATATATCCATCTAATTTGCTTAAAAATTCCGCCACTTCATCATCTAAATTCTCATCAAATTCAATATTATGATAATTAAAGCCACGATTTTTAAAAAGCCCATAAATCATCTCTATTTGCTCTTTATTTAGCATTTTAATAGGTAAAATCTCGCCAATAAGCCTAAGAATAAATCTATCCCTATCATAACTGCGCCTAGTATGGCGGCGCGCTGTTCTATCGCTTTTAGAAAATTGTAATTGTTTATCAAAATATAGATTAAATGCTTTTTTATAAAGTATAGAATCTTCATCGGTATTTACTATAAATACGCCGTTATTTGCTGCTCCCATATCCACATTTATAGATAATTCACGCATTTAAAACCTTTAAAAATACTTATGATGCTTTAAATAAATTTAGTCTAAAAGGTCATAAATTTGATAAACTACCTGGGGTGCCAAAGGCAGTTGCCCAGGTCTATTAATACCTTTAGGTGATTTCAAACGCTAAAGAGTTGATTTGTAGTATAATTTGCAAATCGAATTATATCTAAATTTTTCCACAAATTTGCCTATTTTAGCAATTTTTTTAAAAGTGGAAAATTTAAACCCCTTTACCGCTACCAAATACCCATAAAATGGGTTAAATTTGGAAGTGTTGCAAATTATACCATAAACCAACTCGGTTTGAAACTTTTAAGAGTATTAAGATACCTTTTTAAGAGTATTAGTTGCAAATTATACCATAAACCAACTCGGTTTGAAACTTGAGCCGTAAAAAGAGCTAGTAACCCAGCAGTTTTAGTTGCAAATTATACCATAAACCAACTCGGTTTGAAACTTATCTATTCCCATCATTAAGAAGCAACACAAGACCGTTGCAAATTATACCACAAACCAACCCCAAAAAGCCATCGCAAATACCATAATATCTATAAATTTAGGCTATTTTAGCCACCGCCGACAAACTCTACAATCTCGATTTTCATTCCATCTTTAATGCTAAATTCGCCCCAAGCACTCCTTGGGACTATTTGCATATCTACTTCAACAGCGACTCTGCTCTCTTCATAGCCTTGTAGTTTTATAAGCTTAGCAAGGTTAGAGCCATCATCAATGCTAATTAAATTTGAATTAAGCCAAATTTGGATCATTTCTCATCCAATCCGCAATACGCTCTATACTCCTCATAAGTCCCTTTGAAATCCACTATCTCTGCATTGCCTTTTAGGTGTAAAATTCTATTAGCAAATGCATCTATAAGCTCTCTATCGTGGCTTACGCAGATACAGCTACCGCTAAAATTATAAAGTGCCTCACCCAAAGCGATGATGGCTTCAAGATCAAGATGGTTATTTGGCTCATCTAATATTAATAAATTTGCTCTTTGTAGCATAAGTTTTGATAGCATTAAGCGGTGCTTTTCCCCACCACTTAGACTGCCTACTTCCTTTTCTTGCTCGGTGCCACTAAATAGCATTCTACCTAGACATTTGCGTATCTCATCTAGATCTTTATTTTTGGAGTCTTGGAGCCACTCGTATAATTTTAGGTTGCCTGTGATTTTACTTGAGCTATCTTGAGCAAAATAGCCCAGCTCTATGGTAGCACCGATACGGACATTACCGCTACTTGCTTCTAGTTGGCCCATTATGATTTTACATAAGGTGGATTTGCCTACGCCATTTGTGCCGATGATAGCGACCTTATCCCCCTTATTCATTTTAAAATTAAAATTATCTAAAATCACATTTTCATCAAATTTTTTGCTTACTGAGATTAGCTCGATTAGCTCATTGCCTATATCACGATTGGTTCGAAATAAAATACTAGGATCACGGCGACTAGATGTTTTGATCTCATTAATTTGGAGCTTCTCAAGCTGTTTGGCTCTACTTGTGGCTTGCTTTGCTTTGCTTGCATTGGCACTAAATCTAGCTATGAATTTCTCTAGTTCTTCACGCTCTTTTAGCTTTTTATCACGCTCCATCTGGGCTTGTTTAGCTACTAAATTTGCTGCGATATACCAGTCATCATAGTTACCACTAAATTCCCTAATTTGCCTAAAATCCACATCTAAAATATGAGTACAAACCCTATTTAAAAAGTGTCTATCGTGGCTGATTACAACTAGTGTGCCTTCATGGTTGATTAGCTCTCTTTCTAACCAAGCAATAGCATCTATATCAAGGTTATTTGTAGGCTCATCAAGAAATAAAATATCAGGTCTAGGAAATAGCACTTGAGCTAATAATACCTTAACTTTATCGCTACTTTCGATTTGGCTCATTAGCTTATCATACTCATGCAATCCAAGCGAGCTTAAAATTTTTTCTATTCTAGTTTCATACTCATAGGTTGGATCTTCTTCAGCACTGATGATCTCAAGTTCGCTAAGGCGTTCATTGATCTCATCTGTGAATTCTTCGCTTAAATAGAGCTTCTCTTTCTCTTTTATCGCATCATATAATCTCTTATTTCCCCACAAAACAGCGTCTTTTAAGGTGAAATCTTCAAAAGCAAATTGATCTTGACCTAAGACGCCAATTTTTTTATTAGATTCTATGATGATTTCACCGCTAGTGTGTTCGATTTGACCGCTTAAAATCTTTAAAAATGTAGATTTCCCAGCGCCATTAGCTCCGATTAGACCATATCTGTTGTGCGAATTTAGCTTTAAATTCACATCTTCAAAGAGCAGTTGCGAGCCAAAACGATGAGTTAAGCCCTTGATTTCAACCATTTTGCCCCCTTAGTGTAGATCGGAATTTAATTTAATAGCTCTTTTGCTAATATTAGCCGTGATTTGACCTGTTTGGCTATTTTGGCGGTAGTGAATTCCATTAAGATTAGCTAGTTCAAGTGCTTTATAAATATCTTTATCAAACTCAAATTCAGGATTTACCTTTTTAAGGGCTTCTTTATCATTTATATAGACTTTTGTGCCTTCTAAAATAGCTATCCCAGCATCTACTATACAATCATCGCCAAGTGGCACGCCTGTTACTGAGTTAGCACCTAATAAACATCTTTTTCCTATGCTAATTGGATTGCCATTTGTCCCACTTAATACGCCTAAAATACTAGCTCCACCGCCTATATCGCTTCCATCGCCTACCTTAACCGAGCTTGATATTCTACCCTCTACCATTACCGCACCAGTGGTTCCAGAGTTGAAATTGACATAAGACGCACCAGGCATTATGGTAGTACCAGGGGCTAAAACTGCTCCCATTCTAACTTTTGAGCTATCTAGTATTCTAGTGTTGTCGCTTGGAATTATGTGGTTTAGATAGCGTGGGAATTTATCTACGCTAATGATATTTGGATACCAGCCTTTCATTTTAAGCCAAATTTCATTCTCTCTTAAATGGTCTAATTCATGCGGATTTCCATCGCTATCCCAAGCTAAATTTGGTAATAACCCAAAGGCTCCATTTAGATTTAAACTTCTAATTTCAGCTTTATTTAATGATAGAAGATATAGTTTCAAATAGACAGCTTCAACGCTCTTAGGCGCTTCATCGCTATATAAAAATGTAACTACAAACTCAGCATCATTGTCCATTTCGTCATCATTTAAAATCTCATCTATAACTAGTAGATTTTGGATATTTTTGTGCTTATCGCCTTCACACTCATTAATTAAAAAATCAAAAATACCCAGAGCATCTGCTATAATAGCTGAGCTAATTGGCGCTACAAATTCGCTTGTGCTATTATCGATTTTTATCCCATTTTTCTCAATTGCCCAGCTCAATATAGCCGCACTTGCGTAGTTTTCATTCATATTTACAACTGCGTAATTTACGCTAATTGTCTTGCCAGATTTACCTTTAATGCTTCTACCAATTGCAAATGCCATTGGGTCTTTATACCCAGCTTTGGAGCGAATCTCACCTGTAAATTTTTTTAATTCATCTAAATTTTTGATACTCATTTTTTTCCTTTATTTTAAATTTACTCTTTATCCATCATATCTTTGTATCTACTTATAGCGTTTTTACGCTCTTGCAAGTAGCCACTAAGCTTTTGTTTATTCTCTTCGAAAAATAGCTCAAAATCATCTTTTGTCTTTATTTTCTCTTCACCAAATTTATCCAAAAGCACATTTGAGCTTCCGACTAATACTAGATATTTTTGATTTTCATAGTTTAGTAAAACTACCTTATTTTGTGTATCTAGTGGCTTTTCATATATAATATCTACGCTCTCATTATCTAAATTCCGGCTTAAATTACCGCTTTGATTTAATGAATTTTTGGGAGTAGATAACTCAAATGGCTCAATCTTTGCTGTTTGATCTACTTTGTTTGATTTAGTGGATTTTAAATTTTTCTTAGCGTATTTGGTTTTTATATACATAGCAAATACAAACATCGCAAAAAGCACTAAAATCACTATAATATAGTTTGTATATAAGCTATCTTGATTATCCTTTTTGGTCGGTATATTAGATAGCGATGGCTGCTCTTTTGGCGTGTTTTTAACTGAGTTTTGTGGCTGATTTGCCTTAGGTGTTATGCGGATACGAAGTCCAAATTTATCACTTGTTTTAGAGGCTATTATAGATATTGGTTTTTGAGATTTTAGCTCTAGAGTTGTAGCGTTATTAATTGAAGAGATATTGATATTTTGTAAGATATTGGATTTTATCTCTTTATTTATTTTATCTTTTGTATTTACATCGCTTAATATTATATTGATGGTTTGGGGGTTGTTTTGCTGCTTTATCGTGCCATTATATGGCGCGTCAAAGCTTAGCATAATATCAATTCTCTCATCTCTTTGATAAATATTATGAGTAAGCAAATTTACAGCCCAAAGCGGTAACGCTAATGCTATTAAAAGCCAAATTTTCATAATTGCTCTCTTTTGAAATATTGGATTACAGATTTTGAGTCTAAGATCTCATTTATACGAATGGCGAGATTTTTTTCATATACCATTACCTCGCCTTTACCAAATATTCTATTGTTTATAAATAGCTCCACGCTCTCTCCGGCTGGTTTTTCTAGGTCTATAACGGAGCCAACTTCTAGCTTTAAAAGCTCCCTTACGCTAATTGTCGTCATGCCAAGATCGCTTATAAACTCCACGCCTATATCAAGTAGTTCATCATAGCCGTGAAATAGCCCATTTGGGCTTAGACCTTCATCATTCATGCTTTTTTATAGCCTATTTTAAATGTTTTATTTTTCATTTTAAATATTTGAGATTTTTCAAGTCTGACTGGAAATCTCTCAACTTTACCTAGAAATTCAGGCGTTCCAAGCTTATAAGTTCCATTATTGTTATCATTTAGTAGATTTTTTGCATATCCTACGATTTGATTAGCAACTTCTCTGCTTAAATCACCTAAATCTGTTTTTTTACCCTCTTCTTTATTAAATAGCTTATCTACAAAAAGCTCTAAAGTCTCTTTTTTAAAATATAGATAAAATTGGATCTCTTCGCCATCTTTGTATATAGGAATACTAGCACCATATAGGTCTTTGCCTAGGCTTTTTCCCTCTTCTAATTTATATCCAAAGATATCAGTGCAAAAGTGTTTAGTAGCGTAATTAATAGCATTTAGCATTATAATCTCCTTAAGTTTTGGGTAGTATTATACAAAATTTAACTTTAAAAGAGATTATTTATAAATTTTTTGGCTAAATTTGTGATTATTAAATTTAGCCAAATTGCTATCTATTCAAATAACTCTTTTATCTTTTTATGAGCGGTTTGTGGGTCAAATTTGCTTGTTATCTCTACAATTTTTGTGCCTATGATCGCACCATCTGCATACTCTTTGATCGCTTTGACATCTTGAGAATTTTTAACCCCAAAGCCAATTGCAACTGGCAATTTACTACTATCTTTTATAGATTTAATCATATCTTTTAATCTATCAATTGAGCTTTGCTCTCCGCCAGTTACGCCTAGAGATCCTACAGCATAGATAAAGCCATCTGCATTACTAGCGATCTCTTTACTGCGGTTAGCACTTGTAGGGGCGATTAATCTTATGAGCGAGATACCGTGTTTTTGGCATTTACTAGCAAATTCCTTGCTCTCTTCATATGGCATATCAGGAACTAAAATACCGCTGATACCACACTCCTTGCTATCTTGTAAAAATCTATCTTCGCCGTAGCTTAAAATGATATTATAATATACCAAAAATACTAAAGCTTTTTTGGTTTTAATCTCTTTTAATATATCAAATACGCTATTTGTAGTAACTCCATTTTGGCAAGCCTCAAAAGCCGCATTTGCTATGAGTTTGCCATCAGCTAACGGATCAGAATATGGAATTCCAATCTCTAAAATATCAAGGCAACTCTCATCTAGTAAATTCAAAAACTCTTTTGTATATTCTAAATTTGGATACCCAGCCACTATATAGCCTATATTTGCCTTTTTATCATTAAATGCTTTTTGTATCTTATCCATAGATTGTTCCTTTTTTATACTCCATTATGGTATTCATATCCTTATCGCCCCGACCGCTTACATTTACTACGATATTTGAGCGTTTATTTAGAGTAGGGCAGAGCTTATCAAGGTAAGCTAGGGCGTGTGAGCTCTCAATAGCTGGTATTATCCCTTCTAATCTTGAAAGAAGTCTTAGGGCATTTACGCACTCATCATCGCTTACGGCGTAGTAGCTTACTCTGCCTATATCTTGTAAGTGGGCATGCTCTGGTCCAACCCCTGGATAGTCAAGTCCTGCGCTTATGCTATGAACTGGCAAAATCATTCCAAATTCATCTTGTAATACTATGGTTTTCATGCCGTGGATTATCCCTTTGGTGCCTTTGGTTAAAGTGGCTGCGTGGTATTTGGTCTCTATACCAAGACCTGCAGCTTCAACGCCTATGATATTTACGCTAGGATCATCTAAAAATGCTGAAAATATACCTATAGCATTGCTCCCACCACCCACACAAGCTATGATATAATCTGGCTTAACGCCTTTTTCATCTAATTGGGCTTTGGCTTCAGAGCCGATTACGCTTTGGAAATCTCTAACTATCATTGGGTATGGGTGAGGGCCAACGGCTGAACCTATAACATAAAATCTACTCTCTATCTCATTTACCCATGCTTGAATGGCTGCTGTGGTGGCCTCTTTTAGTGTGCCAAGCCCATCGCTAATAGGTACTACATTGGCTCCTAAAAGCTGCATTTTATATACATTTAAGGCTTGTCTTTTGGTATCGCACTGCCCCATATATACATCGCACTCTAGCCCTAGAAGTGCCGCTGCTGTTGCAGTGGCTACTCCGTGCTGACCAGCGCCCGTTTCAGCTAAAACCTTTGTCTTACCCATCTTTTTAGCAAGAAGTGCTTGGGCTAGAGCGTTATTTATCTTGTGAGCTCCTGTGTGGTTTAAATCCTCTCTTTTTAAATATATATTATGCCCATAGTGCTCGCTTAATCTTTTGGCGTGATACATGGGGCTTGGTCTGCCGACATAATCTTTTAAAAGGGCGTTTAATTCAGATTTAAATTCATCGCTCTTTGCGATCTTTTCATAGGCCTCTTCAAGCTCCATTAGGGCGCTCATCACGGTTTCAGGGACGAATTGTCCGCCATATTTGCCAAAATATGCTTTTGCGTTCATTTTAAATCTCCTAAGCTAACTATTTTTAAAATTTCCATTACTTTATCGCTATCTTTTATTCCAAATTCATCTTCTATTTTGCTATTTATATCAATTAAATTTGGTTTAAGCTTTATTGCTTCTTTTAAATTTTCTACGCCGATTCCACCAGCTAGACCAAATTTGATATCTAAATTTTTTAGCAAATCCCAGTTAAATTTAACCCCATTTCCACCAATCTTATCCCCTTTTGTATCAAATAATATTTTATCATAGCTCCCTTCAGGCTTTGGCAAACTCTCTCCTACGCTAAAAACTTGCCACACCTCACAATCAAATTTAGTTTTATCATCTACTTTTTCATAGATTTGAATGGTGTCTAAATCCGCAAATTTCACTATTTTTGCCACTTCATCAAATGGTATTTTAGCAAAAACGCCAACGGCTTTTATACCAAATTTATGAGCCAAATCCGCTATATTTTTAGCCATTTCTTTGCTAATTTTTCTTTTACTCTCAGCAAAAATTAGCCCGATAAAATCCACTCTTTTACCCTTAAATTCGCACTCGCACACGCTTTTAGCTTCGCTTAAAGTTTTGATACCACAAATTTTAATTAAAGGGCTCATTATATAACCTTTTTTACTATGTAAAGATACTCGGTTACATATAAATCCCTTGAGTTTAAGTTTCTACTTGCTCTATAGGTTGGGTATTTGATCTTTACTTTTTCAACCTTGCCTATTTTATTTAAATTTGTTAAAAACTCGCTCTCTTTGATAAATCCATCTGAGTTAAATGAGATTATCAAATACTTTGCTTTAAACTCGCTTAAAAGAGTGAAAAACTCACTACCTGCTTTTGCTTTTTTATTATAATTCGAGCGGTTCCAATCATTTGGGATACCGCTAACTTTGCTGATTTGCTCTATATTTGGTGCTTTAAAATCGCATATTAAATTTAGCATAAAGTAGTTTGATCCATAAGGGTGCTGATTATAAGGTGGATCAAAATACGCTATATCGACGCTTGGGGCTAGTTTAGCAAACTCATAAGCGTCATTTTGAAATACCTTAAATTCGCTTTTAAAATTTGAAAAAATTGGCATTTCAAGCTCTATTTTGCCTAAAATTCTCTTTAAAGCATTCTCCCCGCTACCGCCAAATTTTCCAATGCCATCTTTATCCTTATAAAAGCCCTTAAAAACGCCACCGGTGTTTGAGTGAATGGAGGCCTGGCTAAGAAGTGGAGCTATAAAATATTTTTGAAATTCAGTTGGAATTTTAGATATTTCATCTCTTAAACCGCCTAAAATCAAAGCATTTTGCCTTGAGTAGAAAGCTCTTTCGCCTTTTTGGATATTTTTATCATCTTTTGGGGCGTAAATTTCACTGATGAAGCTCTCTTGCGGTGTGTAATTTTGTAAAATTTTATCGTGAATTTGCTTTAAGCTTGATATAAGCTCATTATCTGAATTTTCTAAATAGCATGAATTTATAACAAAAGAGTATTTTTCTAAATCATTTGCTAATATCAAATTTGAGTGCTTTTTAGCCAGTCTTGCGACCACTCCACTTCCACTAAAGACATCAGCAAAGGCGATTTTATCTTTTCTAAGCTCTTTTTTTATATCGCATACAACGCTATCAATCGAGCCTAAAAGCGATCTTTTATTACCCAAATAGCTAATTAGTTGATTTGTCAAATACTCTGTATTTTCGCTCACCTATTATCTCCGGTGTAGTTTTTATAAAACTCCCAAACTTTACCGCTTTTTATAGCATTTAAGATTATATCTTTAGCCTCTAGTGGTGAGCTAGCACCATCTGCAGCATATAGGGCAAACATCGCATTTAAAAGCACTATATCAAATTTAGCCCCACCAAGCTCTCCTTTTAGCGTAGCTCTTAAAATATCAGCATTATAACTAGCATCTCCACCAGCAATATCAGCATGAAATGCTCTATTAAAGCCAAATTGCTCTGGAGTGATCTTATACTCAAGTATTTTGCCATCTTTTACTTCGTGTATTAGTGTCTCATCACAAAGGCTTATCTCGTCCATTCCATCCATGCCATGCACGACAAGAGCGTGTTTGCGACCTAAATTTAATAAAGTAGCCGCAATTAGCCCATTAACTTCTTCAAGATAGTTTCCCACTACTTGATTGCTAAGGCTTAAATTTGGATTAAGAAGTGGCCCAAGGATATTAAACACAGTTCCCACTCCAAGCCTTAATCTTACATCACGCACAGAAGCTGTAATAGGATGAAAGTATGGAGCATGGAAAAAGGCTAAATTTTGGCTATTTAGTCTAGATTTTAGACGCTTTATATCACTATCTAAATCTATGCCAATTTGGCTTAAAACATCGCTACTACCGCTTTTAGATGTTATGGCTTTGTTGCCATGTTTAGCTACTTTGATGCCTAAAGAGGCTAGTATGAAAGCTGAAGTTGTAGAGATATTAATGGTTTTTAAAGCATCGCCACCTGTGCCCACTATATCCATCATCGGTGAGTTATCATTATATGTAGTTGAGTATTTTAGTATATTTTTTACAAGTGCAGCAAGGCTATCTGGATATAGTGATTTTTCGCTTATTAAAACTAGCAAAGCACCAAGCTGAATTTCATCATAATTTTTATTATAGATCTCTTTGCAAATTATCTCATAATCGCTATTATCAAGCGCAAAGCCTTTTTGGAGTTTTGTAAGGAATGGAGCGAAATTTGCCTTTTTAGGGCTTTCGTCTTTTGTTTGATTTAGTAGGAGAAAATTTGTAATTATCTGCTTTCCATACTGGCTAAAGAAGCTCTCAGGGTGAAATTGTATCCCAAAAATTTGATTTTGCTTATCCTCTAACGCCATTAAAACCCCATCGCTACTATATGCTGTGGCTTGCAAGTTTGGCGGGAGATTATCCACATATAAAGAGTGGTATCTCATCACATTAAATTCACTTGGTAATCCAGCAAAGATTATGCTATCGTTTTGGGTTTTGATTTGGCTAATTTTACCATGAACTGGGATATCAAGCACCTTAATATCAGCTCCATTTACTAGCCCAATGGCTTGATGCCCAAGGCAAATTCCAAGTATAGGAATGCCTAAATTCGCTCTTAAAATATCAAGGCAAATCCCACTATCTTTAGGGTGTTTTGGTCCTGGACTTAGGATAATTTTAGATGGATTTAAGGCCTTAATTTCATCAATTGTAATCTCATCATTTCTTACGCATTTTATAGGCTCTTTAGTCGTGTCTAAAATATATTGATATATATTATAAACAAAACTATCGTAATTATCTATCATCAAAATCATTATTTATCCCTTTTGGTTGCGTATTGCTCAAATATCTTTAGGCAACTTTTTCGTTTATTGCAAATTTCTTCATACTCATTTTTAGCATCGCTATCCCACACTATCCCAGCACCAGCTCCGATAAATACGCTATTTGAGTCTGAATTTGGTACGAAGATTGCTGAGCGAATGAGAATTGCCATTTGCATATCTCCATTAAAATGCCAAAATCCAATCCCACCACCATAAATTCCACGACTATGCCCTTCAAGCTCATTTATAATCTGCATTGCTCTAATCTTTGGACTTCCGCTAAGGGTTCCAGCTGGAAATATCGTAGTTATCGCCTCCATTGCCGTTGATGAGCTACTTAGCTCTGCGTAAATATCACTTACAATATGCATTACGCTCTCATATAGTTTGATATGCATAGGATTTGTAACTTTTACGCTACTTGGAAGGGCGAATTTGCCTATATCATTTCTAGCTAGATCAATTAGCATTCTATGCTCGCTAAGCTCCTTTTCATCGCTTAAAAGCTCTTTTTTTATCGCTTCATCTTCATTAGCATCAATCCCTCGTTTTCTTGTTCCAGCAATTGGGCTTGTGTGGATTATGCCTTTTTTGATCTCTACTACAAGCTCAGGGCTGCTACCTACGATGGTGCCAAATTCACTTGGGTAATAAAACATATATGGGCTAGGATTTTGGGATTTTAAAATTTCATAAAATTCAAGTGGGTCAAAATCGCTTTCTAATTCTAAAGTTTTAGATAAAACTACTTGGAAGATATCGCCATTTTTTATATAATTTTTAGCCGTTTTAATCATATTTAGATAATCGGTTTTTTGGCTATCTAGATCGCTTTTTATGGTGTAGAAATAGCTTTTATCTGATTTTGCTGAAGGCTTTATATCTTTTAGATTATTAAAGTATCCGCTATCCCCATAAAAGCTATAAATTTTACTCTGTTTATCATAGTGTAAATATGCTTTAGCATCGCTATAATGATATATTGGGAACTCGTATAAAGATGGCTTTATATCTGCGATTTTTTCAAATTTATATACAGCTTCGTAGCTTAAAATCCCAAAAAGTCCGGCAAAATTTGAGATTTTTTTGCCATTTTTAATCCTCTCATTTAATTTAGTAAAATCATCTCCGCTAATATAATAGCAATCAATGCCGATGATGACTTGCATCTCATCTTCAGCTAGATAAGATTTTGGGTATTGGCGTAAAATTTCTCTAAAATATATGGTTGGATCACAGAGTAAAAGCATATTAGCTCCAAAAAGTTTTTTTAAAAAAATATTATACAAAAAATTTTCTTTATCAATCTTAAAAATTACTATTTCAAAGCTAGATTTTATCTTAGGATTACTATAATTTGGCATTAAATTTAAGGTGTAAAAATGGTTGATATGATCTTATCTGGCGATACTATCTATTTTTTGATTGCGTTATTTGTCGCTATTGGGGTTGGCGTGGGGTTTATTAGCGGATTTTTTGGGATTGGTGGGGGGACGATTTTGGTTCCGATACTGCTAAATTTGGGTTTTGATATTAAGAGTGCAATTGGTATTAGTGTGCTTCAGATGTTTATGGGGGCGGTGTTTGGTAGTTATATAAATTATAAAAATAAAAAATTAGTTTTAAATGATGGGATTGTAGTTGGTATTGGTGGGCTTTTGGGGGCTAGTTTTAGCGGATTTATCGTTTTAAATATGCCTAGTATTGTGCTTAAATTAGCGGTGCTTTTTATACTTTTTGTGGCTATAATTAAGTTTTTTCAAGCTGATGTAGTAAATGATAATCCAAAAGATATATCTAAATTTGTAATGTTTATTGTGGGGGTTTTTGTGGGTGCTGTGGCTATATCTGCTGGGATTGGTGGAGCTCTATTTTTAACTCCGATATTTGTGGGATTTTTGAAAATGGATATTAAAAAGGCCATATCAATTGGGCTATTTTTTGTTATATTTAGCTCATTTTCTGGACTTATTAGCTTAGGAAGTGCTGGGCTAGTGGATTATAAAAGTGGTTTGATGATTGGGATTGGCTCTATAATTGGGGTCTATTTTGGTGTTAAATTTGGTCATAAAATTGATAAAATAACTCAAAAAAGGTTGGCTCTAGGGCTATATATAATTATGTTTATTTTAATGTTAAAAAATATATTATTTTAATCATTTTAAATGGCTTTAGAATATCAGCCTAAAAGCCATTTAAAATCTCTACAATCTTAGCTATTATTTTGGATTGAAAATCCTCTGTAGCTTGAGATTGTGAGTAGCTAAAGCTAGATTTTTGACTTTGTAAATTTAAATTTGTTTGATAATCTTTGCCATCTTTAATAGCGATATATAGCGAGGCTTGAGCGTCGTAAAAATACTCACTCTCATATCCATTGCCAAACCCACTTCCAAAGCCAATATGTCTAAAACCGCCACTTCCAAAGCCAAATTCCATAAAATTATTATTTTTAATATCGCTATTTTGCCTTAGGTAATTTAAGGCTACTTTGATTGTAATATCTGGATTTTTATCAGCTTTTTTATAGCCATTTTGGATTAGGGCAGAGCTTAGATTGATATCGAAATTTTCAGTTAAGTTTTGTGAATATATGCTAAAACTTTTGCCCTTGATATTTTCAGTTATAAAAATGGGATTAGAAGTAGCAAGATAGCTAGTAAAAGCAGGACTACCACAACCTAAAAATATTAGGCTAATTATCAGAGAAAAAAATATATTTTTCATCAAATTCCTTTAAAATAAATTTGATTATTATACTACTTTTTCTCTATTTTTTGGTTTATAAAATAGACTAAAAACAGCACAACAAAGCTGATTATTAGCATAATGGCTGAGTATATATGTGCTAGTTTATAGTCTAGTATCTCAACAGCATCATAAATAGCAATACTAGCAACCTTAGTCTCTCCATCAATGCTCCCACCAATCATCAAAATTACTCCAAATTCGCCTAAAGTATGAGCAAAACTAATGATAATCGCACTTAGTAGCGATGGCTTGATATTTGGCATAGCTACGCAAAACAAGGTAGTAATCTTGCCTTTACCAAGGCTATAACTAGCCTCTATAAGCGAATTTGGCAGGGATTTAAACCCTGATAATATGGGTGAAAACATAAATGGCAATGAGTAGATACAGCTAGCAATTACAAGGCCAGTAAAGTTAAAAACAAGTCTAATATCAAAATACTTTTGCATAAATTCACCCAAAAATGAGTATGGAGATAGAAGTATTAAGATATAAAATCCAAGCACCGATGGCGGCAGCACAAGTGGCAATGATATTACACTTTCGATAACGGGCTTTAATCTAAATTCACACCTAGCCACAATATAAGCAAAAAATAAGCAGATGATAAATAGTATAATTGTTGTTATTAAAGCTAATTTAAATGATAATAGTAGTGGCGTCCAATCTATCATATAGTAACCTTTAGATTTGATATTTGTGTGCTTAGAGTGATGGTATCGCCGATTTTTAGGCTATTTAGGCTATTTGGTAAGGTGATTTGGTAAATTTGATTTGCATATTCGCAAGTGATTAAGTTTTGATTAATCTCTAAAATCGTGGCTAGAAAATCGATATTTTGGTGCGAATTTGAGTTTAAAAACAGCTCTTTTGGCGAGCCACTTTGGATAATTTTGCCACTATCTACTATAAATACATGGCTTGCAAGTCTATAAATCTCATTTTTATCATGGCTAACTATGATTATACTCATACCATATTTTTTGTGAATTTGGCTTAGATACTCTTGGAGTTTAGTGCGTAAATTTGTATCCAAAGCAGATAACGGCTCATCTAAAAGCAGTAGTTTAGGGCGTCTCATCAAAGCCCTTGCTAAGGCTGTGCGTTGCTTTTGACCGCCTGAGAGAGTATGGGGATAGACATTTTTAAGCTCTAAAAGCTGGGTTAATTCAAGCAATTCAGTGGCAAATTTAATATCATTTTTAGCAAATAGTAGATTTTGCATTACACTCATATTAGGAAATAGGGCATAATCTTGAAAAAGATAGCCTATATTTCGCTTTTGTGGTGGTAAGAATATATCTTTATTATAATAAATTTGCTCATTATTACTAATTACTCCGCTATTTGGCTTATCAAATCCAGCAAGTAGCCTTAATATCGTGCTTTTACCACTACCACTCTTGCCATATAGTGCGACAAATTCACCATTTTCTACACTAAATTTCGCATCAAGCTCAAATCCATTAAATGATTTTTGGCAGTGGAAATTAATCATAATTTAGCCTAGTCGATTGATTTATACCCAAATTTAGCAAATATATCTTGAGCGGTTTTGCTTAGAATAAAGTCATAAAACGCCTTAGCTAGTTTATTATCTTTGCCGTTATTTAAAATTACCATCGCTTGGTCTATGCTAGTATGAAGTGAGCTATCAAGGATAGAGTAGTTGGTATATTGTAGCATTTGCTTAGCCTTTAGAGCGCTAGCTGCTACAAATCCTATATCTCCAGCTTTTATAGTTTGATTTAGAGCATCTCCTATGCTATTTGATTCTATGATTTTATGCTTTATTTCATCATAAATTCCAGCATTTTTTAAAGCCTCGATTGTGGCGGCTCCATATGGTGCGGTTTTAGGATTTGCGATTATTATTGTTTTTATATCTTTGTTTTGTAGTGAGTTTAGACTTGGCTCATAGCCTCTTACGCTTAGTATTGCTACGCTTCCGCTAGTGTATATTTGTGGTTTATCTACTGCGAAGCCATCTTTGTATAAGGTATCAGCAAAGCTGGTATTAGCACTTAAAAATAGATCAAATGGGGCTCCATTTTTTATTTGAGCTACTAATTTGCCGCTTGAGCCTAGTGTGATGTTGATCTTAGCGTCTGGGTGAATCTTGATAAATTCACGCTTTGTCTCTTCAAGGACATAAGCAGTATTTGCCGCAGCGGCGACATTAAGGTTTGAAGCAAAAGAGCAAATCACAAAGGCTAGAATAAGTAGAAGTGTTCTCACTATTTATCCTTTATATTTTAAATTTATACTTCAAAATTATATGATTAAATAGTAAATATGCGATAAATAAAATGATATTTATACATATAAATTATATATTTATATTTTAAAGATAGCTAACCTAGCCAAAATTTAGCTAGATTAAATTGTGTAAATTAGGCTTGTGTAGCGATAATTATATGGCTAGCTTTTATAAATAGCTCAACTTCATCGCCTACATTAATTCTCATATCTTGAGCTGATTCATTTGTGATTATTGCGTGGATTATTTGGTTATGACCTATATTTACAGAAATTTTCGCATTTACCGCACCTAAGGTTGCTTGAGTAACCTTGCCTTTTAGTTTATTTGCTGCTGAAATTTTTAACTCTTTATCATCAGTTTTAGCTAAAATCACGCTTGAGGCTTTAAAAACAAAGATAATCTCCTTGCCAACTTCTAAATTTAACTCTTTTTGGCTATCTATTGTGATTATGGATTTTAGTAACACTCCATCGCTTAATTTAGCGGTGATTTGGGCATTTACCGCACCAATTTCAATATCTGTGATTGTAGCTTGGAGCTGATTTCTAGCGCTTAGTTTCATATTTATCCCCTTTAAGTTACTTATAATATCGCCATCTAAATCATTACAAATTTCATTTAGAAAGTGGTTTTGAGCCTTTAAGATTGCATCATATTTATCTATTATATCTTTTGCGTATTGGCTTAGCTCACTACCGCTATTTTTTCTCTTGCCATCAACCCTTAGAATGAGTGGCTCATCGGCTTTGGAATTGATTAAATCTAGGCAATCCCAAGCGTTTTTGTATGATATATCCACTACAGTTGCAGCTTTGGTAATACTTCTAGTCTCATCTAGAGCTTTTAGAAGCTTAATATGTTTTGGCAAAAGCACCACTTCATCGTTTAAAATTAGCTCAAGATTTATTCGTGCTTTCATAAAAACCTCTTTATAAATTTATTTTTTAAGTGTATTATAATATTTTTTTATTAAAAATTGGCATATATTTTACTAAATTTAAAAATAAATAGATTAAATATAGTAAATTTATTGTTTATACTAAACTTAAGGTTGAGTTTAATATAATACTAACTTTTTATTTTTGGAGCTTATTTATGCTTAGGATCTTTTTTGTTAATTTTATCTTTATCATTAGCTGTTTTGCTACTGATATTGATTCATTTGAAGATGAGTATATCGCTCAAGATAGCTTTGATCCGCTAAGTGGGTATAATAGAGTTATGACAGAATTTAACCATATATTTTATCAAAATGTGTTGATACCGACATTTAAAGGCTATGACTATATGATGCCAAATCCAGCTCAAGATGCTATAAGCAATTTTTTTGATAATCTACTCTTTCCTATTAGATTAGTTAATAATGTATTACAACTTAAATTTGCAAATGCTAGTGAAGAGAGCTTAAGATTTATCGTTAATACTATAGTTGGTTTTGGCGGAATTAGCGATGTAGCTACTAATGTATATGGGCTTAAAAAGCATGATGAGGATCTAGGGCAAACTCTTGGCTATTGGGGTGTTGGCGGTGGATTTCCCATTGTGTTACCATTTTTAGGTCAGACAAATTTGCGGGATTTAATAGGTATGAGTGGCGACTTTTTTATCAATCCAATGAGCTATACAAATGAGATATTTACAGATAATGCAAATAGATATTTTCATCTAAATTTAATAGCAAAATCATGGCGGGTAATCAATGATGGTTCTAAAGATCCAGAGCTGTATAATAAACTAACTAACGGCACAATCGATCTATACGCATTCTTAAAAGATGGATATGAACAACGCAGAAACGCACAAATTCAGGAGTAGAATATGAAGAGAATTTTAATTTTACTATCTTTAATTTACACAATATCTTTTTCTATCGAGCTTAAAAGTATTGATGATACGCTTAGAGCGGATTTTCAAAAAGCTTTGAATATAATGAGCGATAATAAGATAAGCAAAGAGCAAAAACCGCTTAAGATTTTTGAGCTTTTTGATGGTTATTTTGATTACTCTTTGATGGCTAAACTCTCACTTTCTAAGCAGTATAAAGCTCTAAATAGTAGCCAGCAAGATGAATTTCAAAGGCTTTTTGTATCAAATTTAAAGCTATCTTTTTCTCAAAAGCTTGGATATTATAGCGACCAAGAGATTGAGTTTGTAAAAGGTGAGCTGACAAATAAAAATCGATATAATGCTCATGCGATTATAAAAAATAAGAGTGAAAACTACCCGTTGATACTTAAATTCCACCCTGCTAATGGGAGTGATTATCTAATTTATGATATAGATATTATGGGAGTTAGCATAATTCAAAGCTATAGAAGTCAATTTAGTGATTTATCGCAAAATACTGATTTTAACGAGATTATAAAGAGATTGCAAAGTGTAAATTTAGATAACAATACAACCATTAAATGAAAAAGATATTTAAATTTATAGTTTTATTTCCTAAATTAGTCTTGGCATTGAACCTAGCTATATCCATTGGGATTGGGGTGTTTTCATATAAATTAGAGATTGATGCTTCAACCCAAACTTTACTTTTAGAAAATGATAAAGACCTAGCTATTTATAGAGAGATTGTAAAACGCTATGAGAGTAAGAATTTTCTCATCATCGCCTATAAGCCAAATTCTAATCTATTAAGCAAGGAGAGCTTAAGCAAGATTGAGGCTATATCAAACGATCTTGAGAAGTTACAAAGCGTGGATTCTGTATTTTCTATATTAAAAGCGCCACTTCTAACAAATAATCCAAATTTAACTATGAGCGAACTTGTAGATAATGTGCCAAATCTAAGCAAAGCTGGCATTGATATGAATGCTGCTAAAATGGAGCTAACAAATAGCCCATTATACAAAAATTCGCTCGTAAGTAGTGATTTTAAGACCACTTCAATTGTGGTAAATTTAAAAGATGATGAGAAATATGCTAATTTTATAGAGCAAAGAGCTAGATTAAAAGAGCAGCCAAATCTAGATCAAAATATGGTTGAAAATTTGGAGAGTGAGTTTAAAAAATATAGGGATTCTCAGCGTATTTTAGAGCATCAAACCATTAGCCAAATAAGAGAGATTATCAAGCGTCATAGTGGCGATGAGAAGCTATTTTTAGGCGGAATTAGTATGATAGCCGATGATATGGTAAGCTTTGTTAAGAGTGATTTGCTAGTGTATGGAAGTGGCGTATTATTACTACTTGGATTTTGCTTGTGGCTATTTTTTAGGCAGATTAGATTTGTGATTGTGCCTATTATAGTTTGCTTTTTAAGCGTGGTTTTAGCTAGTGGTTTGTTTGGGCTTTTAGGGTATGAGATTACCGTGATTAGCTCTAATTATATAGCACTTCAGCTTATTATTACTATATCAGTTGTTATACATTTGATTGTTGCTTATCGTGAGCTATATTTTAAGCATAGAGATTATACGAATATTCAGCTAGTTTATCTCACTCTTAGATCAAAATTTAAGCCATGTTTTTTTGCGATTTTGACTACTGTGATTGGATTTTTATCACTTTGTTTAAGCGATATTAAGCCTATTATTATGCTTGGAATGATGATGAGCGTGAGTATCTCTATATCGCTTTTTGTGGCGTTTTTTGTCTTTGGTAGTTTGCTTACACTGCTTAAGAAAATAGAGCCAAAAATGAGCTTTGAAAATAGCTTTAAATTCACACACTGGTGTGCGAAAATAGCCATTAAAAGGGCATATATTGTTTATATTATTAGCTTTATTATTGTGATAATTGGGATTTATGGTGTTAGTAAATTAAGGGTTGAAAATAGCTTTATAGGTTATTTTAAGTCAAATACCGAAATTTACCAAGGTATGAAGGTTATAGATACAGAGCTAGGTGGGACAATTCCACTTGATGTGATTATCAAATTTGCTTCTATCAAAGATGAGTATAGCAATGATGAGTTAGGGGATTTTGAAGATGAATTTGCTACTAACGAGCCTGAATATTGGTTTAATAGCTATAAGCTTGAGATTATCAAAAAAGTGGATAAATTTCTACAAGAGCGTGATTTTATCGGCAATGTCGGCTCACTAGCAACCCTATTAGAAGTAGGCAAGAGTGTAAATAACAATAAAGAGCTTGATCCGCTATCCCTTTCGCTAATATATAAAAATTTGCCAAGTGAGTATAAGGAGCTGATTTTAACTCCATATATAAATATAGAAAATAATGAAGCTAGATTTAGCATTAGAACACTTGATAGTGATCCAAATTTAAAGCGAGATGAGTTTATAAAATCATTAAAAAAAGATCTACAATCTTTGCTTGAAAATGAGCCAGTAGAGATAGAAGTAGCTGGTATAATGGTGCTTTATAATAATATGCTCCAAGCTCTATTTGCCTCTCAAGCTGATACGATTATCTTTGTTGTTTTGGCGCTATTTTTGGTTTTTATTTTGATATTTAGGAGTATTAAGCTCTCAATTATTGGCATAATTGCTAATCTAGTCCCACTTTGTGTGGTATTTGGCGTGATGGGAATAGCTGGAATTGCCCTTGATATTATGAGTATCACCATAGCAGCTATTAGCTTTGGGATTGGCGTTGATGATATTATCCACTATATTCATAGATTTAAGAGCGAAAGCCGTATTTATGGTATTAAGCGTTCAATTTTAAATTCTCATTTAAGCATTGGCTATGCGATGTATTATACATCATTTGCGATATTTTTAGGCTTTAGTGTGATGAGTCTATCTAATTTTTGGCCGACTATATATTTTGGCGTTTTGACTGATTTGGTTATGCTAATGATGCTTCTTGGGGCGTTAATCTTACTTCCTGCGTTGATCTTTTCATTTTATAAAAAGTCAATTTAGAGCCTAAGATGGCTCTAAAATTTAGCGATTTAAAAGAGTATTTATAAATTCTACTTCATTTAAATTATTTTTAGAGATAAAATCTTTAATGCTACTATCTTCAAATTTAATATTTTTGCTATTTAAGTATTTTTCAAATGCGGTTTTATCACTATTTAAAGCTGCCATTGCACTACTTAAATTCGCATTCATAAAGCTAGAGTATAGCTCTTTTTGCGGTAGTTTTGACTTGTTTGAATTTGGAGCAAAAATCATAAATACTATAGCAGCTATTATGGTAGCACTGATAAAGCCAAGCTTTTTGCCAGTAAAATACTTCTTAAATGGGGCAAGATTAGCAAATATGTGAAGCACACAGGCAATCACCATTGCCATACCGATATATTCGTGGGCTATTTTGATGCCATAGCTTTTAAGATTAAAAAACATAAAAACACCAGTAACGCCGACAATGGCAAATGTAGCTATAGTGGCTGTGGTGGCTATTGGTTTAGAGACTTTCATTGCCTATCCTTTGAGTTAAATTTGGCAAAATTATTTCAAAAGTATGTTAAAAATATGTTAAATTAAATTTAATTACTATTTTAAAATATGTAAAAATGAATAAGCACTATTTACCCCATCAGTATGTAAAGCATACCAAAGGGCTCGTTTCTCTTGCTCTATCGTTGCGATCGCACCGCTAAATACAACATCACATTGGATAATATGGATATTTATATTTGTGCTATCTATAAGCGGATCGCTGATGAGATTGGTTTTGATTTTAGTTAGTATGGCTAGTTCATCTGTAAAGTGGCAAGAATTTTCTGTTTTTAAATTTATATATGTTTTGATATGATTTACCCCCATTGTATTTTTAGCTAGATTGATTAGCTCCATCTTATCACTCATACTAGCTACCTCGCCAATTAGCAATACTTCAGCCCATTGTGAGACTACATCTATGTGGAAGTTGCTTAAATTTGGTGTTGCTAGGATTTTGGCTTGGATCTTTTTTTGGATTATATTATCTTTTATTATGGTGTAAATACCTCGCTCGTCCTTGCTAATTGTATATGTATCATAGATGGAGTTTAGATTTAAAAGTGGGGATTTAAAGGTGCAGCCACTGATGATAATGCTAGTCAAAATTGCTAATATTATAAACTTCATTGTGCCATTTTAGCCAAATTTAAACCAAAGCTTTCTTAAAAATATATATTTAGCTTGAATTTATTAAAATTTAGGTAGAATTTAGGCTTACATTGCGTAAATTCACTTATGCCAAAGGTTTAGATATATGCAACAAGGCAAAGTTTTCCTTGCTTCTGGGCTACTTAAAAGAGCTATAATTATCATAGTAATGTTTGTTACTATGAGTGTTTTTGGTCTCTATTTTATATTTTCTGATAGTAGTGTAGATGGAGTTGCTTATCTTGGTTTTTCTACCTTTGTGATTATACTTTTGGCTCTATTTTTAGAGGTAATTTTATATATTAGAAATAATCTTATCTTACCAATTGCAAATACCAAAATATTCATTGAAAGACTTGTAGCCAAAGAGGTCATTGAGCCGATTTCAAATTTAGATTTTTACCATATTAATAAGAATATTTATGAGTTTTTTACATCGTGGATCGGGGCTCAAAATAGCTTAAAATATTATATAGAGTATTATAGTTTGCTATTTGATAAGAGTGATATAAAGATCTTATTTATTGATGCTAAAGATGGTAGCATAATGGACGCTAGTCGGTGTGCGGTGGATTTTTATGGATATTCTAAGGGTGAGCTTTTGACTATGAGTATATTTGATATTCAGATAAATTATGATACCAAAGCATCATATCATAAGCATAGACTTTCAAATGGTGAGATTAAATTTGTTGAGGTTATTAGCACGCCAGTAAGTTTATATTTTAATGATTCATATTTTATGATTATATTAGATGCTACAAAAGCACAAGAGAAGATTGAAAGCTTAAATAGCGAAATTGCTATAATAGAGAATAATCCAGCGATTGTGGTTAAATTTACATATGCAGATCACTGGGTAGCTACTGAGCTAAGCTCAAATATAAATTTACTAATCCAAAGTGATGAAAAAAATATAGATATTAAAGCTCTGTGTCATAGCGATGATATAGCCTCTTTAAGCCTAGAAATTGAGCGTAAAATCAAGCTAGAAAATAGCATATATGATACAAAAAAAGAGCTTGATCGCTCATATAGATTTAAATTAGCAAGTGGAGAGTATGGGTGGTTTAGGGTATTTGTATCAAGCAGTAAGAATATAAATGGACAAATAGAAGTTATAATGTTTTTATTAGATAATACAGATCAAGAGATATTAAAAGAGATTTTAACAAACAAATTAAAAAGATGCGAAAGTAGAATTTTAAGTAGTGATTTGCTGGGATTTGAGTATTTTGCTAAGAGTGGGGCTTTGAAATTTAGCGTTGATTTTGTGGAGTTTTTAGGCTATAAAAATAGCATTGATATGGGTGTTAGCTCCATTGAAGATATTTATAAAATTATATATATAGATGATATTGATATATTAATAGATGAGTTAGATAGATATATAGAAGGCACTTCAAGGCTTGTTAAGTGCGATATAAGATTAATTAAAAAAGATGGTAAGCAAATTTATACTAAAATAAAAGCCAAAGCTCTAGATACGCTAAATGATTCTGATGAGATTATCGGAACTGCTACTGATATTAGCGACCATCAAAACTATATAGTCCAAAGTGCATTAACAAATGCTATAATGTCAAGCTCTATTAATGGCATTATGATATGCGATGTAAATGGGAATATCCTTGATATTAATGATAGTTTCTCTAAGATTACAGGATATAGCAAATATGAGATAATAGGCAAAACCCCACAAATATTACGCTCAGATAGGCACGATAATGTATTTTATGCTAAAATGTGGTCTGATATAAAGCATTTTGGTAGTTGGAGTGGGAAAATTTATAACAAAAATCGCGCAGGTGAGGTCTATTTGGAGCATTTGGTTATAACAGCTATTAAAGATGAACACGGCATAATCCAACGCTATATAGCATCATTTTATAAAATTATGGAGTAAGGAGAGAGATTTGAATTTGGATACGCAAAAGATTTACGAGCACGATATTCCAGATGGCTCTAAGCTATATTTTGGCTCTAGTGCTAAGCTAAAAAGACAGATTGAGTCTAAAGCGGCAGATATTTTAGAAAATAGCGGTTTTAGTGAAATTATTACTCCATATTTTAGCCATCATCAAAGAGTTAGCGTAAAGCCTGAGAATTTAATACGCTTTGGTGATAAGCAAAATTTAGAGATTGCACTTCGTAGCGATAGCACCATCGATGTCGTGCGGATAGCCACAAAAAGGCTAAAAGATAGCAATACAAAAAGATGGTTTTATATCCAGCCAGTATTTAAATACCCAAATAGCGAGATCTACCAAATAGGCGCTGAGATACTAGGCGATAGTAGTATAATGCCTTGTATTGATATTGTTAGTCAAATTTTTAAGGAATTTGGCATTGAGGCGCACTTACAAATTAGCAATATCCAAATTCCAAAGATAATATGCCAGCTTTTAAATTTACCAATTAGCGTTTTTGAAAATGGCAGATTAGAGGTGATATTGGGTCTTGATTTACCATGGCTAAATCGCCTTGCTAACATTAAAAGCGACGCAGATATAGACTCAGTAATCGCTATTGCCCCAAGCGAGTTAAAAGAGCCTTTAAATTCCATTAAAGGATTAGCTAGTAACTACGAAAAACGCATATACGCACCTTTATACTACTCCAAAATGCGATATTATGATAAGCTATTTTTTAGGTTTTTATGCGATAATAGTATTTTAAGTAGTGGCGGAAGCTATGAGATAGATGGTAATATTTCAGCGGGATTTGCTATATTTAGCGATGCTGTGATAGAGAATTTAAGAAGCAAATAGAAGGATTGATATGACAAAAGCGGATTTAATTGTTGGAATTCAGTGGGGAGATGAAGGCAAGGGTAAAATTGTCGATATGCTCTCACAAAATTATGATTTGGTATGTAGAAGCGGTGGCGGACACAACGCTGGACACACTATATGGGTAGATGGGGTTAAATACGCTTTGCATCTAGTTCCAAGCGGAATTTTGCACCCTAATATAATAAATATTATAGGCAATGGCGTGGTGGTAAATCCTGAAGTGCTTATAAAAGAGATGTCGCAGTTTGAAAATTTAAAAGGGAGATTTTATATCAGCGATAGGGCACACTTAAATTTATCGCATCACTCCTTAATAGACCAAGCCAAAGAGAGATTAAAAGGGGATAAAGCCATAGGCACCACTGGCAAAGGCATTGGCCCAGCATATGCTGATAAGATTAGTCGCACGGGGCATAGGGTTGGCGAATTGCTTAATCCTAAGCAACTTAGCGAAAATTTAATAAGCGATTTTGAGGCCAATAGGGCTTATTTAGACGCTCTTGGGGTGAATATACCTAGCAAAGATGAGATATACAAAGAGCTTGAAATATTTAAAAATTCTCTATCGCCATACATTGCTGATACTACTCAAATTCTATGGAAAGCTATAGATGAGAATAAGAAAATTCTTTTAGAAGGGGCTCAAGGCACACTTTTAGATATTGACCATGGCACATATCCATATGTTACTAGCTCAAATACAATCTCAGCTGGTGCTTGTACGGGTCTTGGCTTAAGCCCAAAAAGTATAGGAAATGTAATAGGAATTTTAAAAGCCTACACAACAAGGGTTGGCAATGGTGCATTCCCTACTGAAGATCACGGCAAAGATGGGGATATAATGTGCGAAGTAGGCAAGGAGTATGGCACCACTACTGGTAGAAAAAGACGCTGTGGATGGCTAGATGCAGTAGCCGTAAGATATGCTTCAAAGCTAAATGGAGTAGATAGCTATGCGTTGATGAAATTAGATGTTTTAGATGGATTTAAGAGTGTTAAAATTTGCAAAGCTTATGAGTATAGAGGCGAGATTATAGATTATGTGCCAGTAAATTTAGATGAGGTAACTCCTATTTATGAAGAGCTTGAAGGTTGGGATAGCATTAGTGGGATTAAAAATTATGATGATCTTCCGCAAAATGCTAAGCGATATATACAAAGGATAGAGGAGCTAACAGGAGTTAGAGTTAGCATTATCTCTACTAGCCCAGAAAGGAGCGATACAATACTAAGATGAATAATAAATTTTCGCAAATTGTAAAGGTTAGAGAAGAGGAGCTAAATAAGATTGAGATGAGCCTAGCTAAATCTAAGGCGATGTTTCGTGAGCTTAGTCGCTCTATGGATGCTATAAATACTGAGATAAATATGAGTAAATTTCCAAAAAGCGGCTCATCATCTAAAATTAAATCCACAATCGAACAACAAAAGCTCTTAAGAAGTCAAAAAGATAAGATAAAAGAGAAAATGCTACTTATGCAAAAGGAGATTATGCACTTTGAATCTAAGTATAAAAAAGCATATATAGAGCTAGAAAAAGTCAAATATATGGAAAGAGAAGAAATACAAAAAGAGCTAAAAAACCTTAAGAAAAAAGAGAGCAAAGAGCTTGATGAGCTAGGCACTATGAGATACTCATTTTTGAAATAAGGATAGAATTTGAAATTTATATATTTTATACTTATTTTAAACACATTTTTATATGCTAATAGCGATGAGATTTTAGCTGATAGAGAGGCTAATATCGCTAAGAATTTAGAACTCATAGATAGCTCACGCCAGGAGCTAGAGGCTTATAGGGCGGCTACTACTACTTTATTTAATCAGCGTGAAGCTCAAATTTTAGCCAAAGAGCAAGATTTAAATAAAACCTTAGAGATAATAGCTCAAAAAGAAGAGAATATTAAAAGAATGCTTGAGAAAAATGAAAAAATTTTATCTGAGTTAAAAAGCATTACAAGCGATAAGGTTTTAGAGATATATGCTAAGATGAAAGACGCTCCAGCAGCTACGATAATTTCGCAACTTCCAAGAGATGAGGCGGCTAAGGTTTTACACTCACTTGAAGCTAAGAAAATATCTGCAATTTTTGCTAAAATGGATCCGCAAATCGCAGCTGAACTTACCCAAATTTTAAAAAATGATGAGCTTTTTAAAGAGTCAAATTCAACTAAATAAAATTTAATTTATCTTTCTATTTTTAGCTGATTTTATATATTTTTTTGATAAAATTAGCCAAAAAATTTATAAAGGCCATTTAAATGCGTATTAAACTCCCACATGCTCCATATATAGCAAGAAAAATTGCAATTGATCTATTAAATTCTGGTTTTATTAAATTTAAGAGCGGAACTGAGCCTATAGCGGCTGTGGCTAAAGATATTCTTTGTGTTGATATAAATAAAGAAAGAGCGTTAGAAGAGCGTGTAAAAGAGCTTTTGGATCAAAATGAAAATGAGATTGATTTTATGCAAGTTGATCGCAAGAGTATGTTTTGGCTCATTAAGAAAAAATTAGCCAAAGATTTTGGCGTAATGCTTGCTTATGATGATCGTTATAGTAGCTTATCACATGAGATTTTACAAAAATTATGGAAAGATGATTTAATAGATTATGAAGTTTCAGAAAATAGGGTAAAAAATTTAATTTATAACGCCATAGAAAGCTATCTAAAGCAGTATGAGGCTATCGAAGATAGTGTAATTGACCGCTTAGAAAACTATAAAAAGAAAGTGGTCCCAGGCACAGATGAGTATGATTTGATATTTGAGAAATTATACGAAGAAGAGCTACGCAAAAGAGGAATGATATAATGAAGTCTTATATATATTTAGAAAATGGTATCTATTTAGAGGCTAAGGCTTTTGGTAAGGGCGGAAGTGCCTTTGGGGAGCTTGTGTTTAATACGTCTTTGACTGGATATGAAGAGATCATCACAGACCCAAGCTACGCTGGGCAATTTATCATATTTACTATGCCAGAAATTGGGATTGTAGGGATAAATGATGATGACAAAGAGAGCAGTAAAATTCACGCAAGTGGTGTATTTATGCGTAATTTTAATGCCAATCCAAGTAATTTTAGATCCCAAGAGAGCATTGAGAAGTTTTTTTACGATCAAGGCAAATTTGGAATATATGATATAGATACTAGATATTTAACCAAAATGCTAAGAGATGGTGGAAATTTAAGAGCATATGTATCAACTCAAATTAGCGATAAAAATGAGCTAAAAAAAGCTTTAGAAAGTAGCGCTAGAATCGATGAAATAAACTATGTAAGCGTTGTTAGCACCAAAGAGCCATATACTCATCTTTTCACAAGATGGGAGCATAAAAATCAATCTTATGGTAGTGTCAAATCCATTGGCAAAAGGGTTGCGGTGATTGATTATGGGGTAAAAAGAAATATATTAAATGAGCTTTGTAGCGTTGGTCTTGAGCTTGAGGTTTATCCGCATGATGTAAGGGCTGAGATTTTGATAGATAAATTTAATAAAGGTCAAATCCATGGAGTATTTTTAAGCAATGGTCCAGGCGAGCCTAGAATGCTAGTAGATGAGATAGCACAAATCAAAAAGCTAATTGCGGCAAATATCCCTATGTTTGGTATATGTCTTGGTCATCAGCTGCTATCTAATGCCTATGGTTATGAGACTTATAAGCTTAAATTTGGACAACATGGAGCAAATCACCCAGTTCAAAATTTAGATACAAAAAGCATAGAGATCACAGCGCAAAATCATAATTATAATGTCCCAGAGAGCATTTGTGAAGTAGCTACAATTACTCATAGAAATCTTTTTGATAATACAATCGAAGGCGTGTGCTATAATGGTGGCAAGGTCTTTTCAGTTCAGCATCATCCAGAGGCAAGTAGTGGGCCAAATGAGAGTAAGTATATATTTAATAAATTTGTAGAAATCTTATAATGGAGCTAACTACAATTCTTACCACCATTGCCCTTGGGATAGGCTTTAGCCTCTCTCATTGCATTGGTATGTGTGGTGGATTTGTAGCAGCTTGTAATCTTAAGCTTAGCAAAACAGATAGAATAACCCATTTTATCTTATCTCTTGGTTATCATTTAAGTAGAGTTTTGGCCTATGTGATTTTAGGTATTTTGTTTGGTCTTTTTGGCTCGGCAGTTATCTTTAGCGGCTTTAGCAAGGGATTATTTATCTTTTTTGCTGGAGTTATCTTAATAATTTTATCTTTTGCCATTTTTAAAAGAGGTAGGCTCCTTTCTTGTATTGAAAATCAAAAAATAATCTCGTTTATAATGTCGCTACTTAGTAAATTCAGACAAAAAAATAGCACTATATCGCTTCTAATCTTGGGTTTTTTAAATGGGCTTTTGCCTTGTGGGGTTGTATATTATTTTCTAGCTATCTCATTTGGAAGTGGATCGATAATAGAAGGGGCGGCGATTATGGCTATTTTTGGTCTTAGTACTATTCCAGTTATGATGGGGTTTGGCGGTATTTTGTCAGCCATTGGTGCTAAATTTAAAAATTATATAAATTTAGTCTCATTTTTTATTATGCTTGGATATGGAATTTACCTTTTATATTTAGGATTTATGGTATTAAAATGAGATAATTAATAGGGGTTAGCGTGAATGAGATTTTAAAGTCTTTGACTATTTTGTTTGTAGAAGATGATAATGATGTAAAAAGCTGGGTATCTAAGTCTATAGATGGCGTTTTTAAAAATTTGATTTTGGCTAAAAATGGAGATGAAGGGCTAAAGAAATTTAAAAAATACAATCCCGATATAGTAATTACCGATATTGTAATGCCTATTATAGATGGACTAGAGATGACTAAGCAGATTAAGAGTATATCTAGATCCACTCCGGTAATTGTGCTTAGTGCCTTTAGCGATCAAGATAGATTGCTAGGTGCGATCGATGCAGGGGTTAATAAATATTTAATAAAGCCAGTTGAAATGCAGGAGCTTTTGGAGATTATATATAAATTTGCTAAGGATATGGGATTTATAGCTCAAGTTGATTTTGGTAATGGAGTTAAATTTGATAAAGCCAAAAGAGCTCTTATAAATAGCGATGGAGTAGAGATATCTTTGACTAAAAAGGAGATAGCATTTTTGATGCTTTTAACTCAAAGAATGGATACTTTGGTTTTGCATGAAGATATTAAGCAAAGAGTTTGGACAGGTCAGAAGGTAAGTGAAGCGGCAATTAGAACATTTGTAAAGCGAATTAGGGATAAAATTGGAGCAAATTTAATCAAAAATATCTCTGGTCTTGGCTATAAAATCACAACAAATGATGAAAAATGAGTAAAATCGTAACATTAAATTAAATTTTGTTATTTACAGAGTTACCTTAAAATGCGGTAACTCCACGCATATTTATTAAATGTAAAATATTTTAAATTTATTTTGTTTATTTTAAGTTAATTTATATTTTATTTACCATATAATTATAGATATTTTTTAAAGATAATAAACTTTACAGGAGGACTTTTAATGCAGCCAAGTAATGCATTGAACTACGACTATACAGTCGCTAAGTACTTCATGTTTACCACTATTATTTTTGGTATAGTTGGTATGGGTATTGGTACTTTGATAGCCTTTCAGCTAGCATACCCAGATCTTAACTATCTAGCTGGTGAATATGGAACATTTAGTCGTCTTAGACCGCTTCATACAAATGGCGTTATCTATGGATTTATGTTATCAGGTATCTTTGCTACCTGGTATTATATCGGACAAAGAGTGCTTAAGGTCTCTATGAGCGAATCTAAATTTTTAATGTTTATAGGCAAGTTGCACTTTTGGCTATATGTGCTAGTTATAGCTTTAGCAGTTATTACTCTTTTTGCTGGTGTTTCTACATCTAAGGAGTATGCAGAGCTTGAGTGGCCTATTGATATTATAGTTGTTGTTGTGTGGGTTTTATGGGGAGTTTCTATATTTGGACTTATCGGAATTCGCCGTGAAAAAACACTTTATATCTCACTTTGGTATTATATCGCTACATTCCTTGGCGTGGCTATGCTATATCTATTTAATAATATGGAAGTTCCTACTCGTTTAGTTACAGGTATGGGTAGCTGGATTCACTCTGTATCTATGTATGCTGGCACAAATGACGCATTAGTTCAATGGTGGTTTGGTCATAATGCAGTTGCGTTTGTATTTACAGTAGCTATTATCGCACAAATTTACTATTTCTTACCAAAAGAGAGCGGTCAGCCAATATTTAGCTACAAGCTATCATTATTCTCATTTTGGGGTCTTATGTTTGTCTATCTTTGGGCTGGTGGTCACCACCTTATCTACTCTACGGTGCCAGATTGGATGCAGACTATGGGATCTATATTCTCTATAGTTCTTATTTTGCCTAGTTGGGGTTCAGCTATAAATATACTTTTAACAATGAAGGGTGAATGGGGACAACTAAGAGAAAATCCACTAATCAAATTTATGGTTTTAGCCTCTACATTCTATATGTTCTCTACTCTTGAAGGACCGATTCTTTCAATAAAATCAGTAAATGCACTAGCTCACTTCACTGATTGGATCCCAGGGCATGTCCATGATGGGACTCTTGGCTGGGTTGGATTTATGACTATGGCTGCACTATACCATATGACTCCACGCATATTTAAAAGAGAACTTTATAGCAAATCTTTGATGGAAGCACAATTTTGGATCCAAACAACAGGTATAGTTTTATACTTTGCTTCTATGTGGATAGCTGGAATTACTCAAGGTATGATGTGGAGAGCTACTGATGAGTATGGTAACCTTGCTTACTCATTTATAGATACTGTTACTGTTTTAATTCCATATTATTGGATTAGGGCTATAGGCGGTCTATTGTATTTAATCGGATTTTTCATGTTTGCTTACAATATTATGAAATCTATCTCATCAAGTAAGCCTATAGATCGTGAGCCAGTTAGTGCTTCACCGATGGCTGCGTAAGGAGGAATGAATGTTTAGTTGGTTAGAGAAAAATCCATTCTTTTTTGCGGTATTTGTGTTTATCTTTATAGCTTATGCTGGTATTGTGGAAATTTTGCCAGATTTTGCTGATCGTGCTAGACCTGTAGAGCATAAAAAGCCATATACAGTCTTACAATTAGCTGGTCGTAATGTATATATAGCTGATAGCTGTAATGCATGCCACTCTCAATTAATTCGCCCATTTAAGTCTGAAACTGATAGATATGGTATGTATTCAGTAAGTGGTGAATTTGCCTATGATAGACCATTTTTATGGGGATCAAAGAGAACTGGACCAGATTTAGCTAGAATTGGTAATTATAGAAGTGTTGATTGGCATGAAAATCATATGAAAGACCCAGTAAGTGTCGTTCCAGGCTCTATAATGCCTGCGTATAAACATATGTTTAATAAAAATGCTGATATAGAAACAGCCTATGCTGAAGCTTTAACGGTTAAAAAGGTATTTAATGTCCCTTATGATATTGAGGGTATGCCAAAACTAGGTAGCTGGGAGGAGGCTCAAGCGCAGGTAAAAGCAGAAGCGGAGGCTATTATAAGCCAAATGAAAGATCAAGATGTGAAAGATGCGTTTGCTAGAGGCGAAATTCGTCAGATTGTCGCATTGATTGCATATCTAAATAGCTTAAAATAGGGTTTGTTATGAGTATAGAGACTATGAGAGAACTTCAAGCTTATGGCTTTTATATAATGTTAGTAGCTATGGTGGTTATACTATATAGCTACTGGTTTCATTTAAAAAGGTCAGAAAAAGTAGGCAGAAAAGATTATGAAAAATACTCAAATTTAGCCTTAAATGATAATTTACAAGATGATGTTCTTGAGAGTCTCTCATCTTCAGACAAAGATGATAATAGGAGCGTTAAAAAATGAAATGGTTTAATCTAGAAGACAATGTAAATTCGCTTTCTATTCTTGGTGCTATAGCTATTATCTTATTGACCTTGATTGTCGTAGGTAGGCTATTTAAACTAATGAAAGTGAAAAAAGAAGGTGGCGAATTAAGTGAGCATAACTGGGATGGAATAGGCGAGTATAAAAACCCAATACCGGTTGGTTGGGCTGTGGTGTTTGTTTTGACTATAGCTTGGGCTATATGGTATTTCTTATTTGGTTATCCTTTAAATTCATATTCTCAAATTGGAGAATACAATGAAGAGGTAAAAAGATATAATGCAAACTTCCAAGCGAAATTTCACAATGCTACTAAAGATGAGTTAAAAGCTATTGGTGAGCAAGTATTTTTAGTCCAATGTGCGGCTTGCCATGGTATAACAGGCGATGGGATAAATGGCAAAGCGGCTAATTTAATAGAGTGGGGTAGCGAAAAAGGCATTTATGATGCTATTATCAAAGGCTCAAAAGGTCTAGGCTATCCACTAGGAGATATGCCAAATGCTGTTGATAATGGCATTGATGAGACTACTGCTAAGGCAATAGCTGCATTTACCGCTAAGGAGATAACGGCTATTAAATCTACTATAAATGAGGATTTAGTAGAGATTGGTCGTGCGGCATGGGCTACTTGTGCGGCTTGTCATGGAGAAGATGGTAAGGGTATGGATGGTATGGCTCCAGATCTTAGCACATATGGTTCAAGCGATTTTGTAGTAGAAGTTTTAAAACGCGGTAAGAGTGGTGATATCGGTCATATGCCTAAATTTACAGATACAGGACTTATTAATCCTACTCAAGAAAAAGCCGTTGGCGAATATATAATCTCGCTTTCAAAAGGAGAATAGTATGGAAAATATGAATAGATCTGTATTTGGTCTTGGCGGTGTTAGCGGTATGCTGATTGCTACTGTTCTTTTACTATCTATATTAGTTGTGCTTACATATCTTGGTATAGTAGCTCAGCAAGATGTAATGCAAAAACCATATAAATTAGTAGATCCATCATCTGTTGAGATGAGAAGTAGTGTTCAAAAAGCTGCTGAAGTTATGGTAATTAAGGAGTAAGATATGTCTAATTTACTAGAATCGTTGATTGTTATCGGACTTGTTATCGCAGCCGTTATCACTGCTTGGTCAGTTCTTACACCAAATAGTCTTTATATCGGATGATATTGTTTAATATTTTTAAGAGTGGCTTTATAGCTGCTCTTTTTGGTCTAGGTGCTTATGGCGTGGTTGTAGATAATGCTAATATTATAAGCGATGCGGTGGAGGTAAAATTAAATTTAATCGGCGAAGAGTTAAAGAGTAAAACTGGCGTTAGCTTGGATTTGCTTACTATATCTGATTTAAATGGTTCTACGCTAAAAGATGCCGCATCTGGGCATATATCAACTTTAAAGCCACCTTATGTAGTTTTAGCTATATTTCCTAAAGACTTTTCTAGCAAGGCTGGTAAGCTTGATATTTTTGCTTCAAGTGATGCTTTGGGGCTTTTTGACAAAGAAGCCGTATTAAGCCCATTTCCACAAACTGGCTCCATAATCCCACTGCTGACACAAAATAAGGGTAAGGATATTTATAATTCCTCTATGTTAAATGGCTATGCTGATATAGCCGACCAAATAGCATATAGCAAAAATATAAGCTTAGAAACTTCAATAGGCTCACAAAATAGAGACACTATAAATATCTTTAGATACTTAATATATGGGACAATTATTTTTGTGATTATTTTCTTAACTATTCGTAAATTTAAAAAGGCTAATAATGCAAACTCGTAAAACATTTTGGCCATATGGTATTTTAATCTCCATATTTGCCATAGTATGTGCTTGTGCTTACACTATATATTATTCGCTGGATTATCCTGTATATATGGATGATTACTACTTTGATAAGTATCAAAAAGTAGATAGTAAATTTAATGATATTCAAGCCGCACAATCAAATTTTAATAGAGAATTTAGCTTTGATTTAACTCCGCAAATTGAGCTAAATGGTGAGATTTTACCAAATGAAGTAGAAAAACTTCGTAAAAGAAAAACCGCCACAATAGTGCCATTAAACCAAGATTTTACTCTTAAATTCGATACAAATGCTACTAAATATAGTGCTAAAATATTACTCACTCGCCCAGATAGTAGTGAATTTGATAAAGAGTTAGCACCTCAAATTTTAGATGGTAAATTGATAATAAACAATCTTAATCTAACCAAAGCAGGTAGGTGGCAGCTAAAGGCTAAACTCGCTGTTGATGAGAATAAAACTGGATTTTATCAAGTGGAGTTGTATGCCAAATAGGACGCTTTTTGTTCTTAGTTCATCTAGGAATGTAAGGGATTTTTACTCTAATGAGCTAGGGGCAAATTCGCTTTTGCCAAAAAGTATTAGTATAGCTGATTTTTTCACTCAAATTATCTATGTGCCTAATAGACGCTGTGCTACTCAAATAGAGTGTTTGCTCCATATGCAAACGGCAATTAGCAAGGTTAAAAATATCTCAAAAATCTTAAATATCAAAGATGAATTTTTGCTATTTTTAAAAAATTCACACTATCTTTTCTCATTTTTTAAAGAGCTTAGTAGAGAAAAATGCTCCATATCTGATTTAAATATGGCTGATACATACGCAAGCTATGAGGAGCATTTGGCTATTTTAGATAATTTAGGGCGGATTTATAAAAAGAGCTTAGAAGAGTTAAATTTATATGATGATATAGTAGTTAGCGATTGCTATGAGATTAATCTAAATTTTATTAATAATTTTGATAAGATTGAGTTTAGACTTGATGGGAATTTGACCGCTTTGGATTGGGAGATATTGATTAAGGTAAGTGAGCAAATTCCATTTATTATAAGCGTTGATTGTAGTAAATTTAATCAAAAAATTATAAAAGAGATTACCCATTTTACGGGTTTAAATTTAAAAATCGGCTATAGTTATAAGATTAATTTAAGCGATAGAATTATAGAAGAAGAGATAAAATTAAACACTCAGCCAACAATCAATCTTAAAGGATTTTCTCTTCGCAGCTTACAAGCGGCTTTTGTATTTGATGAGATTTCTAAGATGGTTAAGAGTGGAATAGAGCCGCAAAATATCGCCGTGATACTACCTGATGAGAGCTTTGCTTTGATACTACAAAATCTTGATGAGAATAATATGCTAAATTACGCTATGGGTAAAAGCTTGAAAAATAGCCCTATTTATATAATTTTGCATAGCATAAAAGAGGCAGTTATAGAAGAGCTAGAGTATGAATTTGATGAGAATTATATCAAAAAAGCCAAAAATCCAAACCAAATAATCGCCACTTTAAATGACTTCAAGCTACCTGTGCAGCTATATGGCGATATAAAAAATATATTTTATAGCAAGGCTGATTTTGATAGTTTTGAGAATTTGATAAAATCCATATCAAACTGCGTGAAAATAGATTCTGAAGTGGCTGAGATTATCCAAGGTGAATTATTTACCATTAAAAATCTTTTGCGTCAAATTGAGCTTAAATTTAGCGATATTTTTGAGCTATTTTTGCTTAATATCTCGACTAAAACCCAAAGTATGGTTGGTGGGGGATTGGTAACTGCGATGGGAATTTTAGAGAGTCGCTCAAAGGCGTATGATGGGGTGATAATTGTAGATTTTAATGACTCATTTGTGCCAAAAAGAAGCCATAAAGAGATGTTTTTAAGCTCATCAGTTAGGAAAAATGCTGGATTAATCAGCCATAGTGATAGGGAAAATTTACAAAGATTTTATTATGAAAGCCTGATAAATAGGGCTAAGATGGTATCTATTAGCTATGTTGAGAATGATGAGCAGATGGTATCTAGATTTATTAAGGATTTTAAAAATATCACCCATATTCAAATTCCGCAAATTTCATATGAAAACTCGCTTTATAAAGGCGGAAAATCTATTATTTTAGAGCCTAGCCAAATTATATTAGAGCACGATTTCTTTGATTCTCCAATCTCATTTAGTCGCTTAAATACATATATTAAATGCCCAAGGCAATACTACTATAAATACATTAAAAATATTAGCCAAGATAGATTTAGCGATAAAGAGGCGGTTGAGTTTGGAAGTGCTGTGCATAATGCATTGCAAGAGTATTTTGAGAAATCCCTAGATAAATTTAATAAAGATGAATTTTTAAAGCTATATAGCAAGTATGAAGATAGCGATACAACCTTGAAAAATGAGCTTTTTAAGATTAAGCTTGATGAGTTTGAAATTGAGCAAAATAGCCATTTTGATGATGGTTTTAGTGTTTTGGGTTGTGAGATGGAGATTGAAGCTAAGTTTAATGGAATTCCTATCAAAGGCAAGATTGATAGGGTGGATATAAAAGGCGATGAGATTTGGCTAATTGATTATAAAAGCGGAAGTGTAGATGGGGCATCACTCCAACTAGCATTTTACGAAGCGCTTTATATGGCGAAATTTAATAGAGAAGCTAAAGGCTTTTTCTACTCATTACAAGATAATAAATTTACACCAAATAAAAAAAGTATTGATGAATTAAGTAATACTTTAAAAAAGCTAAAAGATATTAATAAATCCAAAATTCCCTTTAGTCAAAATACAAATTCGTGTGTTTATTGTCCTTATACTCAGATATGCTTAAGGGAATTAAAATGAGTTTTGAGAGCTATTTATGCCTAGAAGCAAGTGCTGGAAGCGGTAAGACATTTGCACTTTCTGTTAGATACATCGCCTTATTATTACAAGGCAATCACCCAAGCAAGATTCTTGCGCTAACTTTTACGAACAAAGCTGCCAATGAGATGTTTCATAGGATTATAACCACATTTTGTAATCTACATGAAGATAAGCAAAAAGGCGAGTTAGCAGAACTTTGTGAGCTTTTAGACAAGGAGCCTAAGCAGATTTTGGCTTTAAGAGATGAGATGATGGATGAGTTTTTATCAAGTGAGCTTAAAATATCTACATTTGACTCATTTTTTGCTACGATTCTTAGGCAATTTAGCTTAAATTTAGGCATTATGCCTGATTTTAATTCAGTAGAAAATAATAAAATATTAGTAAAGAATGAGTTTAAAAAACTGCTAATTTCTAACTCTATGATTACTAGCGTAGCTAAATATTTAAATAGCACAAATAGCAAGGAGAGCGATCTATTTGATAAGCTAGATATGCTTAGCCAGTGTAAATTTAAACCCTATAGCTCCATATGCCCTACCACCAAACTAGCGATGAAAAAGTATGAAGAGCTATGTGATGTAGCGTTAAAATTAAGTAGCCATAAGAACTATATAAAGAATTTTAATAAAAATTTAAGCTTAAAAGATATAGTTGAAAAGCCAATTGTCAAAGCTATAAATACAGATTATTTTGAAAAAGTAATTGATAATGCCGAGTTTAATAGTGCTAGAGATGCATTTATAAGTGCGGCTAAAGAGTATTATCTAGCTCTTGAGAAGTATGAAATAGCTCAAATTTCAAATTTGATTAATCTATATAAACAAGCTATTATAAATGTAAATCGCCGTGAAAATAGCTTGAGTTTTGCTGATATTGCAAACTGGGTAAATGAGCTACTAACGAGCAAAAATAAGCAAGATATTGATATGCTATATTTTCGCCTTGATGCTAGGATTAAGCATATTTTGATTGATGAATTTCAAGATACTAGCGTAAATCAGTATGAGATTTTAGAGCCATTAATCGCTGAAAGTGTGGCTGGAATAGGGCAAAGTGGTCTTGGGAGCTTCTTTTATGTAGGCGATACAAAGCAGAGTATTTATAGATTTCGTGGTGGGCAAAGTGGGCTTTTTAATAAGCTCAAAGATGATTTTTCACAGATCAAAACTCAAAATTTAGGTAAAAATTATCGCAGCGATAAGTTCATAGTAGAGTATGTAAATAATATTTTTAGATCAAAATATACAAACTATATAGATCAAATTCCAAATAGCAAAGATGATGGCTATGTAAAGGTTGATAGATTTGATTTTAATGAGTATTTGGATAAAATTTATGAAAATATCACCCATCTAAGCCAATCTGGCGTAGCATATAGCGATATGGCGATACTTTGCTGGAAAAATGATGATATTTATAAAATTAAGAATTTTTTAGAATCTAAAGGCTTGATAGTATCTACGCAGATGACAAATATGCTTATTAAAAGTGCTAATGTAGCTGCTGTGGTGGCATTTGTCAAATATTGTATTTTAGGTGATGAGATTTACTCCTTAATAGTCTATGAGATTTTAAAAAGCAAAAATGATAAATTAGAGTTAAAAATCGACGCCCCCATCTCTAGCACTCTTAAATTTATCGCAAAATATCTTGGCATTGAGCCTTATGATATTGATATGCTAAAGCTATATGAGATTAGCAATAACTATAGCGATATATATGATTTTATTTTTAATATTGATGAGGATCAGACCAAAAGTGCTAAAAGTAGCCAAAACGGCATTACTATAATGACACTTCATAAGAGCAAAGGGTTGCAGTTTGACCATGTGATTGTGATGGATAGTATAGCAAAATCTAGTGTAGATAGGAATAAATTTCTAATTGAGTATGATTTAAATTCAAATAGATGGGAGATTAGATTAAATAATAAAGCTTTTGAGAATTTAGGCGATGAGAGTTATATAAAGCTTAAAAATAGACAAAAAGAGCTTGATAAAATTGATAAGATAAATGCACTCTATGTCGCACTAACTAGAGCAAAGCATAGCTTAATAATCTTAGCAAAAGATGATCCAAATGGCAAGAATATATCATATTTTACGCAATATATAAGTAATCATAATACAGTGGAGTATCTAAATTTAGATGAGTGTGAGCTAGGAAGTATAAAACCAGCCATTAAAGAGCAAGAGAGTAGCTTGGTTAAGCCAGTTGAGCTTGAGCCATTTATCAAGGTAGCTCGTCAAGAGATTGTAAAAGATGATGAGATAAAAAGTGAGAAAAATCTAGATTTAATATATTTTGGAAATGCGTTACACTACTATCTTGAGAGTTTAAATTTTAATGATATAAAATCACAAAAAATAGCTAATAATTGCCTATATAATAGATTTGGAGCATATCTTGATAGTGATTGTTTAGAAGATATTATATCAAGGGCTAATAGACTTATAAATAATATAGAATTTTTAGAAATTATAGATGGCAAAGAGCTATATAAAGAGCAAGAAATTGGCTTTAATGGAGCATTAAAACGCATAGATTTGCTCTGTATGAATGAGAGCGAAATTTATATCGTTGATTATAAAAGTTCAGATAAAAATTTAGATAAAGATAGGGCTCAAGTGGAGCAATATTTGGAAATTTTATCCCAAATTTATCCAGATAAATCAGTTAAGGCGGCTATAATTTATATATTAAGTGAAAAGATTCAAATTTTAAAACTCTAATATAAAATTTTACTTAAATTCAGCTATTTTTAAGTAAATCTCGCTATAATTTCAGCTCTTAAATTAATATAGATAAAAGGCAAGATTATGACAAAGATAACAAAGCCAAATGAAGTAAAACGAGATTGGATAGTTCTTGATGCTTCTGGAAAGAGATTTGGTAGATTGCTAACTGAAGCCGCTACACTACTTCGTGGCAAACATAAGCCAGGATTTAGCCCAAATGTTGATTGTGGCGATTATGTAATCATCATTAATGCTAGTAAAGCAGAATTTACAGGTGCTAATAAAGCTCAAGAGAAGTTATATCATAGACATTCAGGCTATTTTGGAAGTGTAAAGAGTGAGAAATTTGGTGATTTATTAGCAAATAAACCTGAGAAACTTTATAAATTAGCAGTTCGTGGTATGCTACCTAAGACAAAATTAGGCAAAGAGATGCTTAAAAAATTAAAAATTTATGCTGGTAGTGAGCATCCGCACACTGCACAAATAGCTAAAGAAGGAAAATAATAATGGCAACAACATACGCAACAGGTAAAAGAAAAACAGCAGTTGCTAAGGTTTGGGTAAAACCAGGTAGCGGCAAAATCACAGTAAATGGTATGGATCTAAATAGCTGGCTTGGCGGACACGAAGCTATCAAATTAAAAGTAGTTCAACCCCTACTAGTAACAAAGCAAGAGACTTCTATGGATATAACTGCTACAACTTTAGGTGGTGGATATTCAGCTCAAGCAGAAGCACTTCGCCATGGTATCTCAAGAGCGTTAGCTTCTATTGATGCTACTTTTAGAGCTGCTCTTAAACCACAAGGTCTTCTAACTCGCGATAGCCGTGTTGTTGAGCGTAAAAAATATGGTCGCAGAAAAGCAAGAAGAAGCCCACAATTCTCAAAAAGATAATATCTTTATCAAATTTCCAAAAGCTTTTTTGGCTTTTGGATCTCTTTTAAAATTTAATTTTCTATATTTAGTAAAAATTTATAATAGATTTTCATTAAGTTAATATTGTTTGCTTATAATTCCAATGTCCAACAGATAAACCTCCTTTTTGTAATAGTTTCGGAGTTGAGATTTCAACTCCGATTTTTCATCTCATTTATCAATCTTTTATATTGTTTTAAAGCGATTTAATGTATCATTCCTATATCAATCTATAATTGATTATAAAGGAATTAAGATGAAAAAAATCGTTTTGGCACTTTGTGCGGCTTCAGCACTATTTGCAACTGACAAGTATGAATTAACCATAGTTGGCGGATACGCTCATCCAGAAGGAACTCAAGGCATTGATGACCAAAAATTAATAGGTCTTAGATTAGGCCGAAATCTAGATCTATCATGGCTAAGCCAAATTGAGTTAGGATTTGACTATACTCCAAAGGCTACATTTGAAGATCAAAATGGCAAAGCAGTAGGATATGATACAAGAATTGCTAGATATTTTGTAAATTTAGTCAAAGATTTTGTCTTAACTGATAGATTTTCTATCTATGCTTTAGCAGGTGCTGGCTATCAAGATCTTAGTCGTGAGGCAAATGATGCTGGTGATGATGGATTTGGTCAAGCTGGTCTTGGATTTAAATTTAAAGTTGTAGATAATTTCTCTCTTAAATTAGAAGCTAGAGATGCTATTAATTTTAAAGACGGAGATAACACATTTTTATACACTTTAGGTTTTGCTAGTAGCTTTGGTAGCTCATCAAAAGCTGAGCCTATTGCCACTCCAGTAGCACCTACTCAACCAAATTTAGTAGATGGCGATGATGATAATGATGGTGTATTAAATAGCAAAGATAGATGTCCAAATACCCCAGCTGGAGCTGTAGTTGATGAAAATGGTTGCGAAAAAGTAATTAGATTAAACCTAAATTTACATGCTAATTTCGCAAGCGATAGTGCAACTCTAACTCCAGAATATATCGCTAAAATCGATGAAGTAGCTAAGGTTTTAAATGCAAATCAAGAGTATAAAGTCATATTAGAGGGTCATACTGACTCTACTGGCTCACAAGAGTATAACCAAAAACTATCTGAAAGAAGAGCTAACGCAGTCGCGGCCGAGCTAATCAAAATGGGTGTAAGCAAAGATAGAATTCAAACGATTGGTTATGGCGAATTATCCCCAATTGCTACAAATAAAACTAAAGAGGGACGCGCTCAAAATCGCCGTGTTGATGCTAAATTTAGAAATTAATTATGCAGATTATAACCGGTTTTGATTATACGGTCATATTGGCATTACTTGCCAAATATGGCCTTAGACTTCTCTTTTCACTACTTATATTTCTTATTGGAAAGTGGGTTGTAGGTAGAATTTGTCTTATTTTACAAAGAGTTATTATTAGAGCTAAAGTTGATAAATTAATAGCTAGTTTTATCATCAATGCAGCCAAAACCATCCTTTTAATCATAGTTATTATCGCCGCACTTGCTAACCTTGGCATTGAAACTACATCATTTATAGCTATGTTTGGTGCAATCGGACTTGGCATAGGAATGACATTTAAGGATTCATTTAGCAATGTTGGTGCTGGGATTTTGATTCTATTTTTTAGACCATTTAAAATTGGAGATAGTGTAGAGATTGGCGGTAGTAGCGGTGTTGTTAGTGAGCTAAATTTATTTAATATGTGTATAGCAACTAGCGATGGCAAAAGCATAATTATCCCAAATAAACAGGTTATAAATAGCAAAATTATCAATTTTTCTATAACTCCCACAAGGCGGATTGATCTATCTTTTAGCGTTGATTATAAAGATGATTTGAAGTTAGCAAAAGAGCTGATATTAAATTTAGCAATCAAAAATGAGCTAATATTAAAAGACCCAATTCCAAGCGTATCAGTAAGCGCCCTTGGAGAGCATAGCGTTGATTTAGTGGCTAAATTTTGGGTGCTTAATGAGAATTATACTTCAGCACAATATTCTATGCTTGAGAGTGTGAAAATTGCATTTGACGAAAGTGGAATTAGCATACCATATCCAAAGATTATAACCCATCATATTTATGAAAAAAGAGATGATAATGAGCAATAAACCTACCATTTTATTTGATCTTGATGGGACGCTTATAGACTCTACGGAGGCTATTTTAAATGGATTTTATAAAGCTTTTAAAGAGCATAATCTTACCCAGCCTACAAAGAAGCAAATCTGTTCGCTAATTGGCCATCCGCTTGAGTATATGTTTGCTTCCCTTGGTGTGCCAAAGCACCTTATAGACTCCTTTATCTTAATTTACAAAGATGATTATAGGCAAAACTATCTATCTCAAACTACTCTTTTGCCAGGCGGATTTGAAGCAGTTAGCAAGGCTAGTAAATTTGCAAATTTAGGTGTTGTTACTACTAAAACCTCTTTGTATTCTAAAAATTTGCTTGAAAATTTGGGAATTTTAAAATATTTTAGCGTTGTAATAGGTAGAGATGATGTAACTCACCCAAAGCCAAATCCAGAGCCGATTTTAAAGGCGTTAGAAGTAATTGGTAAAACTTCAAATATCTATATGATAGGAGATACACCAATGGATGCTAAAGCTGCTAAGAGTGTTGGTATTTTTAGTATCGGCGTTACTTGTGGATATGATAGTAGGGAGAATTTGGAGTTGATTTGTGATTATGTTTGCTCTAGTGCCTTAAATGCTATAGAGTATATTATAGCTCAAAATATAGTTAATTTATAAACAATTCATTGAATTTTTATTTAAAACTTATAAATTTATTAAATAAATTCAGATAATTTGTTTCGATTATTTTGATATAAATTTATGGTAAAATCATATTTTGAGCTATTTAATATTAATATAACTGATAATTTATATAAAAATAAATTTATAATTAACCTAGTTTTTAAGTTTTTATAATATAATTACTAATCTTAAGTTAAGTAAAATAATTAAACCAAAATAAGTCTTTAAATTTCTATCTCTTGTAGTAAAATTTAAGCTTAGAAAGGAAATATAGATGAATAAAATTATGAAGACCATGGATGGCAATGAAGCAGCAGCATATGCATCATATGCTTTTACTGAGGTTGCTGGAATATACCCCATAACTCCTAGCTCTCCTATGGCAGACCATGTGGATATATGGGCTAGTGAGGGTAAGAAAAATCTCTTTGGTATGCCTGTTAAAGTAGTAGAGATGCAAAGCGAAGCAGGAGCAGCTGGAACGGTGCATGGAAGCCTTCAAGCTGGAGCATTGACTACTACATTTACAGCCGCTCAAGGGCTATTGCTTAAAATTCCAAATATGTATAAAATCGCAGGTCAAATGCTACCAGGAGTAATCCATGTTGCGGCTCGCTCTATTGCTGCTCAAGCTCTATCTATATTTGGCGATCATCAAGATATATATGCTTGTAGGCAGACTGGTTTTGCTATGCTTGCAACTGGCTCAGTCCAAGAAGTAATGGATTTAGCTGGAGTAGCTCACCTTAGTGCTATTAAGGGTAGAGTGCCATTTATGCACTTCTTTGATGGGTTTAGAACTAGCCATGAAATTCAAAAAATCGAAGTGATGGATTATAGTGTATTTGATAGATTGCTTGATAAAGAGGCGGTTGAAGAGTTTAGACGCACTTCTATGAATCCAGAAAATCCAAAGATTAGAGGAACAGCCCAAAATGATGATATATACTTCCAAACTAGAGAGCTAACAAATAAATTTTATGACGCAATCCCTGATATCGTGGCGTATTATATGGATGAAATATCTAAGGTTACAGGTAGGAAATACGCCCCATTTGTATATTATGGTGCCAAAGATGCCACTAGAGTTATCGTAGCAATGGGTTCAGTAACGCAAACTCTTGAAGAAGTGGTGGATTATCTAAATTCAAAAGGCGAAAAAGTAGGCGTGCTAAAAGTCCATCTATATAGACCATTTAGTATTAAGCATATGTTTGATGTAATGCCTACTTCAGTAGAAAAAATAGCAGTATTAGACCGCACTAAAGAGCCAGGCAGTTTAGGTGAGCCACTATATCTAGATATCAAAGCTGCATATTATGGCAAAGAAAATACCCCAATCATCGTAGGTGGAAGGTATGGCTTAAGCTCAAAAGATGTCGATCCAGCTCAAATGTTAGCAGTTTATGAAAATTTAAATTCACCTACTCCAAAAGATGGATTTACAATAGGGATAATAGATGATGTTTCATTTACTTCATTACCAGTAGGGGATAAAATTTCACTAAGTGATAAAGATTGTATAGAGTGCTTATTTTATGGGCTTGGAGCAGATGGAACAGTAGGAGCAAATAAAAACTCAATTAAAATTATAGGGGACAAAACAGATTTATACGCTCAAGCATATTTTGCTTATGATAGTAAAAAATCAGGTGGATATACTAGAAGCCATTTAAGATTTGGCAAAAACCCTATCCGCTCTACATATTTAGTATCAAATCCGCATTTTATAGCATGTTCGGTGGCGGCATATTTGGATATTTATGATGTGGTAGATGGGTTAAGAGATGGGGGGACATTTTTATTAAATTCCATCTGGGACGCTAAAAAAACGATAGAGAAAATCCCAAATAGAGTAAAACGCATTCTAGCACAAAAAAACGCAAATTTCTATATCCTAAATGCTACCAAATTAGCTTATGAAATAGGTCTAGGAAATCGCACAAATACAATTATGCAATCGGCATTTTTCAAGCTTTCAGGCATTATAGACTATGAAGAAGCTCAAAAATATATGAAAGAGTATGCTTACAAAACCTATCATAAAAAGGGCGATAAAATTGTAGAGATGAACTATAGAGCCATTGATGAGGGTGCTAGTGAGCTTGTAAAAATCGATATTGATCCAAGCTGGGTAAATTTAAGCGATGATGTAAAAGAGGATAAATACAAAGGTAGCGATTTTGTAGAAAATATCGTTAAGCCTATGAACGCAGCTCGTGGGGATTATTTACCGGTTTCAGCCTTTGTGGGGTATGAAGATGGCTCTTTTGAATCTGGCACAACAGAATTTGAAAAGCGAGGCGTAGGGGTAATGGTGCCAAAATGGATAGAGGAGAATTGTATCCAGTGTAATCAATGTGCCTTTGTATGTCCTCACGCTGTTATTAGACCATTTTTAATAGATGAAAATGAGATGGCAAATGCCCCACAAGGCGTAAAAGATAGAGCAATTGACGCTAAAGGCAAGGAGCTAACTGGATTAAAATATAAAATTCAAGTAAGCCCACTAGATTGTACAGGCTGTGAGCTGTGTGCTCATGAGTGCCCAAGCAAAGAGAAATCCCTAGTAATGGTGCCACTAAATGGCGAGATAGAAAAGGGCGAGCAAGAAAATGCTGATTATCTATTTAAAAAAGTAGTATATAAAGATGATTTGATGAATAAGCAAAGTGTCAAAGGCTCAGGCTTTGCTCAACCTTTATTTGAATTCCATGGAGCATGTCCTGGATGCGGTGAAACTCCATATATCACCCTAATTACAAGACTGTTTGGAGAGCAATTAATGGTAGCTAATGCTACTGGATGTAGCTCTATTTATGGTGGATCAGCCCCGTCGGCTCCATATAGAAAATCTAATAAAACTGGCAACGGCGTAGCATGGGCGAATTCGCTTTTTGAAGATAATGCTGAGTTTGGTATGGGTATGGAGATAGCTATGCAAACTATCCGCAATAGAGTAGAGAGCATTATGCTAAATACCAAAGACAAAGCACCAAACGCTATTGCTGCTTTATATAATGACTGGCTAGCTAATAAAAATGATAGGATCGTCACTCAAAGCATTAGAGATACCTTAGTCCCACTTCTTGAAGCAAATTCAAATTTTGAAGGGGCAAAAGAGCTTTTAAGCCTAAAGCAATACATAGCAAAAAAATCACAATGGATTATAGGTGGCGATGGCTGGGCTTATGATATTGGATATGGTGGGCTAGATCATGTATTAGCAAGTGGAGAAAATGTCAATGTCTTAGTGCTTGATACAGAGGTGTATTCAAACACAGGCGGTCAAAGCTCAAAATCTAGCCGAAGTGGCTCAGTAGCACAATTTAGCGCTAGTGGCAAGGCAGTCCAAAAGAAAGATTTGGGTCAAATTTCTATGACTTATGGTAATATTTTTGTAGCTCAAATCAATCTAAATGCTAGTCAAGCAAATGTTATAAAAGCCATCACCGCAGCCGAAGCATATGATGGCCCAAGCCTTATTATAGCTTACTCTCCATGTATCGCTCACGGCATTAAAGGTGGCCTTACTATGTCAGGAGAGCAAGCTGAGTTAGCCACAGCTTGTGGATACTGGCCGACATATGTATATGATCCAAGCCTAGTTTCGCAAGGTAAAAATCCGCTTAAAATTACCTCAAAAGAGCCTAACTGGGATAGATATGAGGAGTTTTTATTAAATGAAGTTCGCTATAACTCGCTTAAAAAAATAAATCCTAGTCACGCTGATGAGCTATTTGCTCAAAATTTAAGCGACGCTAAGCGACGCTATAGACAATTAAAACGCCTAGCCGCAGCTGATTATAGTGATGAGTTAAATTAAATTTAACTTTTTTGACTGATTATTTACCAAATCAGTTATATAATTTTGCTATTAACTGATTTGTTTTGCTCCTTCATCGCCACGGAATTCCGTGGCTTATCACTTTTAATAGCTTCCATAAATCCATATTTTTTATTTTAAATTAAATTAAATTTAATTAATATTACAGATTTAAAATCAAATTTAAGTAAAACAATGAGATACAATAAATTTATAATTCGCCATCTAGGCATCTACTATATGCTAATTGCCTCTATGCTCTTTGCTGGGACTGGGGCATTATCGAAGATTTTAAGCAGTGAGCTTAGCTCCATTGAGATTGTCTTTTTCCGTAATATCATCGGGCTATTTCTTATTATTTTTATGATTTATCAAAAGCCACTTCATCAATCTGGTGGCAAATTTTGGCTACTTGCGTTTCGTGGGATTATAGGGACAATTGGGTTATATGCGTTTTTTTATAATATCGCTCATATAGACCTTGCGACAGCTTTTACATTTTCTAAGACTAGTCCGATTTTTACTGCTTTATTTGCGGCTTTTATATTTAAAGAGAGGCTTAATTATCTTAGTTGGTTTGCGATTTTTATTGGGTTTGTTGGAATTTTGTTTGTAATCGAGCCAACACTTGGAATTAACAAAGATGAGTATATAGGTTTGCTTAGTGGGATTGGTGCGGCGATGGCATATACGAGCATTAGAGGACTTAGAAAGCACTATGATACTAGGGCAATTGTCTTATCATTTATGCTATGTGGGAGTGCCATTCCGCTACTATCAATGATTATTGGGAGCTTTTATTATAAGCCAAATTTGGATTTTTTGATTAGTCCATTTGTAATGCCTAGCTTAAATGGCTGGGGGCTAGTGATTGTGATGGGATTGCTTGCGACTGGGTTTCAAATCTATCTTACCAAAGCCTACGCCGCAAGCAAAAAAGCTGGTGTAGTAGCAGCTGTGGGATATAGCGATGTGGTTTTTAGTATGATTTTTGGGTTGATTTTAGGCGATCCTTTGCCGAGCTCTTTAGCGTTTTTGGGTATTATAATGATTATTGGGGCTGGAGTTTTGGTCGCGTTGAGTTTTTAGTCGAATTTAATGAGTTTTTATATACAATTAAATTTATTTTGAAGGGATAAAGGTATGAGAAAACTTTTATTTTGTATAATGGTTCTTTTTGGTAGGAGTGAGTATGGCACAGGTAAAGCCAAAGGTGGCGATTTTAGCTATAGGTGGCACGATAGCAGGAAGTGCTAATAGTGAATTAGCTACTACAGGCTATAAGGCTGGAGTTTTGGGTATTGATGTGTTAGTAAAAGCCGTGCCTGAGTTAAAAAATTTGGCTGATATTACAGGTGAACAAATCGCCAATATTGATAGCTCAAATATGACAAATGAAATTTGGCTTAAACTCGCTAAGCGTTGTAATGAGCTTTTAAGCAAGGTTGATGGCATAGTCATTACGCATGGCACAGATACTATGGAAGAAACGGCGTTTTTCTTAAGCCTTGTGCTAAAAAGCGATAAACCAGTAGTGCTAGTGGGGGCTATGCGACCTGCTACTGCGATGAGTGCTGATGGTCCTAAAAATCTCTACAACGCCGTAGCATTAGCGGCAAATCCAAGCGCTAAAGGCAAAGGCGTTATGGTAGCAATGAATGATAAAATTTTAAGTGCTAGAGGCGTGGTTAAAACACATACTTTAAATTTAGACGCTTTCTCATCGCCTGATTTTGGTGATTTGGGTTATATCGTAGATGGTAAGGCGTTTTTTTATAATAACGCTACAAAAGCACACACTAAAGATACTCCATTTGATATAAGCAAAATCACAAATTTGCCAAAAGTAGATATACTTTATAGTTATTCAAATGACGGCAACGCCGTAGCAGCAAAGGCTCTATTTGCTAATGGCACTAAGGGTATAGTAGTGGCTGGAAGTGGCGCTGGAAGCATACACGAAGATCAAAAAAACGCCCTAAAAGAGCTTATGAAGCAAGGACTTAAGGTAGTTGTAAGCTCACGAGTTGTAAGTGGTCGTGTAGCCATAAGCGATAGGGATAAAGAGCTTGGTTTTATCAGTGCTGAGGATTTAAATCCGCAAAAAGCTAGAGTTTTATTTATGTTAGCACTAACTAAAACTAATAATACTCAAGAAATTCAAGATTATTTCTTAAAATATTAAATAGGTTTAGCAATATTTAGCTATAATTTGCCAATTAAAATTAAATTTAAGGTGTAAAGATGATATTAATAGCGGGGCCTTGTGTTATTGAGAGTAGGGATTTGGTTTTTAAAGTTGCTGAGAAATTAGCAGAAATAGCAAATTTAGATTGGATAGATTTTTATTTTAAATCCAGTTTTGATAAGGCTAATCGCACAAGTATTAGTAGCTTTAGGGGGCCAGGACTTGAAAATGGGCTAAAAATTTTAGATGAGGTCAAAAGAGAGTTTGGCTTTAAAATTTTAACTGACATTCACGAAAGCTATCAAGCCAAGCCCGCAGCACAAGTAGCAGATGCATTACAAATACCAGCGTTTTTATGTCGCCAGACAGATTTGCTTGTAGCAGCAGCTAAAACCAAAGCTATGGTAAATATCAAAAAGGGGCAATTTCTAAGCCCAGATGCGATGAAGCATAGCGTAAAAAAGGTCTTAGAAACAAGGGGAATAAGCGAATTTGGCTATGAAATAGCTAGAGAAAATGGGGTATTTTTATGCGAGAGAGGCTCCACTTTTGGCTATGGAAATTTAGTAGTGGATATGAGAAGTTTGCCTATTATGAGGGAGTTTGCTCCTGTTGTTTTTGATGCGACTCATAGCGTTCAAATGCCAAGTGCGAATGGCTCTACAAGCGGTGGCGATAGCAGATTTGTGCCATATCTTGCTAGGGCTGCAGCGGCTGTGGGCGTAGATGGATTTTTCTATGAAACTCATATAAATCCATGCGAAGCTATGTGCGATGGACCAAATATGCTTAGCCTAGATAAACTAAAATTAAATTTAGATGAGATAAAAAGGATTAGGGACGCTTTAAATGAGCAATAAGGGCTTTTTTTGGGTTATTGTTGGGGCTACATTTGAAGCGAGTTGGGCCTATGGATTAAAATACGCTAACGCTCCGCTTGAGTGGATTGCTACGGCTATTTTAGTCTGTTGTAGCTTTTTATCATTTATGCTAAGCTTTAAGTATCTTAGTGTAAGCGTGGCATATACTATGTTTATTGGCTTTGGGACTATATTTATAGTAGGTGCTGAGATTATCACTAACTATTTTAATAATGATAGCATTAGCTTTCTTAGAATTTTATTTATTTTGCTTATTATCATCGGTGTCTTAGGGCTTAAAAGGAGTCAGGCATGATATATAGCATTGCACTATTTGGGGCTGGGGTTTGTGAAGTTTTAGGAGTGATTGTATTAAACCAAATGTCAAGAAGCAAAAGCATTGCTAAGCTCTTAAATTTCATACTCCTAATAGCTACTTTTGGTTGCTCTTTATCCTTACTTGGCTATGCTATGAATGAATTTGCAATGTCTGTAGCGTATGCGGTTTGGACTGGTATCGGTGCTGTTGGTGCTGTGGCTGTGGGGGTGGTCTTTAATGGTGAGAAATTCAATATCCCAAAGGCGGTTTATCTATTTTTAATAATTTTTAGTGTAATAATGTTGAAATTAATTTAAGGAGTTAAGATGAATATAATAGAAGGAAATTTAGCCCTAAAAGGCGATGAAAAAATAGCTATAATCAACGCTAGATTTAACCACATTATCACAGATAGATTGGTTGAAGGGGCTAAAGACGCTTTTTTACGCCATGGTGGCAAAAGTGAGAATTTATCTTTGATTTTGGTGCCTGGGGCATTTGAGATACCAATGGCACTTCAAAGAGCCTTACAAAGTGGCAAATTTGACGCTGTAGTGTGCGTAGGTGCCGTGATCCGTGGCTCCACTCCGCATTTTGATTATGTCAGTGCTGAGACCACAAAAGGCATAGCCAATATAACGCTAAAATATGATAAGCCAGTAACCTTTGGCGTTTTAACCGTGGATAATCTAGAACAAGCCATCGAAAGAGCAGGCTCAAAAGCAGGAAATAAAGGCTTTGAAGCTATGGCTGGAGCTATTGAGTTGCTTAGTTTATATGAGAATTTAAAGGCTTAAAATGGCTACTAGACACCAAGTGAGACAATCTGTAGTAAGCTTACTTTATGCTAAAGAGATGGGTAGCGAGATGGAGCAATTTAGCAATGAATATTTAGAAGAAAAAAAGATTAGAAACGACCAAAAAAACTTTACAATCGCTCTATATAATGGAATTTTAGATAATCTTGATAGCATTGATACCTTGCTTAATAACTATCTTGGCAAGTGGAAGCTAGATCAAATCGGCAGTGTAGAAAGACAAATTCTACGCCTTGGAGCCTATGAGATGAGATATAGTGATATAGATTTAGCCATTGTGATAAATGAAGCTGTAATCTTAGCCAATGAGCTATCTTCTGAGTCTTCAATCAAGCTTATAAATGGCGTTTTAGACGCAATCGCAAAGGAGCTTAAGTGAAGCTTTGTGTAGCACTAGATATGGCTAAAAAGGATGATTGTCTAGCCCTTGCTAGGGAGCTTAAAGGGCTTGATTTGTGGCTTAAAGTTGGGCTTAGAGCTTACCTTAGAGATGGGGCGAAATTCATAGAAGAGCTGAAAAATATTAGCGATTTTAAGATATTTTTAGACCTTAAAATTCACGATATACCAAACACTATGGCCGATGCTTGTGAAGTCATCTCATCGCTTGGCGTAGATATGATAAATATCCACGCAAGTGCTGGAGAAGTAGCGATGAGAGCGGTTATGGATAGGCTAAATTTACTCCCCAAACGACCACTTATACTAGCAGTTTCAGCCTTGACTAGCTTTGATGATAGTGGATTTAAAGCTATTTATAACTCTGATATTAAAAAAAGCGTGATTAATATGTCTCAAATAGCGTATAAATCGGGCTTAGATGGAATGGTATGCTCAGTTTATGAAAGCCTAGCTATTAAAGGAGTCACAAGCGATAACTTCATCACTCTAACGCCTGGAATTCGCCCATTTGGCGAAGCAAACGCAGACCAAAAAAGGGTAGCTGATCTAGCCACAGCCATAGAAAATCACTCCGATTTTATCGTAGTTGGCAGACCTATATACACAGCTACCAATCCCAAAGAGATCGCTCAAAAGATACTAAGCCAAATTTAAGTAGCTTTTAAGTCTATAATTAGTATAATTCCACTTCTTTTTAGGACAGATGGGTGAGCGGCTGAAACCACACCCCTGCTAAGGGTGCAAGTCTTAATCAGGCTTCGAGGGTTCAAATCCCTCTCTGTCCGCCACTGAATTTCAATACATTTTTATCAATCATTTTCTATTTTATTTATTTTTATTGTTATCTTAGTTTTTTGTTATTTTATTTTTACTTCGCAAGTGTTACCATATTTGTTTTATAAAATCTGAGCTTTAGCTCAGCAACATTAGAAGACTTTTTCAAGGGGTTGGGGGTTGTTAAGGGGGAAGGGTAAGGTAGCTCGCTTTTATTTTTCGTAGTGCCGTCAAACGATAGTTAGTATCGTTTGACTATAGCACTACTCATCTGCCAAAAAGCGTCCCCCTTCCCACTTAAAAAGAAAAAGAGTTTCTTTGATATTCCAAATTTTCGCCAAAAACTCCTTCGAGTTTTTTGTTGCGAAAATTTTCTTTAAGGGACAGGGGAAACTATTTTTAACTTCGCAGGTCAGCAGAGCCGACCTTTGCGATAAACTTTAGAAAAGTTTAATCAAACTAAAGTCCCCACGAGTGGGGTACCCCATTTATGGGGACTTTAGTGTTTGCTACTTTAGGCGTGGCTTTGCTACGCCGTTAAAAGTAGGTAAAAATGGGGTTCCCCTATTCCTTAAAATCCCAACCCCTTCCCAGTTTGGCATTTTTATTTTATAAAAAGCTATATCAAAATCCATGGCGTAAGCCACCCATTGAAAGGCTTTTACAAAATTTTCGCCGTAAAACAACCATTTAGGTTATTTTGCTTTTGCGAAAATTTTGAAAAAACCTTTCAAGGTTGTCAAGCTATCGCTTGACTATTTTTTACTTCTTACGGCAATAAATTGCCGTTTGCAAAAATTTGAAGTGTTAAAAATAAAGAATAGCAATAAAAAACTTGCAAGAATTTTTAAAATATCAAAAGCTTTAAACTTAGCAAAATAAGTATAGATTTGATGATTTATACTCTTTGAATTTTTAAATTTTGGTAAATAATCGGTAATAATTCGGCAAGAATTCAGTAAATATTAAGTAAAAACCCATTACAATTTCAAACCTATACTTTAATAAGGAGATAAAATGAAATTAGTTAAACTAAGCTTAGCTGCAATCGTAGCTGCCGGTGCCCTTTCAAGCGTAGCAAGTGCTGCATCACTTGAAGAAGCTGTTAAAAATGTAGATGTATCAGGCTATGCAAGATATAGATTTGATAGCACAAATACTACAACTAACACTACAGGTGCTACAAATAACTACCACAGATTTACATCAGATATTAACTTCAAATCTGCTCTAGATGATAACTTCTTTGGTGTTATCGGCTTTAGATATGATAGCCGTGATGCATCAGGCGAGAGAGTAAATGCTGCTACTCAAGTAGGTACAGTTAATCAAGGCAACAATGCTGATAATTATGGTCAAACATTCAATGTTCGCCAATTCTATGTAGGTTACAAAGCTGGTAACACCACTATCACAGCTGGTCGCCAAGTACTAGGCACATTCTTTACTGATGATATGGTAGGTACTGGTATTAAGCTACTTAATAGTGATATTAGTGGTCTTACTCTAGCTGCTATAGCATTTGATAACCTTCAAAATGATGGCGATATCGGTACAAGAGGATTATTTATCGGCGAAAATGGTTCTAGTGAATTTGTATATGATAGAAACCTATATGGTGTAGCTGCTATTGGCTCATATGATCCAGTTAGCTTCCAGCTATGGTATGCAGCTTTAGATAGCGTAGCTCAACTATATGCTCTTGATGTAACACTAGGAGCTAATATAGCTGATATAGATCTAAGCTTACAAGCTCAATATGCTGGCTCAAGTATGTGGGCAGACAATGCTAGAACAGCCGCAGCAGCTGGTGCTTTACCACTAGATGATGCACAATTTGCAGCTGTAGAAGCTGGTGCTAAAGCTTTTGGCTTTGATGCGAGTGCTGGTTATGTATGGTTTGATACAGATACAAACTCTTTAATCTCATTTGAAGATAAAGGTAGCTTCATAGACGCTGGTGAAGATATACTAGACTACACTTTAATAAATGGCGAAAATAAATACTGGTTCTTAAAAGCTGGTTATACATTTGCTGATAAAGTAAGAGTAGGTGCTGACTATGTATCTGGTAGAGTAACTAGTGGTAATGTATCTGTTGATGAGTATGAAGCAGTAGCTAGAGTAGATTATAAATATAGCAAAAAACTTAACTTCAAAACTTGGTACTCATACATTGATAGAGACAGTGGCGATAAAGGAGATGCTAAGCACCTAAGATTTGAAGCTAGATATAACTTCTAATTTTAATAGGGTTTAATCTCTTTGGGGAGCCTGGCTATTTATGGCTGGGCTCCCTTTTTTTATGCTTTTTTAATTCTTTATTTTTCTTATCTTTGTAATTTTAATTAATTAATGAAATTTAAATTTCCTAAAGTCGAATTTTGATAAAATCTTTAGTAATAAATAGTGTGTTGTAAAGATTGCTTGGGCTTTTTAAGAAGCAAAAAATCGTCAAGTGATAGTTTGAGAACCATAAAAGGTTTTTTCAAAAGTTTAGATATAAAAGAAATTTTTCTTTTTTAAGTAGGAAGGGCAAGGTAGCTTCGCTCTTATTTTTCGTAGTGCCATCAAATGATAAATCTGAGCGTAGCTCAGCAACCTTGAAAGGCTTTTACAAGGGGTTGGGGGTTGTAAAGGGGGAAGGGGTAGCGTCTGCCAAAAAAGCGTTCCCCTTCCCCCTTAAAAAAGAAAATTAATATAGGTTGTTTTATTTTTAAGACTAGGCTTTTAGGATAAAATCAAAAAAGGTTTAATACTCCAAATTTTTGCCAAAAACTCCTTCGAGTTTTTTGTTGCGAAAATTTTGAAAAAACCTTTCAAGGTTGCTGAGCTTTCGCTCAGTTTTTATAAAATAAAAAAGCCAAACTGGGAAGGGGTTGGGATCTTAAGGGATAGGGGAAACTGTTTTGGCTTTCAAATTTTAGTTTCCCCTGTTCCTTAAAGAAAGAATTTAAAAAAAAGTTTGTCGCAAAGACTAGCTTGGCTCTAGCAAAGTTAAAAATATAAAATAAAAAGGTAAAAAATGCAAAATACGCAAAAATGTAAGGTAAGTCTAAGCCTGAAGGTATCAGCAAGCGTTATAGTTGCTTGTTTGGTTGGATTGATTGTTTTTGGTGTGGTGGTGATTTCATTTTTAACTATTCAGAAAGAAGATGGTAGCTTGATGGAGTATCAGACAAATTTACAAAGTGTGAATTCTTTGCTTGATTCATATATAGGAGAGAAACAAGCGATTGTAAATTCTCTTAGAGATAGCATAGCTAATAATATCGATGATGAGAATAAGATAGCTGATTATCTAGCTTTGAGCGAGAGACTAGGTAGCTTTAATCTACTATATTTTGGCAAGGAAGATAATGGTCGTATGCTAAGGAGCAATGGCAATCATGTCTATCCATCAAGCGGCTATGACCCAAGGAGTAGGGACTGGTATAAACTAGCTAAAGCGTCAAATAAAGATATGGTCTTAGGCACGGCGTGGATGCAAGCGAGTAAGAAAATTCCGGTATTTGGGTTTAGTGCACCTATTAGTAATCAAGGTAGATTAGTAGGAGTAGTATCTGGGGATATAGCTTTAGGGCCTTTGAATTTATATCTAGATAATATACAAAATAGGGCTAGTTACACTATAGCGGCTATAGACCCTGCTAATAATATCGTAATTAGCAAGGATAAAGAGCAGTTATTTAAGCAAAATGAGCTATCAAAATATTATCAAATATCAGTAGCGATGCGAAAGGCTTTTTTGAATTTACTCAAAATGGGGTTGATAAATTGGCTCTTTGTGGGATAAATGAGATAAGTGGGTGGAAGGTATGCTTAATCAATGATAAAAGCTCCATATTTTCAGCAGTTAAAGATACCACAACTCTTATGGTTGTATCGCTACTTATATTTGCTTTGATACTTGCTGTAGCTACATTTTTAATAGTAAAGAGTATAACTAGACCGGTAGTAAAGATCAAAGATGCGTTATTAAATTTCTTTGATTATTTAAATCATAAAAAGACAAGTATTGAGCCACTTAGATTAAATACTAGCGATGAGCTTGGCTTGATAGCTGGTGCATTCAATGACAATGTAAGGTCGATAGCAAGGGATATACAAAAAGATGATGAGCTGATAAAAAAGACATCTGAAGCTCTAGATATGGCTAAAATGGGGGATTTTGGCAGTGATTTTGAAGTAAATGGGGCAAATAATAGAGTTAATGAACTAGCTAACCATTTAAAAGAGACTTTAAAAGAGCTTGATAAGAGCTTTATAGATATAGCTGCAGCCTTGGATACATATGTCAAAGATGATTTTACGCATACTATAGTAAATGAGAACGCTCAAGGGCAGTTTAAAAAGACAAATGATAATTTAAATAAGCTTGGCTTATACATTAAAGAGATGTTAAAAGCTCTAATAAAATCGCTCTAACCCTAAAAGAGAAAACAGAGGAGCTAGAAGAGGTTTTAAAGGTCTTAGAAGAGTCTCAAAGAACGCAAAATTCAGCCTTTAATAAAACTTCAAACGAGATAAATATAATAAATGAAAGCATCACTCAAATAGATATAAAAGCTGGAGAGTTAATCAAACAAAGCGAGGATACAAAGGAAATTTTAAATATAATTGGGGATATTGCTGAGCAGACTAATCTACTAGCTTTAAATGCGGCTATTGAAGCTGCTAGGGCTGGAGAGCATGGTAGGGGATTTGCCGTGGTGGCAGATGAGGTAAGAAATCTAGCTGAAAAAACGCAAAAAAGCCTTGGCGAGATAGAGGCAAATACTAATCTATTAATCCAAAGCGTTACAGATGTATCAAGCTCAATTAGCCAACAAACTGAAATTATAAATGATATTAATAGTAGCATATCGCAAATGCAAGAGCTAACAGAGAGTAATAGCCTAAATGTATCTAAGTGTGCTAATATCTCAAAAGAGGTGGCAAATCTATCTAGAGATATGCTAAATGAGAGTAGCAGTAAGAAATTTTAAATTTTTCTAAAGTCAAATTTAGATAGAATTTTGCGTTTTTGTAGTAATGATTTATGGGCTACTTTAACGCATAAGATGGGATTATGGTATAAAAAAGGAATTTAAATGAAAATAGCAAAATTGGCTATATCGCTACTTGTGGTATCAAATTTGGTCGCAAATGATAGCTATATAATAGAAGCTGATGGGGAATTTGGCAAGGAGCTTAAATCTTTAGTAGAAAAACACGCTAAAGATAATAATATAAGTGTGAAAGTATATGAAAAATCAAATTCATCAGATGATGATGAGAGTGGTAGATTTCTAAATATCGGCATTGATAAAAATGCAAATTATAATGGCACTAAAGGAAAAGAGCTATATGAGAAAAACTGCAAATCTTGCCACGGAGAAAATGGGACTAAAAGGGCTATGGGAGTATCTCAAAGGCTAAGTGATATGAGTGGCGATGATATAGCTGATTCTATGGCTGGATATAGGGGTGATGTGCAGTTTGGTGGGCGTTTAAAATATCTTATGGCACCAATTGCTACTAGAATGAGCTTAAAGGATTTGGGGCATATTATAGCCTATCTTAAAGGGGATAACGCTTTTGTTATAGATGATGATGAGAGTAATGAGATTAGGACTACCCCAACTAAACAAGGTAGCTATCTAGAGTAAATTTAATATAAAGGATTAAAATGAAAAAATTTTCACTAATTGCGCTAGCTGCTGCGATGGCTATTAGCTCAGCTGCGGCTAAAGAGATTAAAATTGGCGTTATTATGCCTATTACTGGTGCGGTAGCCGCTTACGGACAGACTGCGTGGGCTGGGATTAAGCTAGCTAATGAGTTAGAGCCAACTCTAAAAAATGGGGATAAAGTTAGCTTAATATTAGTAGATAATAAGGGCGATAAGGTAGAGACCGCCACAGCTACTACAAGGCTAGTAAGTGAAGATAAGGTAAGTGGATTAATCGGAGCTATGGTAACTGGCAATACTCAACAAGTATTACAAATCGCAGATGAGAAAAAGGTTCCGATGATAGCTCCAGCAGCTACAGCTGATAAGCTCTTAGATCGTGCTAAATATGGTGCTAGAGTTACATTTATGGATTCATTTCAAGGGACGAGCTTTGCTTCGTGGGCGATATCTAAAGAGATGAAAAGTGCGGTGCTAGTAATAGACCAATCCACTTCATACTCAATTGGTCTAGCTAGAGCGTTTAAGAAAGAATTTGAAAATCAAGGTGGCAAACTACTAAAAGAGTTAAAAATCAGTAGCGGAGATAAGGATTTTAAAGCCATAGTATCACAGATTAATAGCTTAAATCCTGATTTGGTATATATGCCATTTTATCATCCTGAGGCTGCGCTATTGGTGCGTCAAGCTAGACAAATAGGGGTAAAAGCTCAATTTGCCAGTGGCGATGGAGTAAGCAACGATACATTTATAGAGTTAGCTGGAGATGCATCTAATGGATATTTATATACAGATGCCTTTGATAGCTCAAATCCCCCAACGGCTAAATCAAAAGCTTTTGTAGAAGCATACACTAAAAAAAGTGGCGAGTCTAATGTGCCTGGATTTACCGCTCTTGGAGCTGACTCATACTATTTAATGATAGATGCGATGAATCGTTGTGCTGATGCGACTGATAGGGAGTGCATTAATAAAGAGATTAAAAATAGTAAAAACTTTGAGGGCGTTTCAGGTATTATAAATATCGATAAAAAAGGCAACGCAGAGCGTTCTATTGTAATTAAAGAGATTATCAACGCTAAGGCTGTCTATAAAGATACTGTAAATCCTAAATAAATTTATATTATTATATTTTTGTGGCTTTTGTTGGTAGCTAAGCAAAAGCCATCATTGTAAATGAAGTAAAGCAATATAAAGCGTGATAGTCAAACGATACTAACTATCGTTTGACGGCACTACAAAATATAAAAGTGAAGCTACCTTCCCCCACTTTTTTACATTCCAAATTTATAATAAAAATTTTTAGAAAATTTAAATTTTTCTTTTTAAGTGGAAAGGGGGACGCTTTTTTGGCAGTCGCTACCCCTTCCCCCTTAACAACCCCTAACCCCTTGAAAAAGCCTTTCAAGGGGTGGCTTACGCCACGGATTTTAATAGGGTTGCCGACTTTATGTGGGTCAAGGATTACACTCCAAATTTTCGCCAAAAACTCCTTCGAGTTTTTTATTGCGAAAATTTTATAAAATAAAAATGCCAAACTGGGAAGGGGTTGGGATCTTAAGGGATAGGGGAAACTGTTTTGGCTTTCAAATTTTAGTTTCCCCTGTCCCTTAAAAAAAGAAATTAAAAAAATTGTCGCAAAGCTGGGCTTAGCTCGTGTGGCGAAGTTAAGAATTTTAAGTGGAAAGGGGGACGCTTTTTTGGCAGTCGCTACCCCTTCCCCCTTAACAACCCCTAACCCCTTGAAAAAGCCTTCTAAGGGGTGGCTTACGCCACAAAATTTTCGCAATAAAAAACTCGAAGGAGTTTTTGGCGAAAATTTGGAGTAAAAATAAAAATGCCAAACTGGGAAGGGGTTGGGATCTTAAGGGATAGGGGAAACTGTTTTGGCTTTCAAATTTTAGTTTCCCCTGTCCCTTAAAAAAAGAAATTAAAAAAATTGTCGCAAAGCTGGGCTTAGCTCGTGTGGCGAAGTTAAGAATTTTAAGTGGAAAGGGGGACGCTTTTTTGGCAGTCGCTACCCCTTCCCCCTTAACAACCCCTAACCCCTTGAAAAAGCCTTCTAAGGGGTGGCTTACGCCACGGATTTTATAAAACAAATTTGAAGCAAATAGGGTAACCCTACGAAGTAGGGACTTTAGTGCGGGGTCAAGCCGATGGGGCTTGTCGTAAAGCTGGGCTTAGCTCAGCTGCGAAGTTAAAAATAAGGGGTACCCCACTTGTGGGGACTTTAGTTTGATTAAACTTTTCTAAAGTTTATCGCAAAGACTAGCTTGGCTAGTTTGCGAAGTTAAAAATAAGGGTAACCCTACGAAGTAGGGACTTTAGTGCGGGGTCAAGCCGATGGGGCTTGTCGTAAAGCTGGGCTTAGCTCAGCTGCGAAGTAAAAATAGGAATAATAATTGCTTAAATAGTGTAGAAATTTAGATAAAGGGCTTGTATGAAACTTCTAAAGATCGCACTTTTATGGCTTTTAATAGCGGTGGCGGCTAAGGCGGCGGTTATTAAAGACTTAGCTAGTGTTGTTGGTGTGCGTGAAAACCAACTTATCGGCTATGGCTTGGTAGTTGGTTTAAATGGCACTGGCGATGGTAGTAGTAGCGAATTTACCATTCAATCGCTATCAAATATGCTTCAAACGGTAAATGTCAAAATAAATCCAAATGATATTAAATCTAAAAACACAGCTGCGGTTATGGTAACGGCGAAGTTGCCACCATTTGCCCGTCAAGGCGATAGCTTAGATGTAACGGTAAGCTCCATTGGTGATGCGAAAAATTTAATTGGTGGAACGCTATTGCTAACTGCGTTAAAGGGCGTTGATGGCGATATATACGCTTTAGCACAAGGGGCTTTGACACTTGGTGGCTCTACAGCAAAGGGTGGTAATCACCCAACGGTTGCGACTATATTAAGTGGAGCTTTGGTAGAAAAAGAGGTTGTGTATGATATATACAATAAGCCAAATGCGAATTTGAGTTTAAAAAACTCTAGCTTTCAAACTGCGATTGATATGCAAAATGCGATTATAGCTAAATTTGGCGGTGGCTCTGCGGTGGCTTTAGACCCTAGGACGATTAGTTTGACAAAGCCTGATAGGATTAGTATGGTTGAGTTTTTAGCTAGTGTGCTTGACATTGATATGGATTATAAGGCTGAAGATAAGATTATAATCGATGAGCGAACTGGCACGGTAGTTAGTGGGGTAAATATCAAGGTTGAGCCTGTGATAATCTCACATGGAGCTATCACAATACAGATTGATAATGGCGGATTTGATCCAGCTGCCTTAGCTGATGGCGATGTTGATATAGGTAATGTAGCTATCAATACCAATACAAATATGATTAAGATAAATGAAAGGGATACCACGGTGGCAAATATCACAAGAGCGTTAAATAAGCTAGGTGCCACCCCAAAAGAGATAATAGCTATTATTGAGAATTTAAAACGAGCTGGAGCGATCCACGCTGGTGTAGAGGTGATATAATGAGAGTAGATACAAGTGTTGCGCTTAATGCATATGACGCAGCAAATACACAAAATTTAGGAAAAGAAAGAGCTATAGATGACGCAGCACTTAGGGAGCAAACTGATGCTTTTGAGGCGTTTTTGGTTAAAGAGGTTTTGGATATTGCCTTAAAAAATGAAAATCCACTATTTCCAAAAGACCCAGGAGATAAAATTTATAACTCAATGTATAATGATGCGATGAGTAGGGCATTAAGCGGTGGATTTGGATTTTCGCAAATGCTATATGATTTTTTAAAAGCCAGAGCCTAAATAAAAGCTGAATTTTTCCGATTTAGCTTAAATGAAATTAGCTAAAAAGGATTTATAATGATAGGTTCTATAAAAGCAAGTGGTATATATAGTAGTATAGCAACGCCAAAAAACGAAAATAAGAAAAACGAAGATATAACACAAACTCAAAGTAGCACTAATAACAAGATAAAAGAGTTATCTGCGATGATACAAAATGGCGAATATAAGATAGATATAGACGCCCTTTCTAAGAAGATTGCCGACTCTTTGATGTAATTTTTGCTCCTTTGAGTTAAAAGGAGCAAAATATGATAAAACAATACTTAGATGAAGCTATAGCAGAGCTTGAAGAGCTAATTTCAATCACAAATCAAGATATACAAAACATTCAAAAAGCTGACCACTCATCTGTAGATGAGCACACTAAGAAAAAAAATGAGTTAGTCCGTAAATTTGAAAAGACAAAATCGCAATTAGATAACGAATTAATCAAACTCGCACAAGCTAGTAGTGGAACAGATCTTGCTAGTATTTTATCAGATGAGATAAAAGATAGGCTAGGCGATTTACGAAGCTCTTTAGAGAGACTTCATAAAGTAAATAAGGAGTATGCTAAATCTGTAGTGGTAGTCAAGGAATTTTACGACTCTTTGCTAAAGGCGATGATGGGAGCGCAAAATACGGCTAGTTCATATGGAGATAGTAAAAACTCTAGCTTAGCAGATGCTGAAAAACTACTTAAATTAAGGGTTTGATATGGGAATTTTCGATTCTTTATATACTGGGGTAAGCGGACTGAACGCAGCTCAAATTCAAATTCAAGTAACAGGCCATAATATCACAAATGTAAATAGTGATTACTATACAAGGCAAAGGGTTGTTCAATCTGCTGCTAGTCCGTTACACTCGGCTCCTGGAGATATAGGGCTTGGGGTTAAGGTTGATACAATTGTTAGAATTCACGATGAATTTACTTTTACTAAGCTTAAAAATGCCTCTTCAAATAAGGAGAGCACGGCATATAAAGAGCAGGTTTTAAAAGAGATAGCGCAGAGATTTCCAGATTTGCAAGATACTGGTTTATTAAATGATATACAAAATTACTATCAAGCGTGGAATGACTTTGCCTCTCACTCATATGAAGCAAGCCAAAAGGCAAATTTATTAAATATCACCACAACCCTAACAAATAGGATAAACGATACAGCTTATCAGCTACAAAATATCCACTCTAAAATCAATGACGATATAGTTTTGGCAGTTGATGAGATTAACCGCCTTGGTCAGCAAATCGCTGATTTAAATAAGCAAATTCAAGCAGTAGAGACTAAAGGCGGGACAATCAATGCTAATGACCTTAGAGATAAGCGCGACCAACTAGAATCTACAATGGCAAATTTGCTAAATATATCAACTTTTAAAAATGATATACTCTCTGATAGTAGATATGGTGGCAGTATGACAGACCAAGGTAAGGACTATACTCTTAGTATAGATGGCATTACCATAGTAGAAGGGTCAAATTTCCATCCATTGAAGTTAGATACGCAAGGCTCAAAAGATGGATTTGCTACTATTTATTATGAGTTAAATGATGAGACTAGAATAGAGATGAGTAGCAAAATCACCAATGGTAAATTAGGTGCGATGCTTGATATGCGTGGTAGAAATCTTGATGGAGATGGGAATTTAACTGATGGGACTATTACGGATTTTAGAAATAATTTAGATACCTTTGCTACTACTATGATAGTAAATACAAATAATATTTATGCCCTATCAGCACAAAACTCTATGACAAGTGTGGATTTAAAGGATATGGTACCAGAAAAGCCACTCCAAAATCATAGCTCATATATCAAAAATGGTAGCTTTACTGTAAATGTGTATGATACAAGTGGAAATATTGTCGCTACAAAACAGATAAATATCGACGCTTCAACTACAATGAATGATACAAGGCAAGGAAATTCGATCGTATCGCAGTTTAACTCCAATGTCGATGGGAATAATGATAACAACCTAAATAATGACTTAGATGATTACTTTGAAGCGATATATACATATGATGAGAAAAATGGTATGGGGCATTTGGGATTTTTGCCTAAACAAGCTGAGGGTGAATATACTATATCGATTGAGGATAATGGGACTAATTTTGCTGGTGTGTTTGGTATGAGCCAATTCTTTGAAGGGGATAAGGCAGCAAATATGCAAGTAGAGCAAAGTCTAAGAGCTGATAGCTCAAAAATTAAAGGAAATAAAGCCCCAATCGATGGCGATAACACTATGGCAAATGAGATGATACAGCTCCAAACCAAACAGATAGATTTTATAAATAAAGATGGTAGTGTGAAAAATGAGAGTATAGTTGGGTATTATCGCTATTTGACTTCTGATATAGCTAGTAGAACTGAATCTATAATAGCTCTAAACACAACTAATCAATCGCTATATGCTAGTGTGTATTCCCAGCACCAAAGCATTAGCGGGGTAAATATGGATGAGGAGCTATCAAATTTAATTCGCTTTCAAAGTAGCTATGGAGCAGCAGCTAAAATCATCACCACGGTAGATCAAATGCTTAATTCGCTTTTGAGTATTAAGCAGTGATGGATAGGCTTAAACTAGCTTTAGATGATGAGTTAGCTAGAGCAAATAGTATAGATGGTCTGTATAGTGCTGCTGATCCATTGCAAGTGGCTAGGAAATTTAAAAATGATCCAATTAAAACGCTGATTTGTGCTCTTTTTGCCTATGGAAATGCTAGGGCGATTGTGAAGTTTTTAAATAGTTTGGAGTTTGATATTTTAAATTTAGATGAGAGCAAGATTTATGATTTTGTGATTAAAAATGGCTGGTTGTATAGATTTCAAAATATCGTTGATGTAGCGCAGATTTTTATCACTATGTCTAGGGCTAGGGAGTTAAATTTCGAGTATATAATATCTAGTAATACACAAAATGGCAAGGTAATTTATGGTATAAACGAGCTTATAAAGTCATTATATCAGCTAAATAATTATCGCTCTAGTGGGTATGAGTTTTTCTTTGGCAAGGTTTTTGAAAATGAGCCAAAAAGTCCGTATAAACGCTATAATATGTGGCTTAGATGGATGGTAAGGGATAGGGATATTGATCTTGGAGTTTTTAAGAGTATTGATAAATCAAATTTAATCTTACCGCTTGATACTCACACTCATAAAGTTACTCAAGCAATTGGGCTTTGTGATAGAAAAAGCTATGATTATAAGGCCGCTTTGCAAATTAGCAATAATCTTGCGATTTTTGACCCAAATGATCCGATTAAATATGATTTTGCTCTATATCGCATTGGTCAAAGTGGTGCTTTGGAGAGATTTTTAGAGAGAATAAAAGGGTAAATTTAATAAAAACTTGCTAATATAGATAAAAAATTTAGGCAGAGCTATGGAAAAAAGATTACAAGAATTAAAAAAATCTACCAAAAAATTACAAATTTTAAACCAAAATCAAAGAGCAAATTTAATAGAAAATATAGCTAATTCTATAGAGCAAAATATAGATAAGATTATAAAAGCTAACGCTATAGATTTACAAAATGCTAAAAATCTAAGTCTAGCACTTCAAGATAGATTAAAATTAGATGAAAATCGCATAAAAAATTTAGCTAAAAGCATTAAAGATATAGCGTTATTAAAAGATCCAATAGGCAAAATAAAAGATGGTTGGATAACAAAAGATGGCTTAAAAATAGAAAAAATCAGCGTCCCGCTTGGAGTGATTGCTATCATATATGAATCTCGCCCGAATGTAACGGCTGAAGTTGTGGCTTTAGCTATTAAAAGCGCTAATGGATGTGCGTTAAAAGGCGGGAAAGAGGCGATAAATACAAATTTGGCTATTGTGGAGATTATCAAAGATAGCTTAAAAGAGTATGGCGGTTGTGTTGAGTATTTTGATATTAGCAGAGATGAGATTTTGGATTTTATCAAAATGGATAAATATCTGGATTTGGTGGTGCCAAGGGGTGGCGAAGGGCTGGTGAAATTTGTAAGCTCTAACTCAAGTGTGCCTGTGCTAAAGCATGATAAAGGCGTTTGCCATATCTATATACATAAATTTGCAAATATCAAAAAAGCCTTAGATATATGTATAAATGCCAAATGCTCACGCCCTGGAGTGTGTAACGCTGCTGAGAGCGTGCTAGTAGATGAAGATTTGGCGAGTGAGTTTTTACCGCTATTAAAAAGTCAGTTAGATAAATTTGGGGTTATAATTTATGGTTGTAAAAGAGCTAATCAGATAATAGAGTGCCAAGAGGCTAGCAAGGATAGCTATGATAATGAGTATTTGGATTTTAAGCTAAATTTAAAGGTAGTAAGTGGATTTGATGATGCTATAGAGCATATAGATAGGCATAGTAGCGGTCATAGCGAAGCTATAGTAAGCGATGATTATAGTGCGTGTGAGAGATTTTTAAGCTTAGTTGATAGTGCTTGTGTGTATGCGAATGCTTCAACTAGATTTAGCGATGGTGGCGAGTTTGGCTTTGGTGGAGAGATCGGTATTAGCACTGGGAAAATGCACGCCCGTGGCCCTGTGGGCGTTGATGAGCTAACGACATATAAGTATATCATTAGGGGCGAGGGACATATTAGGTAGGTTATTCTAATTTAAATGTGAAAAACTCACTTTTATATCCGCTATCGCCTAGTCCATTATACTGGGTTATAGCAGCTTCTATATTTCCAACTTCTTGATATAATAACCCAAGGGCTAATCTAGCTTCGCTGTAGGTTGGATTGGTGAGTTTAGCAAGTTCTAAATAACCAATAGCACTATCTGGGTGATTAGCTCCAATGCTTGCTACACTGGCTAAAAATAGCGTATTTGCGTCATCTATATTCTCATTATTTATTAGCTCATTATATATGGTGTAGGACTCTTCATAGTGGCCTGTGAATAGATCTAGATATGCTAAAGTGTATAAAATATCTTTAGTATTTTTAGTAGAGACTTTTAGATCAGCTACGATACTTTCACGCTCTTTATGTAAAAGCCCTGCAATTTGTAAAAGCTTTATATACTCACTTCTTATGATAGAAGCGCCGCCATATAACGCGCCTTTATCTAGTTTTGTTGTTAGAAATTTGATTTGAATATCTTTAGCGTAATTTTTAATATTTTTAGTATCAAATCTAGTAGCTGAGTATATAATATTGGTTAATACATCATTTGGTAGCTTTTCGTTTAACTTGCTAGTAGCTGGAGCTATAATCTCACTTCTTTTGGTTACATAGGCTGAAATTATGTTAAATACGATATTTAGAACACTATCATTGCGGTTTTGATCTAGCCAGTTATTTAGTGCACTCTCATTGCCTTGAGTGAGCTGAATCATAGCTTTGTAGATATTATTTTGATCTAAATTTGGGTCTAATTCTATATTATCTAGCACTTCATTTGTAAGACGCCTTGAATCTTTGCTTATCATTTGAGCAGTTATTATAGCGTAGGCTCCAGCTATATAATTTAGCGGATCAAGATGATAGCTAGTAACAAAGTGCTTGTATGCTTGAGCAAAATCCCCAAGCTGAGCAAATGTAAGAGCTAGATTGAATTGGACAATTGAGTGATTTGGGTATAGTTTTGTAATCTCTAAAAAGTCGCTATTTGCCTCTCTTAAATTATTATTAAGTGCTTTGAATATGGCTTGAGATAGCATTGCGTTGGCTTTGGATACTGCTCCACTAGTTTGTAGATACTCATCTGCTACGCTATTTTCATCTACAAATAGGCTTAATCCACCTTTTCTGATATATTCAATTGTCTGTTTAGGGTCAAATGCCTTATATGGAGTGAAATAAAATAGAATTTGATATAGGGTATTTTGGCTAAAAAATCTATTTGTATCGTAGTTTTTTTGGGCTAAATTTATATCAAATATCTCTGGATTTAATATAGTTTTAATAGGATATGTATCTTGTATAAAGGTGGAGTTATTATCATTTAGCATTTTTAAGATTTTGGCTGTGGAGGCAAATTCGCCTGTTTTAAGATCGATTAAAGATATGGCTAGATGGGTTAATGGGGCGTTTTTCTCATCTATTAGGGCTTTATTTAGATACTGCTTAGCCTCTTTATACTCGCCAAGTCGTGCGTATAAAAGCCCAAGAGGTAAGTTTATATCATAGTCTTGAGCGGCTTTAATGGCTTTAATCGCCTCTTTATCTTCGTGGAGATAGCTTAGGATTTTTGATCTTAGATACTTTTTTTGACTGGTGTAATATTTTGAATTTGATAGCTCTAAAGTGTGTAAAGCCTCTATATAAAATCCGCGGTAAAAGCTCACTAATGCATTATAAAACTCATATAAATTCACATCACTATCTCTGTTTATAAAGGCATTTGCTAAGTCAATATAGTATTTAAATAGCTCTTCATCGCCAATTTCCAAAGCACACACTGCTATATTAATAGCACTTACTGTGATATTTTCGTTATTGCTAATGGCCTCTTTAAATGTCTCAATAGCATCTTTAAATAGCCCTTGATTCATCTTAGATACGCCAAGATTATATTTAGATAGAGATTCATTATATAGTGCGATATTTTCATATAGTTTGAGTGCTTCGATTTTGTTGCCACTTTCGTATAGTTTATTAGCTTTGATTAGCATACTATCGATTTTGGAATTTTGAAATTTTTGCGTTATTGTAGGTATGGTGATAGGTTCTACATCTTTTTGCGAATTTGGCTGGGTTTGAATGGTTTCTTCTTTAGAGCTTGAGAATATAATAATAGTAATTAACAAAATTAGAGCCAATAAACCAAAGGCTATTATAATTATTAGCCTTTTGTTAAGTTGAGATTTTGGCGTATCATCACTATCTTCTATATCTTTTAAATCCTCATCTGTAGTAGGATTTAGAGCGGGTGCTTCTGTGGATTCTATAGATACAATATCATCGCTAGAATCCGCATCTTTATCTAGGATTACTACTTCTTGCCCATCTTGTTCTAACTCTGTTAATTCATCTGCCACTTTAAATTCCTAATTAGAAATACTTTTTCAAAACTTCTGGAATAGTTATTGAGCCATCGCTATTTTGATAATTTTCCATTATGGCAATTAGCGTTCTACCAACTGCAAGGCTAGAGCCATTTAGCGTATGGGCTAAAAGATTTTTCTTATCATCTTTATATCTGATTTTAGCGCGTCTAGCTTGAAAATCACGAGTATTTGAGATTGAGCTAATCTCCCTATATTTGCCTTGACCTGGTAGCCACACTTCTAAATCAATTGTCTTAGCAGCACTAAAGCCCAGATCCCCACTACATAGCATCATATGGCGGTGCGGTAAGCCAAGAGCAGTTAGCATATCACTAGCACAGCTTACCATCTCACTTAGCATTTCATCGCTTTTATCAGCTTTAGTGATGGCTACTAGCTCTACTTTTTCAAATTGATGTTGCCTAATCATACCCCTAGTATCACGACCAGCACTCCCAGCTTCTTGTCTAAAGCAAGATGAGTAGCAAGTCATTTTAATAGGTAGTTTATCAGCTGGTATAATCTCATCATTATATATATTTGTTACAGGCACTTCGCTTGTAGGGATGAGATATAGATCTTCTCCATCTACTTTATATAAATCCTCAGCAAATTTAGGTAGCTGACCTGTGCCATAAAGTGTGTTGGAACTCACCAAAAACGGCACATTAACAAGCTCAAACCCACGGCTTGTATTAAAATCAATCATAAAATTTACAAGTGCTCTTGAGAGTCTTGCCCCATCGCCTCTAAGAATTGTAAATCTACTTCCTGATATCTTAGCCCCAGTAGCAAAGTCCAGCCACCCAAGTGCTTCGCCCAGCTCGTGGTGCTCTTTTGGGGTAAAGTCAAATTCCCTTGGGCTTAAAACATTTAAAATACAGATATTATCATCTTCATCATTGCCTAGCGGAACATCATCATCTATGATATTTGGCACGCTTTTGGCTATTTTTTCTAAATTTAACTCTAGCTCATTTACCACGCCAGATAGTGCTTGAAGATCTTTTTTATTAGCTTCAAGCTTCATTTTTAGCTCACTTATATCCTCTTTATTTCTAGATTTTATGCCTAATTCTTTGCTTTTTGAGTTTTGTATGGCTTGAAGATTTTCTAGTTCAAGCTTTTTAGCCTTAAGTAAATTATAAGCTTCTAAAAGATTAGCAAGCACTCCATCACCAACCTTTTTAGCCTTTAATTTGGCATTAAATTCATCATAATTTGTCTCTATCAATCTTAAATTTATCATAATCCTTCCTTAATAAATTCCTACAAAATCTCTTACTTTTTCCATTGTTTCATTTGATATTTTTTGAGCCTTTTTGCCACCTTCATTTAGTATCTCTATAATCTCATTTTGGTTATTCATATAGTAATCAAATTTATCCCTAGCAGGTGCGAAATAATTCCACACAAGCTCATTTAAATACGCCTTAAAATGCCCATATCCTTCGCCACCTTTAGCATATCTATCTTGTAAATTTCCTAGCTCTTTTTCATTTAAAAATAGCCTAGCAATCGCATAAATATTACAACTTTGCCAATCTTTTGGCTCTTCAAGGGGAGTGCTATTAGTTACAACCGAATTACACTGCTTTTTAAGCGTCTTAGCATCGCTAAATATATCAATTGTATTTTTATAGCTCTTACTCATTTTAGCCCCATCAGTCCCTGGTATGGTGGCTAGATCTTGAGCTATATCAGCCTTAGGTAGGGTAAATATCTCTTTATAGGTGTTATTAAATTTAAGTGCTAAATCTCGTGCTATCTCTACATGCTGGATTTGATCCTTTCCTACAGGGATTTTATCAGCATTAAAAAGCAAAATATCAGCCGCCATCAAAATAGGGTAGCTAAATAATCCATGATTAGCCTCTAAGCCCTTAGCGACCTTATCTTTATAAGCGTGAGCTCTCTCTACTAGCCCCATTGGTGTAAGCTGAGATAGTATCCAATATAGCTCTAAGACATCTTTAACATCGCTTTGAACCCAAAATGTAGAGCGATTAGAGTCTATCCCAAGTGATAAGAATGCAGCAGCAGCCTCTATAGTGTTGGCTTTGAGCGATTTAGCATCATTTAAAGAGGTCATAGCGTGGTAATTAGCTATGAATATAAACATCTCATCATTGCTACTATTTTGCCTATCTATCATCGGCTTGATACTAGCAAAGTAGTTGCCTAAGTGGAGTTTGCCAGATGGTTGAAGTCCTGTTAGAGTTCTCAAATTTTATCCTTTTAGATACTTTTTATTTAGTAATTTTATGATTTTTGTAGCTATTTGTTCTGGAGTTTTATTCTCTACATTTATGATTAAATCAGCCTTTTTAGCATAAGCCTCATCACGCTCTTTGTGTAAGGCTTTAGCCTTAGATAAATCGCTTAAAAGCGGTCTTTTGGCTAGTTTTTTATCCGCATTTGGGGAATTTGCGATACGCTCCATTATTTTATCAAAGCTTGATTTTAGGTAGATTACGGTGCCAATTTTGTTTAAATTTTTAACCTTATAAAATCCGCCACCAGTGGATATAACAGAGCCATTTACAGATTTTTCTAAGAATTTAGCTAGGCTCTTTTCTATCTTTCTAAACTCAGCCTCGCCATCATCTTCAAAGATTTTTCTAATCTTTTTATTAGCAAAGCTCTCTATCAAATCATCTCCATCAATAGCAAAAACTCTTAACTTACGAGCTAAAACCCTAGCTACGCTACCCTTGCCAACGCCCATGAATCCTATTAAAATTATATTTTTATAAGTCTGTCTCATTTTTGCCCTTATTTTTTGGTATTAAAACTACTGGAGTTCCATTTAAGCTAAATCTCTCTCTAAGCTTATTTAGCAAATACCTTTTATAGCTAAAGTGTAAAGATCTAGGCTTATTCATCACTAAAGCGATCTTTGGTGGCGCAAATCCAAACTGAGCCGCATAGAAAATCTTAACAATCTTGCCATGATCTCTTGGTATCGGATGGGTTTTTACAGCCTCTTCTATGAGTGCGTTTAGCTCTGAAGTTTTAATCCTTTGAGTGTAGTTTTGATATATCTCTTTTATGAGTGGATAGAGCTTGTGAATTCGCTTTTTACCAAGTGCTGAAACACTAATAATCGGAGCATAAGCTAGAAATTTAAATCTATCTCTAATCTCAAATGCGACCTTATCAAACTCATCATGCTCCTTATCCCATTTATTTAGCACGATAATCACACCAAGCTCAAATTTCCCCACTAGCCCAGCGATTCTCTCATCAAGCTCTGTAAATGGCTCACTCGCATCTAGCACAAGCAGAGCTATATCGGCTACTTCTAAGATTTTTTGGGTGCGATTTAGGGCGTATTTCTCTATCCCTTCTATTTTACCACGCTTTCTAATCCCAGCAGTATCGACAAATTCAAAGACCCTACCATCATAGACAAAACTCTCATTGACAGGATCAATCGTAGTCCCAGCTATGCTACTTACTACTGAGCGATTATCATTTACAAGTGCGTTTAATAGACTTGATTTGCCTACATTTACACGGCCAACTATACCAACTTTTATATTTTTATTCTCATAATCTATAGCTTTATTGTCTAAATCCAACTCACCATTATCATTAAAATCTTCTAAAAACTCATCAAATTCATCAGCGTCAGCTTTTAAATTTGATTTTGGTAGTTGCTTATAGATCCACTCACAAAGCTCATCAACCCCAGTAGCGTGGCTTACAGATAGATTAAAAACCACACTAGCGCCAAATTCATTAAACTCCCAGCTACGCTCTTCATCTTTTTTGCTATCGACTTTATTTACAACTAGTGCAATTGGCTTATTTAATTTTAATAAAGAGTAAAATAGCTTTTTATCTACATCATCAGGAAGCATCTTTCCATCTACCATAAAGATTATAATATCAGCATATTTTGCAGCGTTTAATGTGTTATTTTTGACATTTATAAATAGCTCATTACTCTCATCTATTCCGCCACTATCTATTAATATACAGCTTTTATCATCGATTTGAATTTCAGTCTTATTTGTATCTCTTGTAGTGCCACTAACTTCGCTAGTTATAGCAATTCTTTGTCTAGCTAAGCGGTTAAAAAGTGAGCTTTTACCGACATTTGGACGGCCTACTAGTATTATTTCTTTCATAGATTTCCTTAGAAATGATTAGGCTAGATTATATCCAAAAGCGCATTAAGCATTTATAAAATTAAATTTTCAATAGATTAAAATTGGATTTTAAATATTAAATTTGATAATTTTTATAGCGAAAATTTTATAAAAGCCTTTCAAGGTTGCTGAGCTTTCGCTCAGATTTTATAAAACAAATTTGAAGCAAATAGGGGTCACCCTACGCAGTAGGGACTTCAGGTGGGTCAAGGGAGTGTAACTCCCTGTCGCAAACGGCAACTTGTTGCCGTGCGAAGTTAAGAATTTATTTTTAAGTGGGAAGGGAGACGCTTTTTTGGCAGTTGAGTAGCGTGATAGTTAAATGATGGATAGCCATCATTTAACGATGCTGCGAAACATAAGAGCGAAGCTACCTTGCCCTTCCCCCTTAACAACCCTCAACCCCTTGTAAAAGCCTTTCAAGGGGTGGCTTACGCCACGGATTTTAATAGAGTTGCCGACTTTATGTGGGTCAAGGATTACACTCCGAATTTTCGCCAAAAACTCCTTCGAGTTTTTTATTGCGAAAATTTTATAAAATAAAAATGCCAAACTGGGAAGGGACCCTGATTTTTAAGGGATAGGGGAAACTGTTTTTAACTTCGCAGGTCAGCAAAGCCGACCTTTGAGACAAGGAGCTACGCTTCCTTGACCCACCTAAAGTCCCCACGAGTGGGGTACCCCATTTATGGGGACTTTAGTGTTTGCTACTTTAGGCGTGGCTTTGCTACGCCGTTAAAAGTAGGTAAAAATAGTTTCCCCTGTCCCTTAAAGAAAGAATTTAAAAATTTTGAAAAAGCCTTTCAAGGTTGCTGAGCTAAAGCTCAGCTTTTATAGAAGTTTAAAATTTAATTTACTGTAACAATCTTAATATATTTTGTTGAACTGCATTAGCTTGGCTCATAGCATAGCTACCACTTTGAGCTAGGATATTGAATTTAGAGAAATTCGCACTTTCACTAGCAAAATCCACATCCCTTATCTGGCTTTCAGCGGATTTGACATTGACTTGAGTAACTGTGATATTATTAATAGTAGCTACTAATTGGTTTTGGACTGAGCCTAGGTCTGCTCTTAGTTTATCTAGTGTTTTTCTAGCACTCTCAGCCACATCTACCATAGCTTGAGCTCCACCGTAAGTATTTACGCCACCGGCTTGATTGGCTGTGCTATAAGCACTAGAAAATCCGCCATCAAAATATCCCATAGCCTTAGCCATTGAAAAACTAATAGTTCCTGAATTCATATATTTAAGATTTACTGAAGCTTGATTATATGTTGCACTGGCAATAGAAGCCTCGCTAATAGCTGCTGCCGACATACCGGATACTATAGACATATTATTTAATCCGGCTTTAATATCTCTAGCGTCTTGGCGAATAAATGTAATAGTTCCTAAATATATTAAACCAGCACTATGACCGGTAGCTCCAGTCGATACATTTGCAAGTGAAGCACCAGCTTTAGCACTAAATACTGTTGTTAATCCAGTAGATACTGCACCCATTCTAATAGATCTACCATCTTTGGCGGCTAAAACTAAACGACCATTATCTAGACTTGCTTCTACTCCAGTTTCATCTTTTTTAGCGTTGATGGCTCCGATTAGGGCAGCGTCGCTATCATTAGCTTTTACCTTAATATTGCCAATCTTAACTCCGTTAATAACTAAATCTTTTATATCGCCAGCTGCAACTGGACCAAAAATTTGCGTATTATTAACCTTAACTTTTACGCCAGTTTTATCTGAAACTCCATTCATCATTTCAGCTACGGCTTTGTAGCCATCTTTTTTAAATGTATCATTATCTACTTTTTGAAATTCATAACCATTAGGATAACCATCAATTCCGCTTAATTTAACTGCTACGCCAGATAGTGTTGAAATTGTAGAAAATATCGCATTATTCGTAGTCTCAAACCTCGTATGCCCTATAGTATTTGAATTTGTAGCCCCTATGCTTACCTTAGCAGTCTCATTGCTATAAGCACCTATTTGGAAGTTTTTGTTTGAGAAGTTACCATTTAATAGTTGTTGTCCATTAAAGCTTGTAGTAGTAGCTATCATATCAAGCTCTTCAAGTAGTCTTGATATATCGTTTTGTAAAGCTCTTCTTGAATCACTATTTTGTCCATCTTGAGCTGCTTGGATAGCTTTAGTTTTAATAGTATCAAGTATTTTAATCTGCTCATCCATAGCCTTATCAGCTGTTTGGACTATACCTATAGCGTCATTACCATTAGATATAGCCTGACCTAGAGAATTTGCTTGAGATTTTAAGCTATCAGCTATAACAAGCCCTGAGGCATCATCAGCTGCTGTTTGTATCCTAAGACCAGAGCTAAGGCGACCTAGTGAGCTACTAAGAGCTCTATCATTTACTACTGAGTTAGCATGAGCATTCATAGCTGCTATGTTGGTGTTTATTCTAAAACTCATATTATATCCTTTTAAAAGAAATTTGCCTTAAGCTTAATCCTTTGCTTAGGCTTATTTGATTATATCGCAAGGTAGATTAAATTGTTTATATGGGGGGGGGGGAATTTAACACTTTTTTTAAAAAAAGTGCAAATTTAATATAAATTTTTCAAATTTTCATTAAATTTGGCTTAAATTTAATAAATTACTCTAGATATTAACCAGATGAAAATTTAAGAAAATTTATAAATTTAGGCTGTGAGATAAATTTGTAATGGTTTTATAATTAAATTTGGGAAGATGGTTTTTATTTTTTACATTTTCAAATTTTATAATAAGAATTTTGTATTTAATATAATAAAGAAATTATTTTTCTTTTTAAGGGTAACCCTACGGAGTAGGGACTTTAGTATTTGCTACTTTAGCACGGACTTGTTCGTGCGTTAAAAGTAGGTAAAAAATAGGATAGGGGAAACTGTTTTGGCTTTCAAATTTTAGTTTCCCCTATCCCTTAAAAAAAGAAATTAAAAAATTTGGAATTTTAAATATTTTTTGATTTTTATGTTAAGCGAAGTAATCTATATTATTTTATTTTTAAGGGGGAAAGGGGACGCTTTTTGGCAGATGAGTGGTGCAATAGTCAAACGATACTAACTATCGTTTGGCGGCACTACGAAACATAAAAGCGAAGCTACCTTACCCTTCCCCCTTAACTTACACTCCAAATTTTCGCAATAAAACAACCATTTAGGTTATTTTACTTTTGCGAAAATTTTGAAAAAGCCTTCTAATGTTGCCGAGCTACGCTCAGCTTTTATAAAATAAAAAAGCCAAACTGGGAAGGGGTTGGGATCTTAAGGGATAAGGGAAACTATCTCTATGTTCTTTTAACGCACAAAATTTTCGCAACAAAAAACTCGAAGGAGTTTTTGGCGAAAATTTGGAATAAAAACCAAAATCCGTGCTAAAGAACCAAACACTCTTGTGCTTTGCACTCTCTTTGAGAAAGTCCTCATAAATGGGGTACCCCGCCTGCGGGGACTTTAGGGGTTTCCAAAACCAGCGAATGCGACGGCTTTAGCCGAGGTTTCTGTGAAAGGCTCACCTTTGGTCGCAAAGACTAGCTTGGCTCTAGCGAAGTAAAAAGTAGTTAAAAATAATTAAAAAGGATATAAATGAAACTTGTATATAAAAGTAGCTTTGATAGTAAGCAACTATTAGATGATAGCATGAGTGATGAGTATATAGATCCATTTTGTGATTTTGATATGCTTTTAGATCTATATTACGCAAATGTTTATCACGCAAGAAGCATAAGAATAAAATCAAATTTACTCTCTCAAATAGAGATAGAAAAGAGTAATATAGATAAATTTCTACCAGGCGGTATAAGCCCAAAATACTTTTTAAAAGTTTTTACTCTAAATTTAGAGCTATACGGAAATGCTGGGATTGAGAGTGCTGGGAATAAAAATAGCTTTTATATGTATAATATAAAAGGCAATAAACTAAGGCTTGGCAAGCAGGGCGAAATTTTCCAAGTTTTAAATAGTGAAGTTAAAAAGCTAGATGGATTTGTCCTTAAATACTATAGCCCCAAAAGCCACTACTATGGTGAGCCTGATTATTTAGCTACACTTAAGCAGATTATGCTAAATCAAAAAGCTGATATTTACAATGAGAAGTTTTTTGATAATGGGGCTAGACCAGATATGGCTATCATATATGAAAATGCCGAGCCTTCACAAGAGCAGCTAAATGCCTTTAAAGATTTCTTTGGAAACTCATTTAAAGGCTATCAAAACTCACATAATACTCTAGTTTTATTTGGCAATGATATAGGTGATAAAGATGCAAAAATTCGCTTTGAGAAGCTTGGAAATATAGAAGATATTAGCTTTGAGAAGCTTAAAAAAGTAGCTCGTGATGAGATAGTAGCGGCTCACGGCTTACCGCCAAGGCTTTTAGGCATTACTGAAAGCTCAGCTCTTGGGGGAAGCGGTGAACTTATAGGACAACTTCATCAGTTTAACGAGATAGAGATAAAGCCAAAAATTGAGCTTATAGAGAGTTTTTTTGATAGTATCAATATAAAGCTAAGGCTTAAACCAATTGATGTAACTAACTTTAAAGATGATGGCGAAATAGTAACAAGTCTTATAAATAGCGGTATCATAAGCGTCCATGAAGCTAGAGAGATCTTAGGCTGGCAAAAGAGCTTAAAAGGACAATAATGAAATATACAAAAGAGTTTAAAGAAGAGTGCGTAAATTTGCTTAAAAGTGGGGTTTCGGCTCTAGCGCTTTCAAAACAGACAGGAGTTAGCCGTCCCACACTAGCTAGTTGGCTAAAGGCTTATGAAAAAGAGAATTTTAGCATAGAAAATGCTATTAAATTTACTAAAGCCAAAATTGGAGAGCTAAGCAAAAAGCCTAACCCATCAACCGATGAAGTTGTAATGATGAGTGAGCTAGTTTCTGCTTTAGCTAAGCTTGAAAATGGCGTAAAAAAGGTAAAAAGCATAAAACCACGCCCAGTTATAAATATGAACTCACCAACTGCTAATGAGCTAAAAAAACGCATTTTAGACCATGGCGGTCTTTTTAACTACCAGCGTCAATTTTTAAACTCAAATGATACCTTTAGAATAGTGCTAAAAAGCCGCCAAATAGGCTTTTCTTATGTTAGCTCAGCTGATGCACTAATTGGCGCAGTAGCTGGGCGTAATCAGCTATTTTTATCTGCTAGTGAAGAACAAGCTTTAATCTTGATGAGATATATGCGAAGCTGGGCTAAGGAGTATGGCATAAATTTTGCTAAAGATAGCGAACACGAAGTAGTGCTGGATAACGGCGCATATATAAAATCTCTAGCTAATAACTTTAGAACCGTTCAGGGCTTTACTGGTGATATCTGGATGGATGAGTTTGCCTGGTATCCAAACCCTAAGAGAATTTGGCACGCATTTGTCCCTAGTATCGGAGTTATAAAAGGCCGATTAACCATACTTTCAACGCCATTTGAAGAGCATAGCCTTTTTCATGAGCTTTACAGTGATGAGAGCAAATACTATATGTTTAAACGCTTTTGCGTAAATATCTATAGAGCTATAGATGATGGGCTAGACTTTGATCTTGAGACTATGAGAGATCTCTTTGATGCTGATACCTGGGCGAGTGCTTATGAGTGTCAGTTTGTAGATGATGAGAGTAGTCTGCTTTCAATATCGCTTATAAAATCTTGCGTAGATGACAAAGCCGCTTACTTCACGCCAAAAAGTAGTGAGACAATTTATGCTGGATTTGATGTAGGTAGGGTAAATGACCGCTCAACCTTAGCTGGAGTTATCTTAGAAAATGGAGTGTATAAAACTGCTATGATGGATGTGCTAGCTAAGGCTAAATTTGAAGAGCAAAAAGAGCATTTAAATGCCTTTTTAAAGACATATCCGCTTAGCGTTTTAAAGATAGACAAAACTGGTATTGGTATGAATTTAGCTGAGAATATGCATAGTAAATTTAAAAGTAGAGTAAGTGGCGTGTGGTTTTCTAACACTAGAAAAGAAGAGATGGCGCTAAATTTAAAAAAAGCCTTTGAAGATAAGCTCATCAAGATACCAAATGATCCACTTTTAATAGCTGATATCCACGCTATAAAGCGAACTATAGGGGCTAAAAGCTTTAAATACGATGCTAAAAGAAATGAATACGGACACGCTGATCGCTTCTGGGCTTTAGCCTTAGCCCTATCTCACATTAGCATAGTAAGAAGCAAAAAAGGCGGCGGAGCATTGATTATATAAATATAGGGTTGCCCTTATTAAAATCTGAGCTTTAGCTCAGTAACCTTGAAAGGCTTTTTCAAGGGGTTAGGGGTTGTTAAGGGGGAAGGGGTAGCGACTGCCAAAAAAGCGTCCCCCTTCCCCCTTAAAAGAAAAAGAATTTCTTTGCGATAAAAAATTTTTTAAATTCTTTTCTTTAAGGGACAGGGGAAACTAAAATTTGAAAGCCAAAACAGTTTCCCCTATCCCTTAAAATCCCAACCCCTTCCCAGTTTGGCTTTTTTATTTTTACTCCAAATTTTCGCCAAAAACTCCTTCGAGTTTTTTTGTTGCGAAAATTTTGTAAAAGCCTTCTAATGGGTGGCTAACGCCACGGATTTTAATAGGTTAAATAAAGGATATAAATGAATATAATTTACAAAAAATTTCTATTTAGAGTTGGCACTGAGACGGCAAATGAAGCTAAAACTATAGCTCCATATAAAACAGGCAATCTAAAAAAAGATATAAAAGTCATTAGCTATAGCCATAAAAAAGTAGTAGTAGGCAATACAAAACTCGCACCATATGCTAAATTTGTATATTTTAGCACTAAGCCACATATGATTAAGGTTAAAAAAGCTAGGGCTCTAGCAAATAAAAAATCTGGCGTAGTCTTTGGTAAGAAGGTAAATCACCCAGGCACAAAGGCTAATGCGTATCTAAAAAACGCTTTTGATAATTATATAAGAAGCGAGGGATTTACAAGGGCAAAATCCGCCCTTGTAAGAGATATAAAACAAGGCATCATAACTGATATTAAAAAGGGCTTTAAATAGAGTTTTTAAGGGCATTATCTAAAGCCCTTATATGACTAAAGCTCATATGGTATAGCTTACCGCAAGCGACTTTTAACATTGCTTCCATTTTATTAAAGGCTTTGATAAACTCTATTTTCCATCTATAAGCCTTCTCGCCAGTAAAGCCCATAACGAGCAGTGAAAAGCCGGCGCTAAAAGCTTTATTTACGACAGCGACCGAAACGAGCACGGCCACGCAGATAGGTTTTGCGCTTTAGCGCTTGCATTAAGCTATTTTGAAAAGGTTAGGGATAAAGGGGAAAGGCGTATATAATAAACTAGATAATGGCGTAAGCCACCTTTTTATCCGCTTATTACTTTTGTTTATTTATACAAAAACCCTTTAAAATACCGTGAGTATTTTTGAATTAATTGCATAATTTAATATTATTTGGTATAATTTTTGCTAAAATAGGTTTCAAAATTTATAAATATACTTAAAAAATTTAGAATACTAATTGTATCAAAAATTTAATATAATTTAACTATAATTAAAACGAAAGGAGTAAAAATGAAAGCGTTAGAGGTAGCAAAATATGTTGTAACAAAATGCAAAAAAGAAGAGTGCCCTATTAGTAACTTACAGCTTCAAAAAATACTCTATTATATACAGCATGATTTTTTAAAAAAAAATAACAAACCACTATTTGATGATGATTTTGAAGCTTGGAAATTTGGACCGGTTGTACCTAGCGTCTATTATGAGTACTCATATTTGGGGGCATTAAAAATTTATGAAGAATATGACAATTACGATAAAATAATACAGAATTTAGGTGATAATATTTCACTAATAGACAGTACTGTCTGCAAAAAACGCAATATGGATCCTTGGACGCTAGTTAGCGAGACGCACGCGAAAGGTAAGGCATGGGATATTATTTTTAAAGATGGTGCTGGATTTGGAGATGTGATACCAAAACAGCAGATAAAAGATAATGCTTTCTGATATAAATCCTCATCTTGATAAAAAACACCTAATCATAAAAGATGTTTTGTGCTCTTTGTCTAAACAAAACGCCCTACGAGATAAAAGCGGTCAGTTTAGGCTTAACGGCAATATCGATAAATTAAAAGAAGTGTATGTTAGTAGTACCGACAACGCCAGCGAAGATTTTAGGCATAAATATTCAAAAATTTTCCTTATATTATCAAGAATAGACAGAGAGAAAAACGAACTAAGTATAGATAATTTAATGGAGGCGATAGAGGAGGCTAGAGCTTATATTGAAGACGAAAGCAATGGTTACTCCACTAATTTTGTGAATAAATTTTTAAAACTATACGATCATGTTGTTTTAGAAATTTTACAAATAAAATACATGCGTGAAATTGAAAATAAAGGTGAAAATAATAATTCGGAGACTATAAAAAAATTAAAAGAAGCACAAATATTAGCCGAAAATGCAAGCAATAGTGCCAGTAAGGCAACCAAAAAAATAAACGATATGCAAAAAGAATATATTACTATTTTAGGTATCTTTGCCTCTATCGTTTTTGCATTTGTTGCAGGGCTTACTTTTTCTACATCGGTCCTTTCCAATATACACCAAGCAAGTGTATACAGATTATCGTTTATCGTTTGTCTAATAGGTCTATTTATAACAAACATATTACACTATTTATATGCCTTTATCAGAGAGATACATTTTTCAAAAATAAATCAGGACTTCGAAAAACAAAAAGAGTGCGCTATTTCCTTAAAATCTTTAAAAAACGGATTTTGTAATAGCTATATTTTTAGATTTAATTTACTTATTACATGCATTATGTGCGCAATTTTTATATATTGGCGTTTTTTTGATATGAATACTAAAAACTACATCGACCAAAATACTAGTAAAATACATCAGCGTACTGAAGGAAACAGCACGGCTGGGAAGGGTAACGACTCTATTGTCGAGCCTAATATAAACAAGAATAATAGTAATACTCAATAAATTTAAATATTTAAACTACTTATTGTTAAGTGTTTTTACCCTTTTAGAGTTATCCTTTAAAATTCGCTTTGATATACTCTAGCGCATCTATGAACGAGCCTTGAAATTTGGTTATTTCTTTATCGTTTTTAAGTACGAAAAATTCACAAATTTCACTCATTATCTTATCATTTTTAGATATTTTTATATCATCATCACTCAGCGATACATCAAAAAAGCCCATAATCAAGCCGTTTCTAACGCAAACTGTGGCAAATAAATATTTATCTGCACACTTTTTATCATAATCTTTATTATCCCAAAGATTATATCCCCTCTCATATACTCCCCACTCAATTGGTTTATTGTTATAAAAATCTAAATAAAGGTTAAATTCTCTCATTTTTACGCCTTTTTATAAAATATTTTATTTATGTTTATACTTATAAAAATGTTAATAAAGCCCATTTAAATGGCTTTTAAATAGTGGTTATCCTTTAAAATTCGCTTTGATATACTCCAAAGCATCTATGAAAGTACCGCTGAATTTATGACCGTTTGCTAATACTTCAAAGTCGCAAATTTCGCTTAGTTTTTCGTAATTTGGGTTCTCATCAAAAACTGGTAATATTCCAAAAATATAACTAATAACGCCATTTTCATCTACTCTATTAAGATTATTTAGCTTATCATCGCTTTTATTATCGTGATACTCCCAATTTTTCTCACATATATCCCACTCTATTCCGCCATACCCTATAGTAAATTTGCGATTTTCCATTTTATCACCTCTTTTTTGTCATATTCTGAAACATCTTTAAAATAATCAAAAGATTTTTTCTTGTTCTTACTAGGCTTAAAGCAAGTTACTATCTCATCGCCGTTAAAAACAATAAAATAGCCATTATCGCTAAAGGCGTTTATATAGTCATTTTTGGCGTTCTTAGCTACTATATTTATAGAATTAACGCCTTGACTATATCGCTTTTAGGAGCTTTTTTATGTAGTGGCATAGAGTGATTGCCACTGCCAAAATAGTTATCTTTGCTTAGCACTCTTTCTACCCCAGTTTTATCTATATGTTTTACTACTTCATCTTTGCTTAATGGGCTTGTATTTTTCATCATTACGCCATCTATCACCTCTTCATCAATCCACACAGGCACCACCTCCGTGCGACATCTAAAATGATATGGTGGTAATCCAAAATTCTTAGGCAAAATCTTACCATAAAATGCACCATTTCGCCAAGTAGCTGCTGCTTTTTTCTGGGCTATACTTTTAGCGTTTTGGATAGCTTGACTTTGAGCCTCTATATGTGAAGCTGGCACTATGCGTCCATTCATAGATCTGCAACACTCGCTAGTCCTGCTATCTATCCTAGCTACTACTTTATAGTATTTCACGCCGTTTTTAGAAGCTTCATTGACCCTTGAGATATTTTGCATTTGGCTGATGATATGATCGCTTACCCCTTCAAAGTAGCTAGTATTGACTGATAATACGCCTTTGAATTTCTCTCTCATTATCTCCCCAGCTTTAACTCTTGGGATTTTGCCTTCAAATATCTCTTGTGTAATATCCTTTAGCTCATCGCTTACCTTAGCATTAAACTCCCCTTTTATCCAGTAAAAGTTCTCTCTCATAACCTTTATAGCCCTAGCATCAACACTATCAAATCTCAAATCACTCCTACCACCCACCCCTTCTAAAAAACTACGATACAGATCCTCATAATTTATATCTTTTATATGAATATCTAAATTTTCTAATCTATCTTTTATGATGCTCTTTAGCTCAGGGCTATCATAATTACTCATCACAGCCATATAGATCTCTTCTAGCGCCTCTTTTAGCTCTTCATTTGCCCTAGCTCCAAGCGTTGTTATCATCTCATCTATCAATTTTTGCTTATCTTTGCTCTTTGCGATTTTATGTTTTATTAGTTTTTGTATTAGACTCATCTATATACTCCTTAAATTCACTCACTAAGTATTTAGCCTCTAAATGCTTTGCTAAGACTCTCTCATTTGTCTCAAATGTCCTATGACAAGCATTACACCGCCTAAAACGCCTATTTTCTAATCCTTTAATCGTGGCTATCACGCTAGTTTTACCATTAGCACAGAATGGACATATCATAGTAATTCCTTAAAGCTATTTTAACTTCGCAAGACGGAGCTAAGCCCCACTTTGCGACTAAAGTTTAATTTACACAATATTATTCTTATTCTTAAGTGGGAAGGGGGACGCTTTTTGGCAGACGCTACCCCTTCCCCCTTAACAACCCCTAACCCCTTGTAAAAGCCTTCTAAGGTTGCTGAGCTATCGCTCAGTTTTAAAAATAAAAATGCCAAACTGGGAAGGGGTTGGGATTTTAAGGGATAGGGGAAACTGTTTTGGCTTTCAAAAATTTAGTCCGCGTTAGTCGGACGGATAACTTTAGTGTTTGGTTCTTTAGCACGGATTTATTCGTGCGTTAAAAGAACATAGAGATAGTTTCCCCTGTCCCTTAAAGAAAAGAATTTAAAAAATTTTGTCGCAAAGGTCGGCTTCCCACTTAAAAAGAAAAAGAATTTCTTTAAAAAAACCACCCCTAAAGGGGTCGCATTCGCTGGTTTTGCTATTCCAAATTTTCGCCAAAAACTCCTTCGAGTTTTTTGTTGCGAAAATTTTCTTTAAGGGACATATCATATTTTATCCTTAGATTTTTTATATTCTAAAACCTTGCTTAGGATATATATCAGCTTAGAGGCGTTTTGTGGCTTTAGCTTTAAGGGGTTGCCTATTATATGCATCTTATCTATCATAAAACTAAGTAGCTCTTTATGGCTCCAGCCTATAGCGACCCTTAGCTCTTCTATTTTTCTTGCTTGAGCGAGGCTAGATATCTCCTTACTAGCTCTTTGTATTATCTCTCTACCAGCTAGGTCTTTAACTGGCTTAATATCCTTGCCATTTAGCATATCTAGAAGTGTTTTTAGCTCATTAATGCTAAGCTTAGCTGAGCTTTTAACCCCAAATTTATCTTCTAAATACCCTTCCCACGCCTCAAGCCTTTTAAGCTCCACACATCCACGGTGGATATGCACTTTAGCTAGTAGATTTTTTCTATATTCTAATATCTTACTCACTCTTTCTCCTTTAGTTTTATAGCTTCTCTAAACTGCTCAAAAAGAGCGTAAATTTGTGGATCTTTTGCGTTGTTTTTAAAGGTAGAATTACAACGACTCTTAACGCTTTTTTGCTCATTGCTACGCAGCTCTTTTTTAGGGATTATTACCCTTGCTTCAATGCGTTTTGGGATAAAATCTAGCTCTTTAAATGCTTTAGATCTTCTTTTGTAAAACTCTCTAGCCCTAGCTAAAAACTGCTCTTTATCAGCGTTAAACTCCATTAGTGCTAAATTGTGATTAAATACTATTGTTAGTAAGTGATCTTCGCACTCAACACTACTAACATACTTTTGTAAATGCTCCTTTAGTCCAGCCATAGCTAGAGCCTTGCCTAATCTATATCTAGCTACTGCTGGGATAGCAGAGCCTATATCTATAGTGTTCTCTATGAGTGCCATCATTATCTCCTTATTAAACCTTAATAAAGCGGTGCTTACACCGCTTGATAAAGCTTAATTTAACTATTTTTAACTTCGCTAGAGCCAAGCTAGTCTTTGCGACCAAAGGTGTCAAGGATTACTTAACACTTCTATCTAAAATCCGTGGCGTTAGCCACCACCTTGAAAGGCTTTTTCAAGGGGTTAGGGGTTGTTAAGGGGGAAGGGGTAGCGACTGCCAAAAAAGCGTCCCCCTTCTCACTTAAGAATAAGAATAATATTGTGTAAATTAAACTTTATCGCAAAGTGGGGCTTTGCTCCGTCTTGCGAAGTTAAAAGTAGGTAAAAATAAATAAAAAAGGAGAAATAAAAGATGAAAAACAACATAATTCAAGAGAACAATGAAAAATATACAGTAGTTACACTAAGCGATGAAAAAGAGGTAAAAATCAGACATCCAAAGGGTCGAGATGTAAGATTTATGATGAGTGGTAACGGAGCAAGTGATAGCGATCTATTATTTAGGCTTACAAGCAATCTTACTTGCTTAAGTGAAGAGGAGCTTGAAAATTTGGACGCAAAAGATTGCACAATGCTTTTAAAAGAAGTGAGTAATTTTTTAGCATAGCCCACAGCTCTAGGGGGCGTGGCTTTAATAGGTCATGCTCTACACTTTTCATATAGTGAGATTATGGGTATGGATGTGGGCGAGTATAAGGAGTATTTAAAGATAGCCAAAGAGATTTTAGAGGCTAAGGCGTAATTTTTTGCGTATCTTTTTGTCTATAAATCTCAAAAGAGCACCCAAAAACAGGGCAGTTAGTGGATAGGTGATAATCATGATAAATAGAGTTACAAGGTTTTTTGAGATTATATCTAAAAAAGCTTTTAATTTCATAGTCATAAACGCACCAAGCCATAATCCAGGCACTAATAAATATAGCCCAGCTATAAAAAGTATCTCTAATAGACATATAAGTATTCATTCTCATATGTTTATTATACTATAAAAGGAGATTTTTTGCAAAATGAAGTTTTAGGCATTTCAATAGGACTTGCTATAAAAGGTATAGGCGAAATATCAAAGGTTAATAGCTCTTTTGCAAATTTAAAAGGGGCAATTAGGCAAAGTGAAGGTAGCCTAAAAGGCTTTAGTCGCGAACTAGCAAAAGTAAAAAAGTTTGAGGATATAAAGCTAAAACTAAAGGTAAATGCTGAAGAGTTAAAGGCTGATTTTGCTAGTGCGACATCTCTTATAGCAAGAGGTGCAGCCATAGTACTACCTATAAAAACCGCTACTCTCTTTGAAGAGAGTATGGCTGATGTGTGAAAAGTAGTGGAGTTTGAGCGTTAGTGGGCTAAATCTTAGCCCACAATTCTAAAAACTATTAAAATATTTTTATCTGTAAATCTTTTAATATGAGAATAAGCTTTTTTCTTTTAGTAAAATCTGAAGTCGTTACGATAGTATACCCTTGTTTTTTTATTTCCCATAATATTTTTCTAGCTATATTTAATCTAGAATATAGTTTTTCTAGCTGTTTTTCTGACATTTGAGTTTTTCTTAAACAATACAAGAAAGGCTTTTCATCCTCATCTGTATCTTTATCTGTATGATTTAATACTTTTTTAAAATCTATATCTTTGCTATATTTACTTGCTATAAATTTATCTTCTAAAATTCTTTGTCTCATGTTGTTATAAAATTTATCTAAAGAACCATTCGTGAGTATTTTAAATAAAATATTCTCAGGAACTTTGGTTAGATATTGATTTCTAGATATGATATTGTCTATATTTAGAGCTGTATAATAATAGGACTCTTCATATATTAATATCATATGAAAAGCAATGCTATCTACATCATAAATATCGAAGTATAAATTTACGCTAACATTATTAAATTTATAGTTCAATTTTAGACAGTCGTCTTCTTTTTGAGAAGTTTGTAAATTATACTGGTTTGTCAAAAATGCTCTTATGTCAAGCATTTTGTCACTTTCAATTTTTTTTTCTACATTTTCATAATTTTCTAACCAGCTATCAACCCACTTTGGCGTTTCTCCCTTTGTATTCCAGTTCACGACGCCATTATAAACAGCTCCAACCATATTTGCAAACTCTTTTTTTGTTAAATTTAACTCGTTTAATTTTGTTTCAAATGTTTGTATATCCATCTTTATCCTTTATTTTTCATTATTATATATAAAAGTTCATAAAAATATACTTATTTTTTAAAAAAAATACAATAAAAATGTATAAAAGGATTGACATTAGTTTAAAAATAATGTATAATTACAGCATAAAAGATATAAAAAAATGTATCTTTTAAATCTAAACGAAAGGAGTTAGCGAAATGGCAAAGTTAGATTTGATGATTAAAGTAGCCGCTTTAATCTATATAATCTCAAAGATTATTCAGATATGGATAATCTAAGAGCAAGGGGCGAAAGCCTCTGACTTATGCCATTTCGTTAAGTCATTTTACACGAAAGGAGCTTAAAATGAGCGAAATTTTAGAAGTAGCCGAAGTTTTGTTACTTGCGTATATCGCAATAAACATTCACAAATTAAATCTAAAGGAGAAAAAATGAACGAAATTATCGTTATAAATGGTCAAAGTGTAGAGTTTGAAGTGGCAGATAGTGGAGTATTTGCCACTTCTTTGGATGTCGCTCAGGTTTTTGAAAAACGACACGCGGATATTATAGCTAAAATAGCTGAATTTCCAAATGATGAATTTCGTGAGCGGAATTTTTCGCTTACGGAGCGAACCGCTAAATTTGGGGCTGTCATGCGAAGTGAGCCGTATTATAAAATTACCCGTGATGGCTTTTCGCTTTTGGTTATGGGCTTTACGGGAGAAAAGGCTTACAGGTGGAAAATTGAGTTTATCAAAGCATTTAATCTAATGGAAGCAGAGCTAAACCGCATTAAAACCGCCCAGCAAAGTAGTAGCTTAAATCTCCAATCCAAATTCGCTGAAATTTTATCTGCTTTAAAAGAAAAATCAAGCCAGGCAGATGAGTTTAAGCAAAAGTATTATGAGAGTTTAGAAAATGAAGTTGTGCTTTTAAGGCAAGTAGCAAATCAGAGTAAAAAAGAAGCTATCTATAACACAAAGCTAAGCCAAGCTGAAAAGGAAAATATCATAAAGCTTTATAAAAGTGGTCTAAGCCAAGCTGAAATTTGCCGCCAAACTAATAGAAGCGACGCGGCAGTAAGAAATGCTATAAGGGGTGCATTATGAGAGAAGTTAGTATATCTTATATTGATGAAGTTAATAATACAAAAGATACATTACTAGGGCTTAGCGTTTTGCTTTATGGGCTTGGTAGAGTTTGCGAAGATTGCGATGGGATAGAAGGGTTAGAAGAAGCACTATATATGCTTAATAATATTTGCTTTTGTACGGCTAATAAATTACAAGATGAAGCCGCATCCAAAGCACAGATTGGTGCTTTATAGATAGAAGTGGTAAAAATATGAAAAATGGTGAAGTTTGGGCTGTTAATACCCAGTAGTCATCAAAGAGTGCTATATACAAGAAAATGAGCTTATACTAGTATCATTTAATCCTGCGTATAAACCAGTTAGATTGTATATTTGTGAGTGTCAGTTAGTAGGAAAATTTATAGGGTTGCTTAGAAAGAATTAGTTAGATATTTTATTTGTATTCAATGATTGAAATATTTAAAAAATGGTGGCGGGGGGGGGGATAAATTTAAATATTTATTTGCGTTTAAAATCAAACTATTTTTTAGTGTGTTTTTAAAGTAGTTTGATTTTAAGCAAAAAATTGTTTGATTTTAAAAAGCGTTTTACAATATCCAAATACTGAGCGAAATACTCCTCATCACCTAGCTTTTTAACGCTTATTGTGTATGGTAAATTTAAGTAGTAGTTTAAATCTTTCATTTTTTATCCTTTATTATTTATACTTACTATTATACACACTTTTTATAAATAATCAATTTTATCTACATTGTATAACAAATCAGGTAAAAGGATATAAAATAACTCTATGACAACACAAGAAAGAGTAGAATTAATCGACCAAACCATAGATAGCGTTTTATCAAATCTACAAAATGGAATTGAGATAAAAGAGTACTCAATTGATAATCTTAAAATCTCAAAGCGTAGCCCCCTTGAGCTTATTAGTGAGCTAAGAAAGATGAAAAAAGAGATTAAAAAAGATGCACAAAATAAAAAGGTGCGTAGTATGCAATATTATTTTTAAAGGTCATAAATGTTTAAGTTTATGAAAAAGCAAAAAAAGCAAAAACGAAAAATAAATTTTTTTAATTGGCGTAGCACTAACCCAAGCCTAGTAAAACAAAACGAAACATATAAACTAGCCATAAACCAAGATCCCGACAACGCCAACAAAATACTAAGAAGCCAAGCAAGAACAATAAGCGTAAGCAACTCATTAGCTAGTGGTTTTTTTGAAATGATTACGAGTGAGATTTTAGGAGAACAAGGTTTAATCCTTGATGTTACTACTGGCAATCAAACTCTAGATAAGAAAATCGAGGATATGTATTTTAACTGGGAGAGCCAGTGCTGTCCTTATGGGGTCTATGATTTTGAAGATATAGAGGAGATGGCAGTTATATCATTTTATAGAGATGGCGAGGTATTCATAAGACTACATAAAAATAGCTCTTTACAAATAGAGCTAATAGATGCTAATTTAATCGATAATAACTACACAAATGAAGCTAAAAATATAAAATACGGAATAGAGAGGGCAAAAGATAGCCTAAAACCAATTTTTTACTATGTTAGAAAAAATGACAAAGAGCTTTTAAAAATTCCAGCTGATGAGATGATACATATTAAAAAATCTCTCATACCACAGCAATTCCGTGGTATCTCAAAAATGGCAAGTAGTATCATAGATATAGAAGACAAAGATCGCCTAAGAAGCAGTGAGCTTGATCGTGCGACTTTGTCATCAAAGATAACGGGATTTTTTATCCGTAAAAATGATGATAGCATTAGCTTTGATGAAGAAGATGCTACTACAACTGAGCTAACCCTACCTACTAAAGCTGAAGTTGGCAAAATGAGCGTATTAGATGAAGATATGGATGTCAAATTTGTAGATAGCCACGCTCCACAAAATATAGAGTATTATCTAAAAAGCACTGATAGAGAAGTAGCAAGAAGTTTAGGAGTTAGCTATCACACTTATACTGGTGATTTAAGAGAAGTTAATTACAGCTCAATCCGCCAAGGCACAACAAGCGAAAGGCGAAATTTCAGAAGATTTCAAGGCTTTTTACGGCGTAAATTCCACGCACCTGTATTTAAAGCTTGGTGTGAGTGTGAGCTGCTAAATGGAGCAATTACCACAAGTGAATATAAAAAAGTGGTATCAAACTTTACATTTAAACCTCAAGGCTGGGAGTATATAGACCCTACTAAAGAGGTTAATGCCAATAAAGTTGCTATTGATAGCGGATTTAAAAGCATAACGGAGGTATTGCGTGAAAAAGGAATATAACATGATAATTTCATAAGTGATTTAAATAAAGATTTACAAATCGTAGAGCTTTTAAATAAAATTAAACAAACAAAGGAGATTAAATCTTGAATATAGAAGATCTAGGTAATGTAAGAGAGTTTGAAGTAAGCATATCAAATAGTGCTTTTAATGATAATGATAAGACAATTACCTTTATAGCTCTTAGCAAGGACAACTTGCATAAAAGAGTGGATTTGTGGGGCGAAGAGTATTACCTTAGCGTTGATACTGCTAAGGTAAATTTTGAGGCGACTACACTTTTTAAAGATCATAAAGTAAGCTTTGATAATGCTATAGGCAAGATCATAGAGACTAAATTTGAAAATGGCAATTTCAAAGTAAAGGTCAAATTTGATGACAATATCAAAGAGAGCCGTGAAGCTTACGCTAAATATAAATTTGGTCTTAGTGATAGTGTCAGCGTGGGATTTGGTGATTATGAGATTAAAGAGCTTGACAAGATTGATGGTATTAAGCATTTTGAGATAGTAAAAGGCAGTATAATCGAGCTTAGTGCCGTTTGGCAAGGAGCCGACCCAAACGCCAAAACGACAGCTAAATTTAATAGACAAAAGGAGATAAACAAAATGAGCGATGAGGTAGTAATGCAAAACGCAGAACCAAAACAGACAAAGCTAAGTGGGGAGCTAAACAATACAGCTAAGCTAGAAGCTTTAAAAGCAGAGCAAAACTCTATTATAGAGTTAGGCGAACTTATGGGTATGAATGCTTTAGCCCTAAGCGCTATCAAATCAGGCAAAAGCTACAATGAATTTAAAGAAGAGGTAAAAATAAATAAAACACAAAATAACAAATACGAAACAGTCCATTTTAATAAAAATTCTAAAAAAGAAGATATCAAAGCCTTCAGCCTTGCTAATATTTTAAGGCACTATTGATAATAGCATAGACCTTGATTATGAAAATAGCTACCAAGGAAGTAACGGATTTAGCTTACCTAATGAGTTTATAGCTAAGTTTGCAAGTATAAGTACCACCGCAAACACTGCTATTATAGAAAACGCTTATAGGGGTGATCTATTTATAGCAGATCTTAAAAAAGAGAGTGGAATTTTAGATAAATTAACATGGCTAGAAAATCTAAGCTCAAATATAGATATACCAAGGGATAATTCAAATATACAAGCTGAGTTTATAAATGAAGGAGCTAGTGCGGCAGAGCAAAATACCAGCTTTGATACTATATCGCTAAGACCAAATACGCTAAGTGCTAAAGTAACAATCACTAGAAAAATGCTTTTAATGTCTAGTATTGACCTTGAAAACTATGTTTATACACAAATGAGAACGGCGATCAGGCGCAAATTAGAAACCCAGCTATTTTATGGTAAAACAATAATAAAGGGTATATTTGAAATAAGTGGTATTCCTAGCATAGAAGGATATTTAACCGCCCCAACATTAGCTAAAACGCTTGAGTTTAGCTCAAAGCTATATGAGAATGAAATTGATACTACTAATGTTAATTTTGTTTTAAATGGGACTTCAGCTAACACACTAAGAGCTACAAGTAGAGAAAACGGCACAGAGAGAAAATTACTCGAAGGTAATGATTTACAAGGTTATAATATTTTACAAAGTTTTGCGATAAAAAACGGCGATATCATATTTGGCGATTTTAGCAAAATTTTTGCTGGTAGCTTTGGAAGTCTTGAAGTAATGCTACGCCTAGTATCTGGTGGAAGTATAGAGATAGAGGCATTCTTTGAAGTAGATATGAAACTAGCTAAAGAGAGCGCATTTGTAGTCTCAAAAACAAGCGCGTAAGCCAAGAGTAAAGCGTGGCGAAACTAGTTTTACTAGTGAGCCACCCCTTAGAAGGCTTTTTCAAGGGGATAGGGGTTGTTAAGGGGGAAGGGCAAGGTAGCTTCGCTTTTATGTTTCGTAGTGCCGTCAAACGATAGTTAGTATCGTTCGACTATAGCACTACTCATCTGCCAAAAAGCGTCCCCCCCCTTCCCACTTAAAAAGAAAAAGAGTTTCTTTGATATTCCAAATTTTCGCCAAAAACTCCTTCGAGTTTTTTGTTGCGAAAATTTTGAAAAAGCCTTCTAATGGGTGGCTTACGCCACGGATTTTATAAGGGTAACCCTACTTTGTAGGGGCTTCAGGTGGGTCAAGGGAGCGGAACTACCTTGTCGCAAAGTGGGGCTTAGCTCCACTGAGAAGTAAAAAATAATATAAAACAACCATTTAGGTTATTTTACTTTTGCGAAAATTTTGAAAAAGTCTTTTAAGATTGCTGAGCTATGCTTAGTTTTAATAAAATCAATTTAAGCCAATCCAAGCTTGTAAATTAGGCTATCTCGCATTTGGTAATAATCATCTTTGTTAAGCTTAAAATATATACACTGATTATCTGTGTGGGTGGATTTGAAATTTAGCATTTTAGCCATGCGAATGGCGCGTTTATTTTCTAGTTTGCAATATGCTTTGAGCCATTTAAGCCCTAAAATTTCAAATGCCATATCATAGATAGCGCAGTATGCCCCAAGAGTAATCCTAGCCTCATCAAATTGCTTTGGTATCACCATAATCTCGCCAGGTATAGCGGTGCGATCTTGCCAATTAATTTGCTGAAAACAAAAATACCCAATAGCCACGCCACCCACAAAAGCCATATAGTAAAGCGAATTTGGCTGGTTTTGAATGGAGTTAAACCATTTTAATTGCTGCTCTTTTGTGATATGAGTGCCATTTTGGTTTAGCATTACTTTAGATATTTTTGGGTCATTTCGCCACTGGCGTAAAATCTCTATATCTTTTAGCTCTAATCTTGCGATTTTAACTCCATATCTGATAAATTCACTCATTCATCAAATCCAATATATCGCCAACTACTTTTAACTCTTTAAGCTCATCATAAGTAAGCGTATGGTTATAATCATCAGCTAGCATAACAATAGTGCTAATCTTACCCATAGAATCCCACTCGGCTAGTGAATCTAGCGGAGTTTGTGGGGTGATTGGCTCATCGCACTCTATGGTATCTTTGAATTTAGCTATCTTTTTATCCATCTTAATCCTTTATATAGTTATAATCGTCCCGCTCCACGCAAGACCGATACCAAATCCAGCTATTAATACCTTATTTGTAGATTTTATCTTGTTATTTTCAATGGCTCTTTTTAACGCTATTGGTATGCTAGAAGATGATGTATTGCCTACATTTTCTATATCAAATATAACCTTGGAGTCGTCTAATTTTAAGCTTTTGGCGATGGCTTTGAGTATCAATAAATTGGCCTGATGAAATATAAAATAGTCAATATCATCTAAATTTAGATTATTTGCTTTTAGGATTTGTCTAACTAAATTTGGAACCTCCCTAATAGCAAATAGAAATATCTCTGGCCCATTCATGGTAAGGGTATTTGATGTGGTTTGGGCGTTAAATGGATTTGCGTAGCCACCATATTTTTTATACATACTAAAAAACCCGCCCCCATCTGTGCCGCATATGATTTGACCTATTTTATAAGCGTTGCTATCATCGATTATAGTCGCACTTGCTCCATCGCCAAATAATATTCTTTGTGCCATATCGCTATTTTCAAACATTTTATAGCACATATCAGCCGTGCATAGCAATACTCTTTTAACGCTTTTAGAGATTATTAAGGATTTGGCTATTAATAGTCCGTGAGCGTAGCCACTACAAGCTATATTAATCTCCATGGCGTTTGTGCTTTTGGGTAAATTTAGTTTATTATGTAGCTGGTAGATCGTAGCTGGCTGGAGATAATCAGGCGATTGAGTGCAAAGCAAAAGCATATCTATACTAGCTGAGTCTATATCATACTCATTAATTAAATTTAAAGCCGCCTTAGCTGCTAGGTCGCTAGTAAGCTCATTTGGGGCGGCTTTGTGGCGATATTTTATCCCTGATTTTTGATAAATTTGCTCACAACTATACTCATCACTTTTAGCAAGACTAGCAAAGTAGCCATTATCTATAGTCTCATCTGGTAAGTAATAGGCTAGTTTCATGCTATTTTCCACTTAAATTTCATCATACCCCCCCCAGAGCTGATTTTGATACACTCTGCGGTGATTTTGCTAGATTGAGAACTTAGCAAAAATAGTACCGATTTGGCTACATCGCTAGGCTCTATTAAGCCAAGTGGCATTATCTCATTTAGCTTTGATTTGTGGGCTTCTTGGGATATGAAGTTATTTACAAAATCATCATACATAGGGGTATTTACATATAGTGGTGCGACGGCGTTGATCCTTACTCCTTTTTTGGCGTATTCTTTGGCTAGGCTTGATACGGCTGAGTTTAGGGCTGCCTTACTAGCTCCATATAGACTAAGTCCAGGCTCAGCGCCAAAAGCTGCCATAGAGCTAATGGCTACAATGCTAGTATCATTTTTGACATATCTATTATGCTTTAATGTAGCCTTAGCTAGAGCGAAAAATGTTAGTAAATTTATATTGATTAACTCGCTCATCTTATCTAAATTTAGATCACGAAGTAGCATTGGGCTTAGCACGCCAGCACTATGGATAAAGCCATTTAATTTAAATTTATCAGCAAATTTCGCCACTGCTAGCTCAATGCTATCAAGCTTGTTTGAGTCAAATATCGCTATATCGTGGTTATTTGGAGAGTTTAGCTCATCTCTTAGCTTATTTAAAGAGTTTAAATTTCTACCAAGAAGTAGCAATCTAGCGCCACTTTTGGCAAGCTCTTTGGCTACGCATTTGCCTATGCCTGATGTGGCTCCGGTGATTATATAAGTTTTATTTTCAAACTCCATTTACCCCCCCCATTTAATTTTATATTATAGTATAGCTCGGTACTACGATAGATCAAATCTATCAAATATATCGTCCCAAGAGCGTAAAAACATAGCTCAAATTTCAAACTAAAAATCGCAATAGATAGCACTATAGCAAGAAGGCTTACATCAATTCCAAGTAAAATTCCACGCTCTAAAAGATATTTTTTAAGCCCAAATCTATAAATTTTATTTAATTTTTTTAATCTTTTATGGATAAAATGCTTACAAAATTGCTGATGAAATAGCAAGGTAGAGATGATAAAAATAGTGCAAAATATACTAACATCATAAAGATAACTAGCTAAGATAATAAGCCCAAACCACGCTATATAATCGCAGGTATAATCAAGAAAATGGCCTAATTTTGTGCTTTGATTTTTAAGGCGAGATAGCATTCCATCGGTATGATCTGATATGCTATAGATTAAAAATAAAATTCCGCTTAAAACATTATGCCCTAGATAGAGCAGAATAAATGAGCCAATAATACAAAATCCACCAAAAATTGTGATTTGGTTTGGTGTGATATTTGTTTTTGCAAGTGGCAATAAGATAAATTTTTGGACTATTAAAACTCTCCAAATATACTCTGTTATATAATATGTCGATTTGGATTCTAGGCGGTCAGATTTTTTGAGTTTTTCATCTAATTTCATACTTCAACCTGTAAAAATTCGCCCCAAATTTTCGCTATTTCTTCATAGGTTCTATTAATATCAGATATGAATTCATCGCTATTCCACGCTCGTCTAAGAACCATAGCCATCTCTATTTGGCTCCAAAATTTAGCCACTTTATTGCTTGGAATTTCATCTATGATATATGTGCCAAATTTGGCTTTTATGTAGTTTTGTAGGTATTCAACTACTATTTGAGCGACTTTAAATATAAATATATAATTTGGGTTTTTTAAAAGCTCTTTTAAATTCGATTTTAGCATATTTTCTATATTTTGTTTTTGTGTTTTGATAAGGGTGCATGGATGAGTATCATCAGCAAAAAATATATCAAAAATCGTCCCATTAAAAAAGCCCAAAATCTCGCCCTTAGCGTTGATTTTAGGTAAAATCGGATATAGCTTACAAATCAATGGGCGATTTTGGTGTGGATGACAAAGCCCCTTTTTATCACAATGTAGCCAATGTATAGTGAAGGTTTGACCGCCTTTGAGTTTGAATTTCTCACTCTTTTTAGCTACTTCCATACCATCGATGCCACCTGATTTTAGATACTCCTTATACTCGATATCAAAAAGTGGTAGAGCGATGAAATTTGAGCGAATTAGCTTGAAATGTGGATTGGCAAATCCAGCACAGCAGTATCCAGCGCAACTCTCATAGCATTTTGGGGAGTAGATATATTCTTGATTGTAATTCATTTAAATTCCATAAGCTAATTTAATCATATTATCCAAAGCGGCTATGCTTTGGAAATTTTCAGCACTTAGGAATTTGGCGTCTAAATCCTTGCCATATCTAGCTTGCATAGCCCCAACAAGTGCGATGATATCGACGCTATCGATAGCTCCACTATCAAGTAAATTTAAATTTATATCGCTTATATCACCTCTGCCTATCTCGTTTAATAGGATTTTTGCTTCACTCATTTTTTAGCGCCTCTTTATCTATTTTGCCATTTTGGTTTAGCTTGAAATTTGATTTATGGATGAATTTTCGTGGGATCATATACTCTGGGAGTTTGGATTTTAAAAACTCTTTTAAATTCTCAATCTCATCTTGGCTTTCGTAAAATGCGATGATTTGAGAATTTTTAAATATACAGGCAACTCTATGGATATCTGTGTGTGAGCTTAGAGCCACTTCTATCTCGCCAAGCTCGATTCTAAATCCATTAAGCTTAATCTGAGAATCACGCCTACCATAGTAAAGCAAGTTGCCATTGTCATCATATGCGGCTATATCGCCTGTTTTGTAGATAGCTTCACTATATGATTTTTGGAGTGGATTTTGTATGAATACTTGGGCTGTTTTATCTGGGTCATTGTAGTATCCGCTAGATAGCCCGCACCCTCTGATATATATCTCGCCTTTTAAATTTGGCTTTGTTATGAGATTCATATTTTCATCAAATATTAAAAGTTGGGTATTGCTAAAAGCTTTGCCAATAGGCAAGATCTCATCATCTCTAAACTCCCTATCTACCATATAATACGAACTAGCTAAAGTCGTCTCAGTAGGGCCATACATATTGTAAAATTTGGCATTTGGTAGTGATTTGATCCAGTAATTTAGCTGTTTTGTAGGCATAGTCTCACCACATGCTATAACCATTTTAAGGTTGAGATTTGCTCCATTTAAGGCATTTGAATTAGCAAAATATACTAGCACGCTTGGCACCCAAAGTATGGTAGTAACGCTATTGGTGCGTAGATACTCAACCACCTTAAGCGGAAAGGCAAAGATAGAGCTTGGCAAAATATGAGTAGTAGAGCGCGTAAATATACTTACATATATATCAAAGACACTTAGGTCAAAATAAAATGGAGCTTGATTGGCAATGATATGGCTATTATCTATTTTTAAGTCATTAGAAGATGCGATAATAAAATCCATTAGGCTTTTATGGCTGATACTTACACCTTTTGGCTCACCTGTGCTACCGCTAGTAAATAGCACATAGGCTAGATCTGTATCTAAAATATGGATATTTTGTAAGAGATTATAATCAATCTTAGAGCTATCTAAATCATCTATAGATATGGTTGGTATATTTAAGCTTAATGCTTTAGAGGTGATGAGTAGGGCGGGATTTAATTTTTTAACTATCTTTTCTACCCTTTGAAGTGGCATATTTTCATCTATAATTGTGTAGAAATTCCCGCTTTTTAACACGCCAAAAAAGCTGATAATAGCCTTAATACCCTTTGGTAAGATTATCAAAATAGGCGATTTATTGATATTTAAATTTACTATTTTGGTAGCTAGAGCGCTGCTAAGCTCATCAAGCTTAGAGTAGGTAATGGATCCATTAGGCTCTACGAATGCGACCTTTTGCGGTGAGTTATATGCGCTTTGGCTAAGTAGCTTGTGGGCTAAATTTAGCATATTTTCCCTTTATAATTTAGCAAATAGGGGGGGGGTAGAGCCTTTGATTTTAAATCTATAGCAAGAAAAATTACCGAATTCAAACTGTTTTAACCCACGCAAAATTTATCCCTCTATATAATTTTTTAGTTTGCGACCAACTTTTGGGTGCTTTAGCTTTTTAATCGCTGAGCTCTCAATCTGCCTTACACGCTCTCTAGTTACATTTAACTCTTTGCCTATCTCTTCAAGAGTTCTATCACTCTCATCTTCAAGCAGGCCAAAACGCATTCTAATTACCGCTTTTTCTCTATCATTTAGCTGATCTAAAACTTCATCTATTTGCTCTTTTAAATCCGCTTTTAGGATCTGCTCCATCGGGCTTAGAGAGCTTTTATCCTCTACGAAATCTCCATATTTTCCATCATCTTCGCTACCTATTGGGGCTTCTAGGCTTATTGGCTCTTTTGTGATTTTGATTACTTGTTTGACCTTATCTATGCTTAGTCCAACCTCTTTTGCGATGATTGATACATCTGGCTCTTTGCCTTCTTCTTGGATATATTTTCTATTTATTTTATTAATGCGATTTATAGTCTCAATCATATGGATTGGAATTCTAATAGTGCGAGCTTGATCGGCAATGGCTCTGCTAATGGCTTGTCGTATCCACCAAGTAGCATATGTGGAGAATTTAAATCCCTTTTTATACTCAAATTTATCCACAGCCTTCATAAGACCTATATTGCCTTCTTGGATAAGGTCTAGAAATGGCAATCCACGATTGGTATATTTCTTAGCGATACTTACAACTAAACGCAAATTTGATTTAGCCATTTTAGCCTTGGCATCATCGCTTATATTTTTGCCTTTTTTTATTTGATCTAAGATATTTTTAAGATCTTTTGGATCTAGATTAAATCCAGTTTTGCTTGCTTCTTTGGTTTGAAATAGCTTTTTAATCTCCATATATGTAGAAACCATCGTAGCTTCTGGAACTCTAGATATTATATCTTCTTTGCTTAATTTGGTTATATCTTTTAGGATTTGTTGGTGGTTTTTTCTTAATTCAGCACTAAACATAGGTAGTCTATACTCAAGCCTTTTAAGCTCTTTATCAAAGTCTACATCGCTCTTAAGTGCTGTTTCAATAGACTTTACAATCTCGTTTATAAGCTTACTTGTAGGGCCTAAATCCATTAGTTTATCTTTTAAAACTTTTTTCTTAAATGTTAAATTTAATTTAGATAATAAATCAGCTTCATTCTCCACAGAGATATTCTGTTTTGAAGCGATTTTTAGCCAATCTTTTTTGGCTTTTTCTAATGCTTTAAAGCTCTCAATTACCTTCTCAGCTCTCTTATCAAGTTTTTTAGGCTGTTTTTTGCTATCTTCGATCTCTTCATCTTCATTGTAGCTCTCTTCGATATCCTCTTCTTCTTCGTTATCCTCTTCATCAAAGCTCTTAAATAGCTCTTTTACACGACGCTCTCTATTGATTAATGGCTCTTTATAATCTAATATAAAATCTATCAGATATGGCACAGAGCAAAATGCGTCAATTATAATATCCTCGCCAAGCTCGATTTTTTTGCTAATTTCAATCTCTTCTTCTTTGCTTAAAAGCGGAATTTGACCCATTTCACGCAGATACATACGAACAGGACTATCTGAGCGACTCCACTCTAGCAAATCTGTTTCGCTACTTAGGTCAAATTCATCTTCTAAATTTGCGTCAGATGATTTTTGTTGGTCTGAAGTAGATGATCTTTTTGCTTCTTGGATTGTTTTTTGTTTGGCAGCTTCAACGGCACTTGTGAGCTGAATTTTGTGTAGCTCGGCTATAGATTCTATCTTTTTAATCATTCCAGCAGTAGGAGCTTTGTCAAATAGCCTAACTAGCTGCTCGAAAGTCACATAGCTCTTAGCATTTTCTCTAAATAACTCCTCAATTTGTGTAAATATCTCTTTGGCCGTACTCATCAAAATATCCTTTGTATAAGCAAAATAAAGTTAGGGATTATACCCAAAAATTGATTAAATAAATTTAAAATTATAAGTTTTATTTTTGACTAGATTTTGTTTTTAAGTGTAAAAATGGTATTTAAATGAGTAAATATTAAGCCTGGGATCGCTCCCAAGCTTTTAAGTTATCCTAGCCAAAATAGATCGCTAAATTCATTAAAATTATAGCTTTCTAATGCTTTTTGATTATTTACTAAATCCTCTATTATTTGGCAAGTTTTTGGGCTAAATCTTGTAGCTAGATTTGCTTTAAATTTAGCTTTTAATAGCGGAATTCCCTCATCTCTTCTTCTTTTATGACCGATAGGATACTCCACCTCTACTTTTTTAGATTTCGTGCCATCTTTATAGTAGATTTCTACAGCATTTGCTATACTTCTTTTATCGCTATCAAGATACTCTTTTGTATATCTTGGATCTACTTCGACTACCATTTTATCTCTTAGAGCGTCTATGCGTGGATCTTTGGCTACACTATCTTCATAATCATCAGCTACAAGTCTGCCAAATATCAAAGGCACAGCTACCATATATTGAATGCAGTGGTCACGATCAGCTGGATTGGCTAATTCGCCAGTTTTATTTATAATTCTATGGCCTGATTCTTGAGTAGTGATTACTATTTTTTCTATCTCATCTAAGCGATCTTTGACCTCATTGTGAAGTGCCATAGCACACTCAACCGCAGTTTGAGCGTGGAATTCAGCTGGGAAGCTGATTTTAAATAGCACATTTTCCATTACATATGAGCCAAATTCTTGAGGAATTACTAGCTTTTGGCCTCTCATTTTGACATCTTCAAAGCCCCAAAATTTCGCACTTAGAGCTGATGGATAGCCCATTTCGCCGCTTTTTGCTTTTAATGCTAGATCAACCCCACGACTAGAAGCATCGCCTGCTGCCCAGCTCTTGCGACTTCCAGTATTTGGTGCGTGGCGATAAGTTCTTAATGCACCGCCATCTATGAAGGCGTTTGATACGGCATTGCGAATTTCATCATAGTTACACCCAAGGAGCTTAGCCGCAACCGCAGTAGAGGCGATACGAACTAATAAAACATGATCTAGCCCAACTTTATTAAAGCAGTTTTCAAGTGCTAAAATGCCTTGAATTTCGTGAGCTTTTATCATAGCTTCTAAGACTATTTTTACTTTTAATGGAGCCTTGCCTTGAGATAAATTTTTACGACTTACATAATCAGCCACCGCCCAAATAGCACCTAGATTATCGCTTGGATGTCCCCATTCAGCTGCTAGCCAGGTATCATTATAGTCTAGCCATCTTACCATTGCTCCTACATTAAATGCTGCGCGGATTGGCTCTAATTGGTATGAAGTGCCTGGAATTTTACTACCTAATGGGCGAAATTCAGCCCCTTCAACGCTTGGTCCAAGTAGCTTGGTGCAAGCTGGATATTTAAGAGCTAAAATCCCGCATCCTAAAGCATCAATCATAGTATATTTAGCTGTCTCATAAGCTAGCTCGCTAGTGATCTCAAAGCTATTGGCATATTTAGCAATTTTACTTAGCAACTCATCAAATTCAGGGCGTTTAGCCTCTAATATTCCCATATTACTCACTATTTTCTCCTTATCTTTGGTGTATTTGTATAAATTTCATTGGCTCAGGGCCTATATAGTTACTACTTGGGCGGATTAGTTTATTATTTGCCCTTTGCTCTTTTATGTGAGCGCACCAGCCACTTACCCTACTCATTATAAATATAGGGGTGAAATACTCAGTTGGTATCCCCATAAAGTTATAGGCTGACGCACTATAAAAATCAGCATTTGGTGGTAGGCTAGGGCGTTTTTCTTTCATTACGCCTTCGATTGCCTCGCTGATTGCAAATAGCTTATGGCCGTTGCTTAAGGCCTTTGACCATTTTTTGATAATGGCATTTCTAGGATCTCCACCAACTCCATAAACCCTATGACCAAATCCCATTAAAAGCTCTTTATTAGCTAGTTTTTGATTTACTCCATTTATAGCTTCTTCAACGCCATCAAAGCTAGAGATTAAGCCAAATGCCGCCTCATTAGCTCCGCCGTGTAGTGGGCCACGAAGAGCGCCTATAGCCCCAGCAACAGCTGAGAATATATCGCTTTTTGTAGAAGCGCAAATTCTAGCTGTAAATGTAGATGCGTTAAACTCATGCTCAGCGTATAAAATCAATGAGCAGTGCATTGCTTTTACAAATTCAGTTGGTGGCGTTTTTTGATGTAATTTTTCTAAGAAATATCCAGCTATGGTATCTTCTTTGCTATCAAAATCTATCTCTTTACCGCCATTTACATAGTTATGCCAAAAGCAAATAACGCTAGGAAGAACGCCAAGAAGTCTTATGATCTTCTCATCTTGATTGCTAAAATCATCTTTTTCTGCTTCTAATGTCCCAATGAGCGCAACAGCACTTTGACATAAATTCATTGGATGAACGCCTTTTGGTATGAGCTTTAGCATAGCTTTAAGCTCAGGGCTAAGAGCACGAGAGGCTATAATTTTGCTTTTATACTCTTTTAATTCATCAGCTTTTGGAAGTTTAGTATATTGTAGTAAATATGCTACCTCTTCAAACTCACAATGCTGTGCTAAATCCTCAATAGCGTAGCCATAGTAATTTAGCCCATTACCTGTACCGCAAGTGCATATCGCACTCTCACCAGCTATAACCCCAGCTAATCCGCCTTGTTTTTTTGCTGCTTGGCTTATACTCATTTTTTATCCTTTGCAAATAGTTGATCTAATTTATTTTCAAATTCATAATAATCTAGCATCTGATATAGCTCTTCACGAGTTTGCATGATATCTAAGACATCTTTTTGATGGCCGTTTTTGATAATGCTATTAAACACTTCAACCGCAGCTTTATTCATCGCTCTATTGGCTGATAGTGGATATAGCACCAATTTTATACCCACACTTGCTAACTCACTTTGAGTAAAGTATGGAGTTTTGCCAAATTCGGTTATATTAGCTAGAACAGGCACTTTAAGAGCTTTTGTGTATTCTTTATACTCTTCTAAGGTATGGACAGCTTCAGCAAATATCATATCAGCCCCAGCAGCTTCATATGCTAAAGCTCTCTCTAACGCTTTTTGTTGGCCTTCCATAGCGTGTGCGTCTGTCCTTGCCATAATCACGAAATTCTCATCAGTTCTAGCATCTAATGCAGCCTTTAATCTATCTGTCATTTCAGCTATGCTTACAAGCTCTTTATTTGGTCTATGGCCGCAGCGTTTTTGTGCTACTTGATCTTCTATATGGCAAGCGGCCGCTTCAGCTTTTATAAGCTCTTTTATAGTCCTAGCTATATTAAACGCACCACCAAAACCAGTATCAACATCTACTAAAAGTGGTGTATCTACTCTTGAGGTTATTCGTCTTACATCTATTAAGACATCTTCAAGACCTACAATGCCAAGATCTGGCAAACCATAACTCGCACTAGCTACACCGCTACCTGATAGATATATGGCTTTTGCTCCAAGCTTTGTGGCTTGTAATGCGCTATAGGCGTTTATAACGCCTAAGACTGCAAGTGGGTTATTTGAATTTACAGCTTCTCTAAAGCTTTTTCCTGGGCTTTTTATGCTCATTTATTCTCCTTTGTTTTTGGATATCCTAGTGTTGCGATAATCTCTTTACAATGATCTAAAACACCAGCATCTTCTATGGTAGCTGGAATTTTACACTCAACTCCATCTGCTAACTCTTTTAAGCTTTTGCGTAAGATTTTACCACTTCTAGTTTTTGGTAAAGCATTTACTACACAAGCAAGTTTAAAGCTAGCAACCGCACCTATTTCTTGACGAACTAAAGAGATAGCACCATCTACTATTCCTCTGTGATCTCTTTCAATTCCTTGTTTTAAGACTATAAATCCCATCGGAACTTCACCTTTTAAATCATCATTTACACCAATTACAGCACACTCAGCAATATCAGGATGCTTAGATATAATCTCCTCCATCTCACCAGTAGAGAGCCTATGACCTGCTACATTGATGATACCATCCATTCTACCTAAGACATAAACATATCCATCTTTATCTATATAGCCAGTATCTCCTGTTAGATAGTAGCCTTTGAAATGATCTAGATAGCCTTTTCTATATCTCTCATCATTTTCCCAAATTCCCATCAAACAAGCCGGTGGAAGAGGTAATTTAAGGCACAATGCTCCCTTTTTACCAGCTGGTAACTCTTTGCCATTTTCATCAAGAACTTTTAGATTAAATCCTGGCATAGGCTTTGTAGGGCTACCTGGTTTTATAGGCATCTCTTCTAAGCCTAGTGGATTAGCCACGATAGCCCAGCCGGTTTCGGTTTGCCACCAGTTATCTACAACTATTTTTTTAGTAACTTTCATTATCCATTTTAGCGTTTCGCTATCGCATCTCTCGCCAGCTACAAATATGGCTCTAAGGCTATCTAAATTATAATTTTTAATAAGATCGCCCTTAGAATCTTCTCGTCTAATAGCACGAAATGCAGTAGGAGCTGAGAATAGGACATTTACCTTATACTCATCTACAATTCGCCAAAATGCAGCTGGATTTGGTGTGCGAACTGGTTTGCCCTCATATACTATAGTTGTACAACCATTCATAAGTGGCCCATAAACTATATATGAGTGCCCTACAACCCAGCCTACATCACTAGCAGCGAAAAATACATCTCCAGGCTTAGCGTTATAAATATTATCCATAGACCACTTCATAGCGACGCTATGACCGCCATTTGATCTAATTACGCCTTTTGGTGATCCAGTAGTTCCAGAAGTGTATAAGATATATAATGGATCAGTAGCAAGCACCGGCACACAATCTACGCCTTTAGTCTTCTCTTCTTCACTTTCCCAATCGACATCACGCCATGGAAGCATATTTGCTCTATATTGTGGTCTTTGCCAGATTAGACAAGTTGTAGGCTTGTGCGATGATTGCTTGATAGCCTCATCTAAGATTGGTTTATATGGTATTATATTGCTTACTTCTATACCGCAACTAGCACTTATTACAACTCTAGGTTTAGCATCTTCGATTCTAGTGGCAAGCTCATGAGCTGCAAATCCACCAAAGACCATGCTATGAATAGCACCTATCCTAGCACAAGCTAACATAGCAATTACAGCCTCAGCCATCATCGGCATATATATTACAACTCTATCGCCTTTAACAACGCCTTTATTTGTTAATATACCAGCGACCTTTGCTACTCTATCTCGAAGTTGCCTGTATGTATATTTTTTCTTAGTATCAGTAACTGGAGAGTCATATATCAAAGCGAGTTGATCGCCACGATTATTATGTATATGCAAATCAAGGGCGTTATAGCATGTATTCATACATCCGCCAACAAACCATTTATAGTGATCACCACTATCATCTAAAACTTTATCCCACTCATTATACCAATGAACTTTTTGAGCGGCTAATGCCCAGAAATTTTCTGGCTCATTGATAGAAAGTTCGTAAGACTTTTGATAAGGGCTAGAACTCATTGTAATCCTTTCTTGTTGGTTAAGAGAATTATAAGACTTTGTAAAAGAAATATAAATGCTAAATTTAGTTACAATTTGCAGTTTTTGGTGCATAAAATTTTAAAATTGGATAAAATTTATACAAAATTTAGCTAAATTGTCGCATAATCTAGCAAGAATTTTATATTTAAATTTGTGAAAAATTTGGTTAATTTTTTTATTATGTTACTTAAAGTAACATTTTGGATATTAAAGGGATTAAAGATGTTAAGTGTGATGGATAGATTTATAATTATATTTGAAAAATCAAAGCTATCTATGAGTAAATTTGCCACAATTCTTGGCAAAGATAGACGAACTTTGCTTACATGGATAGAAAATAAAGAGACAAAATCCTTAAGCGAAGATGTAAAATCCATAATTTGCAATCACTTTCGCTACTATAAAGATATATGGGATTGCGATGAGAGCGACTTTTATCGCTATATAAATGAGCTAGATGATAGTAGCTTAAGGATTATTGATGATGGATATGAGTCCCTTTTAAAATATATTTATGAGAATGAAAATGAGGGCTCTTTGATACTTCATCCCACATTCCCAAATCCAGCCTATAGGGATTTTGTAATTCAGAGTGTGTATAATAATTTTGATAGTCAAGAAGCGGCAAAATATCGTCAAAAGCGTGGTTTGAAAATGCGAGCTTACTCATTTGGGGCTAGTGAGTGGTATAGTGTAAAGTCGCTTTTGGAATTTTGCTTTGCAAATATTGGTAATTTTTACACAAAAGAGCAGAAAATTCAAATTTTAGAGTTGATGATTGCTACTTTTCGTGATAATCTTAATAAATCTATATATTTTTTCGATTCATATGATAAGAAAATATATGGTCTTGATATGTTTTATTTATCACTAAATATTAAAGAAAAAAAGATGTTTTTAAAGCTACCACTTGAAACTGCCATTTTGGAGATTAAAAATAGTGAGCTTATTACCAAAATTCATACCCATTATACTCACGCTAAAAAATGCCCAACACACATAGATCCCAAAGACGCTGTGATGATAATGGAGCTAATCTTAGAATCATTAAAAAATAGTGATGATTTAAGGGCAACTTGCGATAAAATAGATAAGCATAGTAAATATGGCAGTATTTTTGCTAAAGTGATAAGTAGGGCTTGAATTTATCGGCAATTTATATTTAGTATTACTTAAAGTAACACTTTGGATATTAATTTTTATAAATTTATCTAAGCTTGACATAAAATATTTAATATTAATATATAATAAACATATTTTTAATTCAAAGGAGATTAGATGAAGGCAATAGCCATAATCGCACTAGGTGCAAATATAATGTTGGCAGCTGTAAATATAAACACTGCTAGTAAAAGTGAGCTAATGGAGCTACCTGGCATTGGCGAGGGAAAAGCTAAAGCTATTATTGATTATAGGACTAAGAGTAAATTTAAAACTATAGATGAGATTAAAAATGTCTCTGGTATCGGCGATAAGATATATGAAAGTATCAAAGTAGATCTAATCGTCAATGGCCCTACAGATACAAAGAATTTAAAAAGCACCATAAAAGATAAAAAACCAGTCAAAAAAGATAGCAACTCTACTAAAAAATAGTTGAATTTTAAAGGGCTGAGTTTTTAGCCCTTTAATTTTTAGATAAAAATAATAATTGATAAAATTTAATAAAATTTTCTCTATAAATCTTGACAAAGATTAATAATTTTTGTATAATTCAACTTCATTTTTTGAGTGTCTTGTTAGCTCAGCTGGTAGAGCATCTCCCTTTTAAGGAGGTGGCCGTTGGTTCGAATCCAACACAGGACACCACTTCGGTCGCTTAGCTCAGTTGGTAGAGCGCCACCCTTACAAGGTGGATGTCATAAGTTCGAGTCTTATAGCGACCACCATTTATTCTTAAATTTCAGGTGCGGCGGTAGTTCAGCTGGTTAGAATATCGGCCTGTCACGCCGGAGGTCGCGGGTTCGAGCCCCGTCCGCCGCGCCACAATCGTGTCTTGTTAGCTCAGCTGGTAGAGCATCTCCCTTTTAAGGAGGTGGCCGTTGGTTCGAATCCAACACAGGACACCACTTTTTAGACCCTTTCGTCTAGTCGGCCCAGGACATTGCATTCTCTGTGCAAAAACGCCAAGTTCAAATCTTGCAAGGGTCGCCATATAGTTAGTTTGGTCGCTTAGCTCAGTTGGTAGAGCGCCACCCTTACAAGGTGGATGTCATAAGTTCGAGTCTTATAGCGACCACCATTTATTCTTAAATTTCAGGTGCGGCGGTAGTTCAGCTGGTTAGAATATCGGCCTGTCACGCCGGAGGTCGCGGGTTCGAGCCCCGTCCGTCGCGCCACTTTGCTTTAAATATAATAAATATCACAAAATAGTTATAAAATTTAAAAATATCAATTAAAATTTGGATTATAGTGGCTAAAAATAGAGCTAAAATATATAGATAAAATTGATATTTTTTAGCTCTTATTTAGTCTAAAAGATAGGTAAATTTGCATTATTATGGTAAATATAATGGGAGCTCTAATAGTGCTATTTAAACACAATTAGATAAATTTTATAATTTTATTATAATTTTGTTTTTTAACCTTTTTATAGACTAAAAATAGATCAACTACCCACCAAGCAATAGAAAAAAGTAAAAATACAGTAGCAGTTACTAGTAAAAAATCAATGATAATATAATCATAATAATCAATAGATAGATCTAGTGAGATAAAAAAACAACACGCAAGATAATATGGATAAAATTGTGCGTAATGCTCCTAAGGCATAATCTTTTATCATAAATCTATCAATAGCTAGCCACCAAAGCAAGAATGTGCCACATATAATGCTAGCAATTAGAGGTTTTATAGGATCTTGAAGTGGCAAAAGAATCAAGTCTGATAATACTTTTTCCTTGTTTTGTAGGTTTTCAAATTTTAGTTTTAAAGTAGATAAATCCTCTTTATCTACTTTATCTTGAACGCTTAAAAGAAAGATATTATAATTCATTATAATTTCTATAAAATTGAGTTATTTATTAAAGACCTAAAATCTTTAAAATAACTCTACATAAATTTTCTTGCCATCATCAGTATATCTAGCACTATATTGTATGGTTTTTTCGACATCACCACCTTTAAACAAAGCTCCTTCTAATACACCATTTTTGTATCGTTTAAACATTTCTTCTGGCATTTGTGGATATGTAATTGTTAGTGTTGCTTTGCAATAAGTAGAATCTTTGCTATCGCTATCTTCTGTAATAAAATCACTAAAATTAGTATAAACGACTTCATTAGCATATTCTTTTATATCAAGTATCGGTTTAAAATAGAAAACCCCAAGCATCTCGGTGGTAGATGCGGCTTCTAGTTCTCTAAGCCCCATACCTCCAGATCTTATTAATAATGCTCTTAAAGACTGCTCATTTAAACCATATTCCACATAAATCCACTCATCACTATCCAAAATTTCCTTTAACACGCTCTTAACGCTTTCATCATTACATTTTGGTTTATTAGTAAAGCACCCAGAAAATAATAAAATTATCATTAAACTTAATAAAATATTTTTCATTTTACTCCATTATTATTTTGATATATTTTATGATTTCATCATTTTTGGCTCCATTTTGACCTAATAGATTTCTTAATAAATCTAGGTTAAGTTGTGGAGGAAATATGAGATAAGAGTTGGCTGGAAAACCATTTGATTTTAAACCAATACAAAATTTTTCATCTTCATTTGTATATGCTTCTCCTGCAACAATTTGATAGGTATCTTTCTCATAAAGTAAGGTAGGCTCTACTTCAAAAGGTGCGTATTTTTCACTCATTTTTATCTCCTTAAATCGCAATCACTGCATAAGATTTATAATCTTTTCGAAATTTTGTTTGCGAAGCTTTTTCCCTACTAAAAATAGATCCACAATCCACCAAATCCAAATAATAAGAGCTATAGATTTAGGATATTCTGTATTGTAAGATGAAAGCTCTATATAAATATTTAAAATTGCCAATCCTAAACGAATAAAACCAAGTATCTTATCGCCAATCATAAAGCGTCCTACACCAAGATTGCCAAGCAAAAAGCTCCCCACCCAAAATACAAAAGCTGGGCTTTTTAATTTTATCTGTGAAAGTTTAGAGATAAAATCTTTTTGTTTATCTTGACTTAAGCTTTCAAATTTATCTTTTAATATTACAGAAGACGCACCATCTTTTGGGAGCTTATCTTGAATGATTAAAAGAACTGAATTAAAATCCATAAAATCTCCTTAATAAAAATGTATCGAATTATTCCATAATATATCTTAAATAATCTTGAAATATTAGATATATTATTAGTAAATAATTGAATATTTCTAGTGTTTTTAATAAAGATTTTTTAATGTAAAATCCTAATTGAGTTAAAAAAATTTAAGGCAAAAAATGGCAAAAAAGAGCAAACGCGATATGGCATATGAGTTGGATATTGATGTTAGCACTTTGTATAATTGGAGAAAGCATAAACCAAATTTATACCGCATTGTTATGCTTGGTTTTAAATTCGATGAACTTTTAGAGAAAAATCGAGAAAATTATGAAGAGTTACTTAAGCTAAATCAAATAATACAAGATGAGATTGATAAATTTAAATAGGGTAAATTTAATATAATTTTTAAGATTTGCTATAAGCAGTTTAGTGATAAATAGATGAATGATTATGAAAAATTAAATTTAAAATATCGAGCGAATTAACGCTCAATATCATTGGATTTGATAAATTTATCAATCAACTCAAGCTGGATATTTACACTATAATCGCTAGTGCCACCGATAGATTTTCTAGCTTCTTTAGAACTTTCTAGCTTTAGTAGCCCCAAGGCATCAGAGTCAATGCTAGGCTCTATGCTTTGTAATTCCTCTAAATTTAATTCGCTTAAATCCTTGCCTAAGCTCTCGGCTAGTGCTACGCATTTGCCAGTTATAAAATGTGCTTGACGAAATGGAATTTGCTTTTGCTTAACTAGATAATCAGCTAAATCAGTAGCACTTAAATGCCCTGTTTTACACGCTTTTAGCATATTTTCTTTATTAAATTTAATCTCAGCCATCATTGCATTGAGAATGATTAGAGAGTTTTTAGCACTTTTTACACTATCAAATAGGCACTCTTTATCCTCTTGCATATCTTTATTATAGGCTAAGGGCAGGGATTTCATCGTGGTTAATAGTGAGATTAGATTACCGTAGGCACGGCCTGTTTTACCTCTGATTAACTCGGCTACATCTGGGTTTTTTTTCTGTGGCATTATGCTTGAGCCTGTGCTAAATCTATCACTAATTGTGATATATCCAAATTCACTACTACTCCATAAAATCAGCTCTTCGCATAGCCTTGATGTATGGGTAAAGATCAAGCTAATATTAAAAAGTAGCTCAAGAGCAAAATCCCTATCACTAACGCTATCCATAGCATTAGGCGTAATACCGCTAAATCCAAGCTCCCTTGCGACCATCTCACGATCGATTGGGTGAGGTGTGCCAGCCATAGCACATGAGCCAAGTGGGCTAAGATTATTTCGTTTATGGCTATTAATTAACCTATCATAATCCCTGCTAAACATAAAAGCATAAGCTAGTAAATGATATGCAAGGCTAACTGGCTGAGCGTGTTGTAAGTGAGTAAATCCTGGCATCAGCGTTGATTTATGCTCTTTGGCAATTTGGCTAAGTGTTTTGATAAGATCTAAAATTAATTTAGCAATTTCCATATTCGCCCCAAGTGCAAATAGCCTAAAATCAAGTGCCACTTGGTCATTTCTACTTCTTGCGGTGTGGAGCTTACCGCCAAATTCAGCCCCAATAATTTGGCTAAGCCTTTTTTCAATCGCCATATGAATATCTTCATCAGCGATAGAAAATTTAAATTCTCCATTTTCTATTTCGGATTTTATTTGCTCTAGTCCATTTAGTATCTTTTTGGCGGTTTCATCATCAATGATATTGCATTTAGCTAGCATTTTTGCGTGTGCTTTTGAGCCATTTATATCTTGAATGTATAGCTCCTTATCAAATTCAATCGAAGCATTAAAAGCCTCTAAAAGCTCACTACTAGCTTCGTTAAATCTACCTTGCCACATTTTTTGCATAAAAAATCCTTAATAAAGTATTGAGATAGTGGTAGAATTCGCCCATTACAAAGGCGAAAGATTAGATTGCTGGACCAGCTTTAGAAAATTGCACACCCTCTGCGACATCTTCATAGCGTTTAAAATTGTTGATAAACATATTAGCTAGATTATCTCTGCTTACGATATACTCATCTTTATTAGACCAAGTATTAATAGGGTTTAATAGATTTGCTTCTACTCCATCAAGGGATTTTGGGATCGCAAGATTGAATTTATCGAAATTTTCAAACTCGCATTGCTCGATACTACCATCTAAAATAGCGTTTATACAAGCTCTAGTAGCCTTAATGCTCATTCTTTTACCAACGCCATACGCACCACCGCTCCAGCCGGTATTTACTAGATATACATTTACATTGTGTTTATCTATCTTTTCACCAAGAAGTCTTGCATAAACGGTAGGGTGAAGTGGCATAAATGGCTCTCCAAAACACGCTGAAAAGGTCGCTTGTGGCTCTGTGATACCACGCTCAGTACCAGCTACCTTAGCTGTATATCCACTTAAGAAATAATACATCGCTTGTTCTTTTGTGAGTTTTGAAACTGGAGGTAGTATGCCAAAAGCATCGGCTGTAAGGAAGATTATATTTTTTGGATGGCCAGCTTTTAGGGTTGGTTCGTGATTTGGAATATGCTCGATTGGATAACTTACACGGGTATTTTCAGTTTTTGAATCATCGCTATAATCTACTACCCCATTTTTATCTATGCAGACATTTTCTAGTAGAGCATCACGCTTAATAGCAGCGTAAATTTCAGGTTCATTTTTTGGGTCTAAATTTATACATTTTGCATAGCAACCACCTTCAAAGTTAAACACTCCCTCATCATCCCAGCCATGCTCGTCATCGCCTATTAATGCTCTATTTGGGTCTGTTGAAAGTGTAGTTTTGCCAGTGCCACTTAAGCCAAAAAATAGAGCCGTATCCCCATCTTTGCCGACATTTGCAGAGCAGTGCATAGATAGCTTATTTTCTAGCGGTAGCCAATAATTCATCATAGAAAATATCCCCTTTTTCATCTCGCCACCATACCAAGTGCCGCCTATTACAGCGATATTTTCTTCTATGTTAAAGATTACAAAAACTTCTGAGTTTAATCCATCTTTTTTATACTCATCATTAACGCATTTACAAGCATTATATACTACAAAATCAGGGGTAAAGTTAGCTAGTTCAGACTCGCTAGGGCGGATAAACATATTTTTGACAAAGTGTGCTTGCCACGCAACTTCAGTTACAAATCTTACACTTTTGCGACTTGCTAAGCTAGAGCCACAGTAGGCATCTTGGATATAGATATTTTTACCGCTTAGTTGGGATTTTGCTTTGGCAAGGAGTTTATCAAATGTCTCTTTTGTCATAGGTTGATTGACTTTTCCCCATGCTAGATATTTATTGCTTGGGTCTTGATTAACAAAATATTTATCTTTAGGACTGCGACCTGTGAAAATTCCAGTATCTACGCTAAAGGTTCCGTTGTCTGTGATATAGCCTTCATTGTTAGCTTTTTCATGAGCAAAAAGCTCATCATAGCTTAGATTATGATAGATCTCTTTGATATTATTTAACCCTAGCTTATCTAAATCCTTTATCATATTTTTACCTTTTTTACAAAATTAAAATTTGATTTATTTTATTATTTTTTAGCTTAATTTTTGGTTTTATTTTAGAATTTTTGATAATAAATTTTATAATTTAATAAAAGCCGCCAGCTTTGGCAGCTTTAATACTATTTTAGTTTGATTAGGAGTTGGCCATCTTCTACGGTTTGACCTTGAGATATGAGTATTTCTTCTATTTCGCCATCGCATTCAGCCTTGATAGGAATTTCCATTTTCATCGCTTCTAGGATTACTACAGTTTGACCTGATTGGACGCTATCTCCTGTATTTACTAGAATTTTAAACACACCAGCTGACATAGTAGCTATAATCTCATTTGAAGCACCTGTTGAGCTTACTATTTTTGGCTCAGATTTGCTCTCTTTATGTTCGCTAGGCTTAGCTAGAGTTATGGATTTGATACTAAAATTATTAAATCCATCTGCAACTTCTACATTGTAGTTATTACCATTTACCGTTACGCTAAATTGATTTGAGCTAGATTTTGTAGTAGCTTTTGGCATATCGCTATTTTTGCGTACCATTACTTTACCTTCGCCTTTTAGGTAGGCTATGCCTTTTTCCTTACATGCAGCAGCTATAAAGATATTTTCTTCAGTTGTCTCTAAGCCCTCTTTTTCTAATAGTGATTTTGTATAGGCTATAGATTTTGTCTCATCTTTATCGGCAATATCGATTGCTGCAGCGGTGGTAGGCTCTAAATTTAATTGTTTAGCAGCAAGTTCTACAATGTGGCTATCTGGAGTAACTGGGGTTTTACCAAAATAGCCTAAAACCATCTTACCATAGCCTTCTGCTATCTTTTTCCAAGGGCCAAATATTACATTATTAAATGCTTGTTGGAAGTAAAATTGGCTAACAGGGGTTACGCTCGTGCCATATCCGCCTTTTTCTACAACCTCTCTCATAGCTTTTATCACTGCTGGAAATTTATCTAAAATATTATTATCTCTCATCATTTGAGTATTTGCTGTAAGTGCACCGCCAGGCATAGGAGAAAATGGTATTAATGGGCTAACTTGAGTAGCTTCAGGTGGCATAAAATAATCTTTTAAACACTCATGTAAGACTTCTTCATATTTTAAAATTTTATCAACTTCCAATCCGCCTAGATCGTAGTTTTTACCTTTTACAGCGTGAAGCATTGTAAGAATATCAGGCTGACTTGTTCCACCGCTTACTGGAGAAGCGGCTAAATCTATACCATCAGCACCAGCTTCAAGTGCAGCTAAATAACAAGCGATACTTACCCCAGCAGTTTCGTGAGTATGAAGTCTAAGATGGATATCATCGCCTAGTAGATTTCTAGCCATTTTGATAGTTTGATATACCTTTTCAGGGCTACTTGTCCCGCTTGCATCTTTAAAGCAGACGCTATTAAATTCAATTCCGCTATCTAAAATTTCTCTTAAGCATTTTTCGTAAAACTTAGCATCATGAGCACCAACGCAGTTTGGCGGTAGATCCATCATTGTTACTACAACTTCGTGCTTTAGTCCGTGATGTTTGATTCTTTGAGCGCTATATTCTAAATTCTTAACATCATTTAGGGCATCAAAGTTGCGAATTGTGGTTGTCCCATGCTTGGCAAAGAGTTTTGCGTGAAGATCTACTAGCTCACGACTTCCAGTATCTAGTGTTACGGTATTTACGCCACGAGATAGAGTTTGTAGATTAGCGTCTTTTCCAGCGACTTCTCTAAATTTATCCATCATTGTAAAGGCATCTTCGTTTAGATAAAAATATAAGCTTTGAAATCTAGCTCCACCGCCAAATTCAAAGTGATTTATACCAGCTTCTTTAGCAGCACTTACTGCTGGTAAAAAGTCATCCATCAAGACTCTTGCACCAAATACAGACTGAAAACCATCTCTAAAAGTAGTATCCATAACATCAATAAATTTTTTTGCCATATCTTTCCTTTTTTAAATTTTACTTATAATTTGATAAGCTCCAATTAGCAAAATCGCAAGCGGAGCAACATAGCGGAGTGTAAAATACCAAATCTCAAACCATTGTCTAGACATAAATCCTGAAAATAGAGTAAATAATCCTTCCTTTTTAAGAATGTAACCAACAAAAATACTAAATGTCAAAGCACCAAGTGGCATTAAAATATTTGAAGTTAGTAAGTCTAATATATCAAAAAATGCTACTGGCTTTTCATTATTTATAGCTAATGCTGGAATGCTAAAATAGTTACTTGTAACTTCGTAATATGATAAAATACAAAATATACCTAAAAGATATACAAATATACCAATTATAGCTATAGCGTTGTTTCTACTGATATTAAATTTATGTATCAAATATAGAGTAAATGGCTCTATCATAGATACAGCTGAGGTAATACCTGCAAAAAGTAGCGAGGCAAAAAAGGCAATTGCAAGTATATTTCCTATAATTCCCATTTGAGCAAATAAAGATGCAAGTGATATAAAGATTAATCCAGGTCCATCGCTAGCTGGCTGACCATCAATAATAGGGATAAATGAGAATACTACAAGCCCCATCATAATGCCAATTAAGATATTAATAAAGATAATTGAGAGAGTGGATTTAATCAAATTTGCCCCATCTGGCAAACTAGCTGCATATGTAGCCACCGTCCCAACGCCCATTGACATGGAGAAAAATGCTAATCCTAAGGCTTGTAATATTAACTGAGGATTTAAAAGCTTACTAAAATCTGGAATAAAAATAAAATTTAAAGCCTTAGTAAAGTTGCCACTAGCAAAGATCGCATAGAGCAAAAGTCCCACAAGAAGTATAAAAAGTGATGGCATCATCCATATATTTAGCTTTTCAATGCCGCTTTTAATCCCTTTAGAAACCACATAAAATACGATTAAAAACACAATACTAAAGCATACAAATACATTTAAAAAATCGTTTTTAATAAGGGCACCAAAGGCATTAGCGGCCTCTTGAGTGCTTTGCGGTAGAGTATCAAAAGATAAAAATATGTATCTTAAAATCCATCCGATAACAATCATATAAAATGACGCTATTAAAATCGCAGTTAGCATAAAAAATCCAGCAAATCCCCAAGCTCGTTTATGCTTAGGTGCTAGCTTTGTGAGCGAATTTACAATATCAGTACCACCTAATCTACCAATAGCAAGCTCAGCCAAAAAGACCACGACAGCCACTCCAAGAGTAAGGATAATATATAGCAAGATAAATGCCGAACCGCCATTATTTCCTACCATTGTGGGGAATTTCCACGCATTTCCTAGCCCAACGGCACTTCCAGCCATCGCTAAAACAAAGCCAATTTTTGAAAATTTCTCTATCATCTTTCCCCTTGAGCTAAATATGCTAAGTTTATCAAATTTTTTCTTTTTATACACTTTTTTTTATAAATTTTTTTTATTAAGTTGATTTTTTTGCTTTTTGTGTAACTTTTTGAAATTTGCTATTAATATTTTTGGTTAATTACTTAAATTTAATCAAAAGGATAAATAATGGTATGCCCGGTATGTAAAATGCGGATTTAGTGATGAGTGAAAGAAGTGGAGTGGAGATTGATTATTGTCCAAAATGCCGTGGCGTGTGGCTAGATCGTGGAGAGCTTGATAAGATTATTGAAAGATCAATGCCAAATTCTAGGCAAAATGAGTATTTTAGTGGTAAAAAAGAGCATGAACCACGCAAAGATGAGAGAATATACTATGATGATGGCTATCATAGCAGCTATCGCAAGAAGAAAAAAGAGAGCTTTTTATCAGGGCTTTTTGATTTTTAAATTTAGATTAAATGAGAATTTGAAATTTAGGAGAAAATAGTGAAAAATAATTGCTTGGGGGGGGGGTATTACTAGATCTATCTTTTGTAGTGCCTTGCTACAATGAGAGTTTAAATTTAGATGATTTTTACTTGCAAATTTTAAATCAAATTGCTATTATTAATAAGCAAAATTCCAAACAAATTAGTTGCGAATTTATATTTATCAATGATGGTAGCACCGATAATACTTTAAAAATTTTAAGAAATTTAGCTTTAAAAGATAATAGAATTAAAATTTTAAATTTTTCAAGAAATTTTGGCAAAGAGGCTGCTATTTTAGCTGGACTTCAAAATAGCAGTGCTAAGGCTACTATTTTGATTGATACAGACTTATAAAATCCAGTGGAGCTAATCCCTAAAATGTATCAAAATTTTATAACACAAAATATAGATATGATATGTGTCAGACGGATAGATAGAAAAGGCGAGAGTAAGCTTAGGGCTATTTTTAGCGATATGTTTTTATAAAATCAGCCGTTTTATGAGCGAAATTTCTCTTAAAAGTGGGGTTAGGGATTTTCGCTTGATGAGTAAAGGAGTGGTAGATGCGATATTACAACTTAGCGAATATCACCGGTTTTCTAAGGCGATTTTTGAGTGGGTTGGATTTTCTAAAATTTATTTAGAATATGAGTATATCCCCAGAAATGCTGGAAGTAGTGGATGGAGCTTTTGGAAGCTTTTTAAATATGGAATTGAAGGGTTGATTAGCTTTTCTACAACCACTTAGACTAGCTTTTATTTTAGGGTTTGGGGCTGTTTTGGTGCTTTTATCTATATGATTATTTTGATTTTTGATACTTTGATATATGGAAATGCCGTTAGAGGTTATCCATCTTCGATGTGTGTGATTATATTTTTTAGCGGTATTATTTTGATTGTTTTGGGGATAATTGGAGAGTATATAGCTAGGATTTATGAGCAGGTGAAAAATCGCCCAAACTATATTTTAAAGGATAGAAATGAATTTAAAAATTAAATATTTAAATTTATCCATTTTTGGCGTTTTGTTTGCTATTTTGCTTTTCTTAAATTTGCTCTATCCAGCACAAGCTGATGATTATACGCTATATCAAAGTGCTTTAAATGGCAATTTTTTGTCAACTTATTTTAAATGGAATGGCAGAATTGGAGAAATATTATTTTCTGGGTATTTTGCGAAATTTGCCTTTAGTCCTATTTTTGATATTATTAATGCGATTATTGGGACGGCTTTTTTATTTTTGGGATTTTTGCTGTGTTTTGGAAGGGTTATAAGAGATAAAGCAGATATAGTTTTACTTGCTTTGTGGTTTGCAATTTTAGGGCTTTTTGGATATTTTGGCTCGATATTTTTATGGGGTGCTGGAAGTGTAAATTACCTATGGGGAGTTACTTTGATTTTTATATTTTGCCTCCCTTATCGATTATTTTGGGATCAAATTTATAATCATACTCAAAAGAGTAGTCATAGCGTATTTGTAAATTTTATTTGGTTGGGTTTTGGATTTTTAGCATTTTTAGCTGGTATGGCGAGTGAATTTATAGGAGTTATGATTATTTTTGCAACTACTATTAGCTTTATTTACGCAAAATATCATAAAATATCTTTGCCATTTTGGCAAATTTGGGGATTTTTTGGTTTTGTGGTTGGCTGGATAACTCTATTTTTATCACCAGGGAGCAATAAACGAGCAGAGATTGCGAATTTTATGAGTTTGGGTGAGTTTTTTGACCTATCATTTTTAGATAAAATTATTACTATAAATCAAGCATTAGATCATAATTATTCTGATATATTTGTGATTTTTCTTATCTCTTTTTCTATATTTTATATATTTAAAAATCAGATTAAATTTAAATCATATCGCTGGATTATAGCTATTTTATTAACTGGCGTTGCGGCTATTTTTGCAAAGCATATTTGTGCTGCTTTGGTCTTTGCTATTTTGTTATTGATGATGAGAAATTTAGCTATAAAAGATAAATTTTACTATATTTTTATCGCTCTATTTTTGCTTTGAATCTTTATGGGAGTTGTGCTGTTTGGGCTTATAGAAGGTGTGCCAAAACGAACTAGCGTAGTAAGAGATATTGTTTTGATGGCTATTATCATTTTAATATTTAAAGAGTTGTATAACGAATATAGCAAAATAATTAGCCTTATAAGCTTTTCTTTATTTATATGTAGCGTAATATTTGTTAGCTATCATAGCTATAAGACATATTTGAGCCAAAAGGCGATAAATCAAGAGATTATCGCTCAAAAAATAGCTGGTAAAAGCGATATTGTAATACCTAAAAAATTAATTTATAAATCGAAAAAATTTATAGATTTTGGCAATTTGCAAGAGGATTTAAACCACTGGATAAATCAAGCAGTAGCTAATCATCATAATATACAAAGTATATCTATAAAATGAGAGATATTATCATTTATGGTTTAGTTGGAGTGGTAAATACTTTTGTTGGACTTGGGAGCGTCCTTGTCTTAACATATTTTGGCTTTGTTGCTGAGATGGCAAATTTTTTGGGTTATGTGATTGGGGTTTGCTTATCATACTTTTTAAATAGCAAATTTACTTTCAAAACCAAAAATTCGCCACTTAAAGCGATTAAATTTGCCATATCTATGGGATTTGCGTATTGTTTAAATTTGCTATTTTTATATATGAGTTATAGGGTATATGATATAGATGTCTATCTAGCTCAATGCGTAGCTGGTATTATATATACTATTAGTGGATTTTTGCTTTGTAGATATTTTGTTTTTTTAAAATAGATATAATTTGCATTTTAAAATAAAATATAAGGCAAAATATGAAATACCAAAAGTTAAATGAGTTATCAAAATCTTTTAAAAATGAGCTAAATCAGCTCTATAAAGATATGGATAATCCTATAATCTTACAAGGCTTAAATATAGCAAATTTACCAAATAATAGCCAAGCCAAAACAGCCATAACAGATAGAATAGTCTCTCTTAGAGCTTCATCTGTCGAAAATGAGCTAAAAAAGTTAAATTTAAGTAAAGAAAAAATCAAGGAAATTAACTCAAATTTATATGATTATGTGAGTAAATTTTATATAGATAGATTTACAAAAATGCTAAATCTTATAAGCCAAGATGAGCTTTTAAGCGAATTTGAGATGGAGCTTTTGTGGGGTGTGCATAGAATTGGTATAGCCATTACGAATATGCAAAAAGTATGGCAAAGTCATATAATAGATGGTATAAATGAGGAGTTTGGGCTTAAGTTTCCAACCATCGCTCAAGCTATGAAATTTATAGGTGATAATGCTTTGTATCAGCTTAGTAGCGATGGATTAAAATGCGATAGGGTTTATGGAGCGGTCGTAAAAGATGGTAGCAAGTATAAAATGGTACCATATATCACAGCCTTTGCTAGTGAGTGCGAGGCGGTTGTGAGTGAATTTGAAAACACTATAAATTCATTAAAGCCTTTAGCAAAATCCAATCAAGATAAGGCATATATAATCTACCTTGAAGCTTTAAAATCTGCGTTTAATGAGAGAGATAATGATAAAGTCATATCAAAATGGCAAGATGCAGAAAGAGCCTGGATGCAAACTCGCTCAGCTATACAGATCGGTCATCCACTAGAGTATTATGAAGATGCTTACACGCACGCCGTAGCCTTGGAGTGGGATATAAGATTAAGCTCTCGAAGCGATATTGATGAGAATAAATTGAAAAACAATATAAAAGATAGCTTTGATAAAATTTACTCTCAAATAGAGCCTAAAAATCCAAATATGGTAAGCTTAGTCCATTCTAATATTGATAAAACTCAGCTTTATATAAGCACTCCAATGCTCTATTATGGTGCGGAATTTAATGGGCTTTTCTCAGCACAAGTGGTGCCAAATGATGAGCTTGTAAGCAGCGAGTGCGGTAAGAAGATATTTGCTTTTGTGGATTTTGTCTATCAAAACTCTAAAGCCAAGCCGTTTATGAAGTTAGCAAGTGAAATTTTTGATAGAGAATTTTTGAATTATGGGCGTGAAATTTTATTTAAAAATGAGAAAATTTGGAAGCGTGTTTATGAAATTTCCACTATCGGTCATGAGTTTGGGCATATACTATTTATGGATAGCGATAGCGAAAATCTTATGAATATTGGTGGAGAATTTAAATTTATTGAGGAGTATAAGGCTACAACCGGAGGGCTTATTAACTTCTTTTTACATGAAGAAAAGGAGCTGATTTTGCCGGTATTTTACGAACTAATCAAAAGAAGCATAGGGCTAATAGCTTGGCAAAAAGTGGTCGAGACTAGGGCGTATTATTGCGAGGTATTGATACATTTATCATTGCTATTTAGAGCTGGAGTGCTTAGTTTTGATGGGGTTAGATTGGTTGTTGATTTTAATTATCAAAGTTATGAAAAATTTAAAAATTTAGCCTTACAAAACTACATCAATCTTGCTGATTTTTATACTAAAAAGCTCAATGCTAGTGAATTTTTAGCTAAATTTGCTTATTTTGATGGGGAGATTTATTTGCCAACTGATATTGAAGTTGCTAATTTTGTTAAGTACTATTATAGTAGGTATGAGGCAATTGGCAACGAAATTGATGAGAGCGATGAGTGGCAAAAGTGGCAAAATGCGTGATTAAATCCCAATAATTTCTAGGATAATACAATTTGTATTTTGGCAATTGCTAGAAGCGATTAAAACTTTTAAAATCTTGCTACTACTTTTTAATCAAAATTTTCGCAATAGTAAAACAACCTAAATGGTTGTTTTATGACGAAAATTTGGAATAAAAATTAAATTTGAAGCAACAAAAAACTCGAAAGAGTTTTTTGTTGCGAAAATTTTGAAAAAGCCTTTCAAGGTTGCTGAGCTATCGCTCAGATTTTAATAAGGGTAACCCTACAAAGTAGGGACTTCAGTGTGTTTCCAAAACCAGCGAATGCGACGGCTTTAGCCGAGGTTTCTGTGAAAGGATCCCCTTTGGTCGCAAAGTGGGGCTTTACAGAAACCACCCCTTCGGGGTCGCATTCGCTGGTTTTGCTCCACTGCGAAGTTAGAAATAAAACAATAATTTAAACCTGTGCGAAGCACAGATTAAATTATTGTAACAATCTTAATATATTTTGTTGGACAGCGTTGGCTTGGCTCATGGCGTAGCTACCACTTTGAGCTAGGATATTGAATTTAGAGAAATTTGCACTCTCACTAGCAAAATCCACATCCCTTATCTGACTTTCAGCTGATTTGACATTGACTTGAGTAACTGTTATGTTATTGATAGTTGCTACTAATTGGTTTTGGACTGAACCTAGATCTGCTCTTAGTTTATCCAAAGTTTTTCTAGCTGATTCAGCTACATCCACCATAGCTTGAGCACCACCATAGGTATTTACCCCACCGGCTTGATTGCCATATCCAGCAGCATTTGAAGCGCCACCATCGAAAAATCCCATAGCTTTAGCCATTGAAACATCGATAGTTCCAGAATTCATATATTTCAAATTTACACTAGCTTGATTATAAGCTTGAGATGCCACAGATGCATTTGTTATCAAGGCAGTACTGAAATTTAAACCAGAAATTGTAGACATACCTTGTAAGCCAACTTTAATATCCCTAGCATCTTGGCGGACAAATGTGATTTGACCTAAATAAACTAAACCTTGACTATGTCCACCGGCACTACCATTAGAAAATCCAGCATGAAAACCAGCATAACTACCAGTACCAGAAATTGTTCCAATTCTAATAGACCTACCATCTTTGGCCGCTAAGACTAGTTTGCCATTATCTAAGCTAGCTTCTACACCTGTTTCATCCTTTTTAGCGTTGATTGCTGCGATTAAGGTATTATCGCTATCGTTGGCTTTTACGGTAATATTACCTATTTTTACACCATTGATAACAAGACCTTGTATAGTTCCAGCCTCTACCGCTTTACTCATAACTTGAGTATTATTTACATTTACTTTTACACCAGTTTTATCACTTACACCATTCATCATTTCGGCTACAGCTTTGTAACCATCAGTTTGAAATGTTGAAGCATCTATTTTTTGAAATGTATAACCACTAGGATATCCATCAATTCCACTAAGTTTTACTTCAATTGCAGTAACTTGAGAAATTTGTGATATGGCAGCATTACTTGTAGTCTCAAACCTAGTATGCCCAATTGTATTTGAGTTTGTAGCACCGATACTTACTTTAGCTGTTTCATTACTATAAGCACCTATTTGGAAGTTTTTATTAGAGAAGTTACCATTTAAGAGTTGTTGGCCATTAAAGCTTGTAGTAGTAGCTATCATATCTAGCTCTTCAAGAAGTCTTGAGATATCATTTTGAAGGGCTCTTCTTGAATCACTATTTTGACCATCTTGAGCTGCTTGGATAGCTTTGGTTTTAATAGTATCTAGTATTTTAATCTGTTCATCCATAGCTTTATCAGCTGTTTGAACTATACCTATTGCGTCATTACCATTAGATATAGCTTGACCTAATGAGTTGGCTTGAGATTTTAAGCTATCAGCAATAACTAAGCCAGAAGCATCATCAGCTGCTGTTTGAATTCTAAGGCCTGAACTAAGGCGACCAAGTGAGCTAGTAAGCTCTCTATCTGTGATTTGTGAGTTAGCATGAGCATTCATCGCTGCTATGTTAGTGTTGATTCTAAAACTCATATTTGATCCTTTTTAAAAGATTTAAGCTTAATCCTTTGCTTAAGCATATTTCATTATATCGCACGAAAGATTAAAATATTAATATGGGGGGGGGAATTTAACACTTTTTTTAAAAAAAGTGCAAATTTAATATAAATTTTTCAAATTTTCATTAAATTTGGCTTAAATTTAATAAATTACTCTAGATATTAACCAGATGAAAATTTAAGAAAATTTATAAATTTAGGCTGTGAGATAAATTTGTAATGATAATATTATTAAAATTAGCTTAGGATTATGATTAAGCCAATCCAAGCTTGTAAATTAGACTATCTCGCATTTGGTAGTAATTGTTTTTTGATATTCTTATGTAATTTAAGAGCTTATAAATTTGCTATTTTTTAAATTTAAGTAAATATTTAGATAAAAAAAAGGGGGTAAGGAGCTAGATCTTAAGAGCAATAAGTGCAAAATATATGACAATAGACCGCTAATTTGCCGTATTGATGAAATGTATGGTTTATTTAATAAGATTTGGAGTAGAGAGAAGTTTTATTCCATTAATGCTAAGGCTTGTAATGAAGGCTTGAAAACATTGATGAGAATTTCAGAATAAAAGAAGAATTTTAAGGAGATAATATGCCAATTACCATTAATACCTATAGTAGCTGGTTGGATAGTAGATTCAGTTGGAGCTATAGAAAGAAGTGAAGAGCAAAATATGTATTTTTACGCTGTTGGTGCCTTTAAATCTACTCAAGATAAAACAAATCAATCATTTGAGCAACTCGGAGAAGAGAAGCAAAAAGCCCTTAACGGGTCTTTAGAGCGCTTTGCAGCACTAATTACTAGACTGGAAGTTGCCAACGATGATTATACAGTAGAAATCAATGGCAAAGATATTGAGCTTGCTAAAATTGGCTATAGTGTGTTTGAACTAAGTTCTATGTTAAATGGTGTGATTGCTCCTGGTGGAGCTGGTACTTTGGCTGGACTTGATGCTTTTGGTCGCTATTTTCTATTGAAATTGTGGTAAAATTTTAAACATTTTTTAGGAGACTACAATGGCGGAATTTAATGAAAAAAAACTACAAAAGTTTTTTGCTGAGTTTGAAAAGGCTTATAATGAGTATGAAAACAAAGTAAAAGAGCGTAGGGCTCGTGGAATTCATGATTATAATATTTTTGATGTGCTTGAAACAAAAGAGGTAAAACACTCAAAATTTATAGCCTCTTTGCTAGACCCAAAGGGACTGCATTATCAAGGCGATTTATTTTTGCGTGAGTTTATAAATGCTTGTGGTATAAGTGATTTTGGACTTGATGCTTCAAATGCGCTAGTTTATAGAGAATATAAAAATATTGATATTTATATAACCGATGGCGATAAACACATAATGATAGAAAATAAACTCTGGACTGGCGACCACAATGAACAAATCGCAAGATATATACGAACTATTATAGGCGAAATAGGCGAACAAAACGAAGATTCATTAAGCGAAATTTGTGAGAGAATTTTGGTTTTATATCTTACACCTTCTGATGATGTAATTAAAAAGTTAGATGGAATTGATGAAGTCAAAAATGATTCTTTGATAATCGACAATAATGAAATCGCTTTTAAACACATTTCTTATAAGAAAGAAATTATAGAGTGGTTGTGCAGAGTAAAAGATGAAATTACGAATTTGATGGATTTAACCGCGATAATTTCACAATACGAAAAAGCAGTAAAAATATTAACAAATCAAGGAGAAAAAATGGCGAATGATATAGTAAAAGAGCAAATTAGAAGCAACTATGAGCTTTGTGCTGCAATATACGATAATTTTAAAAGCGTAGAAATAGAATTAACAAATAACTTTTTTGAAAAAGTTTATAGCGAGCTAAACAATAATTTGGAAATTCAAGATAATTGGAAATTGTCATTTAATAAGTTTGAAAATAAAAATATTTGTGTTATCGAAATAACACCAGAAGAACTAAAATATAATAAATATGTTAGATTTGTTGTAGAAAGAAAAACGAATGAGATATTATATGGTTTTCTTAAAAACAATGAAGAAATCAAACTAAAAGACATGAATATACAGGCACAATATTATGATTGGTATTTAGCTGGTGATTTTGCCTTTGAAAGCATGACACCAAAAGATTTTATTTTAAAGAATATCAAGAATGAAAATGGTGTTGAAGAATATATTAATAAGATTTTAAGCGATATAAAAAATGGTAAAGATAAATTAAAAGAAATAAATAATAAAATCAATGGAGATTAGCAATAAAAAATCATTTAGCTAAGTAGAAATACTTAGCTAAAACTCTACATTATACGCTTAGGTTGGGATTGTTTATATTTGTCCTTTTTTATCGTGGATAAAGAGCTTCTTTTTATAGATATGCTATTGCTAGTATATCCTTGTAAAGTCCCACCAGCCAAAGGTATATTGACACTTGGGCGACCATTTTCATCGTATAAATAAGCAAAATCGCCTTATAAGTGTGCTTTACCGCGAAGCAGAGCTTAAGCTAAAACCTATAAAAATCGCACTTTTATGGGCTTTTGATATTTACTTGAGCTTAATAATGGTAAGTTTAAGAAATTTCACTTCAAAAGCGTAAATAGTGTGGAGATTTAGAGCAAAAGTTTAGTATAGATGAGCAGTTTTTAAGCAAAATCCAAAAAGCAAAATCTGCGTGGTTTGACCCTGGAAAAGTTTTACAGTAAAGCTATAACAAAGCAAAGAGCAGATGAAATAGCAGAGCTTGTAGCTTCTAATTTGCCAGCTTTGATTGCTAAGAGAGAAAGCTTGGAACTAGCAGTAGAAGGGGCTCATATTGGGCGAATGATGGTACTAGACTCAGCATTTAGCGATTATGCCAATGCTAAGTTTGGTGGGGAATTTTCTGCTATTTTTACATCGCTTGATAATATTTGTAAGCTACACGGCACAGAGCTAAAAATAAGAACAAAAGAGGATTTAAAAACTTTTGTAAATAGTGGAGATGGAAAGCTATATTATAGATAATACTTTTTATTAGATTATTTAAGTGGGTTGTTAAGATAAAGTTTTTAAATATTGTTGGTATTTTAAAAGGATAAAATAAGATTATTTTATAAAAATATCATTGGTGGAGGTGTGCGGAATAGTATTTGCCGTGTTTTATGATATTTAAAGTATTAAAAATAGATTTTTGTAAGTAAAATTATAAGTAAATTTATACATAAACTATGATTTTATTAAGTAAATTTGTATTTACATAAACTATATTTTGATAAATAAATTTATATTATATAAAGTATATTTTGATAAATAAATTTTGTATTTTATATAAACTATATTTATAAGTAAAATAAGTAAATTTATATTACATAAACTATATTTTGATAAATAAATTTGTATTTATATAAAGTATATCGGTGCTTTTTAAATTTGTCCTTTTTTTAGAAAATAAGGTTATAAAATATTTTAAAAAAAGGAGATAAAATGAATATAAATGAGTTTGGAGATATTATAAATACAATTTTTGGTTCAGTGATGAGTGATAACTCTATCTATAAGGCTAATCAAAGATATTTAGAAGAGAAATTCGCAGAGTATAAAATCGATAGCAAAACAGCTACAGAGCTACTAGCAAAGACAAATTCAGAGATGACAATTAGCATAACAGCGGTGTGTGTTAATGCTACAGTTGAGCTGCTAAAAACTCAAATTCAAGCTGGATTAGCTCAAGGCGAAAAGGAGTTCAACGCAGCACGCACAGCATTAGTGAAAGCACAAACAGCAACTGAGGCTAAAAAAGCTGGACTTGTCGATAGAGAGAAAGCAAGCTTTGATGATAATTTAAGGATAAAAGAGGCTGAAAATTTAGCCAATGTAGTCAGCATGTATGCTGCTGGTGGTATGGCAATCCCTGGAGAGTTACAAACTAGCATGCTTGATGCGGTAAATAGAATCACAAAATAATGGCAAAAGTAAAAAATACATATCTAAAAGGTTATAAGCCATTAACGCAGTTTAATACCCCTTTTTAGGCAGACTTGGGAGATTATAAAATGGCGCAATATCGCCTTTATAAAGCTAGTAGAGCTTTTACATATACAGCTAATAAGAAAAGGCAAACATAGAAATTATGGCTTATACTATCATCCTGTATATGGCTATGTCTATAGCATAAGCAAATATGATATAAAATCTGGCTCAAAAGCCCCATATGATTATCATAGTCCATATAATTTAGGGCTCAATCAATTTTTCGTAGGGCAAAATCCATATGCGTGGTATAATGGCGACCCAGGCGATAACGATGGTATATATCACGATACTTGCGAGATAATTAGAACTCAAGATAACGCTACTTCTACCAAATATGGCTATAAAGATTTATCACTAATCAAAAAATGGGGGCAAGGTGAGATGGTTCATAGCCTTCATCCTGTGTTTAATCCATTTAAAGATAGAGAGTATATATATCGGTTTCCTGTTAAAGCTAAAATAAGTTGTAGATTTGAGTGGGATAAGATAGTTTATGCAACTAAAAATTTTAAAGAGATACTAGACGAGAATGGAAATAAGATAATACATAAATCACAATCAACTATAAAAGTTTTTAGAAATGTTAGTATAGATATGGAGCGTTGGAAAATCAAGCTTGATGGCTCTAGGCAGAGAATATCTGATATAAGGGATTTGAACTTTAATGAAATTTTACAAGCTACACCGATATATAAATATACATATTGGTCTGATGGAAGTATAAGAGATAAAATGCTTACTGGATATAATAAAGATATAGATATATTTCAAAACTTGCCTAAATTTTATAGAGAGTTAAAAGATAGTAGAGTTTATACCTATGATGAGATGACAAAATTAATAGGTCAAACTTTGGAGTGGGAGCTAGTGCTTAATGGCGATGATGACTTTGTGGATATATATCTTTTGGGGAGTTACGCTGGTAGGATAATTGCCTTTGGTGATGGTGAAGTAGCTGGGTATATGGATGATGGCAGGATACTGATACAAGGCACCAAGAGGGGGGTACACACTATTACCTCTAGCGGTGATAGTGACCATACACACCACTTTTATTATGACATCCCTACGCTAAATTTGATAGAGACATTTGACCCAAATACTCATATGCCACTTCGTGGAGCGTTTAAATTCGTGACTGAGTGGCAGAGCCATTATGGACTACATGTAGAAGAGGATAAAGAGACTTGGGAAAAGCTAGTGCCTATAGTAGTAATCATAATAGTTATAGTAGTGACTATCGTTACATGGGGGACATGTACGGCTCAGACTGCGTCTGCTGGTTCGGCTGTGACTGCTGGGACTACTGGAGCTACTGGCGCTGGAGCAGCCGCTGGGACTGCTACTGCTGGGTTTTATAGTGCTACGGCTAGTGCTTTAGCCTCTATAGGTATCACTACTGCTGCTGGGACATTGGCACTATCTTCTATATTTTTAAGTGCTTTAGGCTATGGGCTTAGCTACGCTGGGGCTAAGTATGGTATAGAAGGGTTAATGACTGGTGGTAAAATTGCTAGTTTCGCTGGTGCGGCAATGGGGGTAGCATCAATTGGAGTTAATATATCTACATCACTATCTACAGCGACTTCACAAGCTGTGGCTAGTCAAAGTGGTTGCTATCTATCTGAAACAGCACTTGCTAGCAGTGGCGCAGCAAGTGGCGGGTCAGCAACTGGACTAATGGTAAATAGCGGTATGAGTATCGCTACAAATTTGGGCGTAACTACTGTAAATAGCGGTATGGGAGTTGTGAGTGTAGGTACAGCAAATTCAAGCGTTTTGTTTGTCAATGGTGTGGCTATGAGTGGGACTGGGGTTATAGGCTCTATGGCGGCACAATTTGGCTTTTCTATGACTACAGCAACGCAGCTAATGAGCTTATCAAATATAGCTACTACTACCTACTCCATCGGCAATAGTTTATATGGTGGATTTAATAGCGTCAAAGATGTATTAAGCTCACTGCGTGGGGAGCCAGTAGACCCGCAAATCCCTACAAATCAAAGCGATGAAGAGGCTCTATCTAGTGGCAATGGAGCGATAGGTGTGAGCTCTAGTGTAGTGATGAGATTTGAGCGTGATATAATGCCAGCGGATTTAGGGCTAGATGAAGATTCGTTAATTTATGTTCGCTCACTGCTTAAGGCATATATCCACGACAAAGGAAATCTAGCAAATTTAGTAGATAATATCATCCAAACAAGGCTAAGAAAAAGATATGCGCCATTAATTCCATCTAATGTATAAAAAATTCACATCTAATAATTAGAATTTAAAGGGATAAAATCATTATAAAAAAGGAGTTGATAATGATTTGTCCTAATAATTTTGCTAAAGAGGTGGCAAGAGCTAGTGGGCGTAAGATGCCTGATGTGAGTGATGAGTTAATAAAAAATGGCTTTGATAGTGTAAAAAAGGGTGATGAGATAAAGAAGATCAATACTCAAAAATTTAGCAGTAATAAGGTAGAAAATGATAACCTAAATTCTCTATATAACTCAAGCGATGAGATGCTACAGATGGCTGCAAAGGCTAGAGAGTATGAAAAGGTCTTTAAAAAAGAGGCTAGAGGAATACACAATGTAATGAATAATGGCAAAAAATCTACACTAATAAAGCGTGATTTAGATAGTATAGATAGTGCTATAAAATTCGAGCGTGGATTTAACAATAAAAATAATAAAGGCTATGGTGCTGAGCATATAATAAAACACACGATAAATAAAGATGCAAAAGGCTATATCATTGATATTGAACTAGCAAATTTAGGTAAAAATATAAGAGAGTATATTAAAAATCATAAAGAGCCATTCATAGATAAAAATGGAGCTAGGATATATGAGTGGGAAAATAGTGATGGTGTAAGATTTAGAGCTGTGGTGGGTGATATACAAAGCAAAGCCCCTACTACAGCGGTAGGATCCGAAAGTGGTTTAGCTTTGCGTGAAAGGATTATAACATTTTACTCTGATAGAAACCTTAATGAGCCTATGAATTTTAAAAATCCAAAATTAAATAAAGAGAATAGTAGCCATAGGGACGAGACGACCTCCGAATTACCACAACCTACGGCTACTGATAATATTATAACATTCTATTCTGATAGAAATCTTAATGAGCCTATTAAAGAATTTGGCGCTAATTACGCAGAGTTTTATCACGATGGCAAAGGGGCAATTGATAAGCTTTTAACCCAAAGACAAGGGCAGGTAGCTGGAGCATTTTATAAAGATGGTAAGGATATTGATTTAGTGTGGGGTGAGTTTAAGGTCGTAAAAGGCGAGATAAAAGGGTATGGGCTTAGCAAGATAGAAGCTAAGCACCTTGATGATTTTGCTATATTTGAAGGTAGCACTCCACAAGAGAAAATGGCAAATGGTATAAATGAGATAATACAAAAGGGCGTTTTAGAGAGCAAAAACGGCGTAGATACAATTATTTACAAAAAAGACAACAGTGAATTTAGAGTTGGGCTTAGCAAAGGTTGGAATAATCAAGGTGATAATAGATGGATAATAACTGCATATAATAATAAAAAAGTGTCGTCGGAAAGTATCGAGACTTCCTACCACGATACTTTTACAGCTAAAGAACCTTTAGCCAACCAACGGCCAAATTCTACCACAACTGCTAATAAAAGTCAAGAAGTAAATATACAGCCTATTAAAGAATTTGGCACTAATTACGCTGAGTTTTATCACGATGGCAAAGGGGCAATTGATAAGCTCTTAACCGAAAGACAAGGGCAAGTGGCTGGGGCGTTTGAGAGAGAGGAGCTAGGCGATATAGATTTAGTGTGGGGCGAAGTAACAGACCCTATAAAACATAAGGGCTATGGCTTAGCTCATATCTTAGATAAAAGAATGGCTGAGTTTATGGAGCAAGGATTAAGCAAAGAAGAAGCCGAAGCAAAGGCAATCGAGCTTATAAATAAGTTGCCTGATATAATAAAAAATGGGGAGATAATCAAATTAGGGGAAAATCGAGTAAAAATAGAAACGCCAAAAGATAGAGCTATAATAGTCTTAAATTATAAAGGGGAAAATAATAAATGGGTTTTAACGGCATACAAAAAAGATGAAGCCCTTAGCCAAGCAGATTTGCACCAGACTAAGCGTAATGATCCAGCTTCAAGCTTCATCGCTGAACCGACTTCTAAGCCGAATTCTACCACAACTGCTAATAAAAGTCAAGAAAATATCTTAAAAGGCGTTGATGGCAAGGAGTATCCAAATACCGTAGCAGGTAGGTGGGAAAAAAGAGTAGATGAAGCCTTTGACTGGGCGTATAAAAATATATATGCTAAGGGGGTTAAGAGTGGAATTAAGGGGGCTGGAGTTGTAGGTAGGGTGTTTGGCTCGCAAGAGAGTGGAGCAAAAATCCAAAGGGGTTTAGAAAAAGCCTTTGCCCTACAAGATGAGATAGGTGCTTTAAGTAGGCTAAAATCAGCATATTATCGCAATAACCAAGTAGCAAGAATGGAAGCTATGAAGGTGTATGAGAGCTTAGTAAAGTTAGAGATAGATGAGAGAGTAGCGCTATTTAGAATGCTTGATGGGCAAGAAGTGGAGCCAAATTTAGCTGGGAAACTACGCCCAACATATCAAAAACTAAGAGATAAAATAGATGAGAGAGCAGAGCAATTAATCTCTTTAGGAATGCTAAAAGGGGAGAATGCTAAAGAGAATTATATAAAATATAGCTACTCGCAATATTATGGTAAAAAAGATGGGGCTGTAGGTGGATTTGGTATAGGTAAATTAAGGGGTAGAGATGAGAATTTAAGCTATGAAGATAGAGTTCAATTAGGTTTGATAGAAGACGCAGCAATAGCAGTAACTCAAACTCTAAATTCGCAAAACTCTCAGATACAAAAGGCTATTTTATTTAAAAATTTGGCTAATGAATATGCCATAGATCAGCCAAAAGATGGTTATGTAAAGGTAAGTGATGAGAGTGTGGGCGGTGGGGTTAAAAAATATGGGGCATTAGCTGGGAAGTATGTGCCAAGCGCTGTGTATGATGACTTACAAAATGCTGGGCTTGTGAGTAGTATCTTTGATGTCATTAGACCATATACAAATGTGATAGATCATATTAAGGTAAATTTAACTGTGAAAAATCCAGCAACTCATGGGTATAATGTGCTAAGCAACTCGGTTTTGGCTTTCTTACATGGGGATTTGGGGGCGAATTTAAAGTTAATGAAGCTTTTAGCTACTAATAAAAATAGCTTTAATGAGCTACTAGCTAAAGCTGAAGCGATGGGGCTTGATACGGCTAGCGATGATATAGAGATGAGAAATTTGCTAATGACAAATGATGAAGTGGCAAAAGAGGCGCTAAAAAGCCAAAATCCACTAGGATACTATATAGCTGCATCGTGGCAAAATATCTATCTAACTAAAAATAGCACCACTGGCAGGGTAGCTAGGAGTGCTTATGCGTGGGAGGATAAGTGGTTTAAACTAGCTAGATTTAAGAAGAATTTAGATATGGGTATGAGTGATGAAGCGGCCTTTAGTGATGCTAATAGTGCTTATGTGGATTATAGCTCTCACTTTAATCCTGCGTTAAAGGTGCTTGATAAGACTGGGGTTTTGCCGTTTTTTCATTTTGCGGTTAAATCTAGTATAGTGGTAACTAAAGCGGCTATTAAAAATCCAGCTAAATTTGCTATGTTACAAACTGCTTTGATAGGCAGTGGGGCTTCTAGTTTGCCATATTGGTTTGATAGTGATCAAAAAGATGCTGATAACTCAAGATTGCCTGATTGGGCGAGTTCAAACTATTTGCCTAATCTTTTTGGGGTTAAAAATCAAGTTCAAATAGGCGAGTCTGGACTATACTTCAACGCTGCTAGGGCGATGGCGGGATTTAGGCTTAGTAGTATTGATGATATCACTGGTGGTGGTGGATTAATTGGTGGGCTTTTGGATATTTTGCGTGGTAGAGATAGCTGGGGGAATGATATGGTAGGTAAGCACGATCCAGCTATAAAACAGCTCACGGCTAGATTAGATGCGTTTTCTAAGCAGTTTTTGCCATCGATAACCTTGGGTAGATATGGTAGGCAAGGCTTAGCCATAGCTACAGGCAATAATCCTAAAAATGCATATGATGAGCCGATGGGGCTAGGGGAGCTAGCGGGGAGATTTATGGGTCTTAGAATGATAAATGAGAAAAAGGAGCTAAGAAGTGCGGCAATAAGTGCTAAAAATAGATATAAAAAAGCAAAAGAAAAAGGCGATGAGGGGGCTATGGTGGTGGCGTTGAATGACTTTATGGCGTGTAAGGCGGCGGCATCTGATATGGGTGTGAGCTTAGAGGCTCTTATGAAGATGAGAAGTAGAGATGTAAAATAGCTCATTTTTATGAATTAGTAGGACTAAAATTAGCTTTGAATTTAATCAAAAGGATAAGAAATGACAACAAAACAGATAAGCCAGCGTACTGGAATACCTTGGTCTACGCTAGTAACTTGGGCTAAAAGCGACGAAGCTGGGTGGAGATATCAGCTAGTTATGGCGATGAGTGTGGCTACGCCTGATTTTTTTAGCAAATTTAATCCTAGAGTTGAGCCGCAGCTTGATAATTTACAAACAAATATTATAGGAGGTTTAAAATGATGTTATGTGGTGTAAATAGAAAAGATTTTACTAATTTTGTATGCTTAAATAGTGGGCAAGGTGCCTTAATGATGAGTGGGGGGGGGTCTTACCGTATTAAAGGTGTGGTGAGTTCTAACTACACTTGGCCTACATATAATCAAAAAAGGTGCTATTTTAATGATGATGCAAAGGCATTACATATACTCATAGATACTGGTAGAACCGGTAGCTCATATGGTGATAATATGTCGTGGGATATAGATGTTACTCTACAAGCTCAGGGGGCTTTATATTTTTGGGGTGCTTATCACACCTCGCCTAGTGGGTGGAAGTTTACTGGGAGTGTTGAGAGAGTAGGGTAGGGGTATTATCAAACGCTAAAGCCTAAGACGGCTTTTATTTTTTCGTTTATAAATAATAGTGTCGGTAGGGGGGTGGCGTGTGGTGGTGTGGGATTTTTTGGTTTGCTTTGGTGGGGTGAATTTGGTGGTGGTGGGGGGGTGAGTGGTTTAAGGTTTGTTTGATTATTTCGTGGCGGAATTTGGGCTGGATTGATGAAAACTTAAAGTTATGAAAACCATAATTTTCAATACTAAAATAAGTTTAAATAGTGATTTATCCATAAATTGGGATTTAGAAATTATTTTTTATATCTATTGTAATGATATAATATTATTTTGTAATAAAAAAGTAATGCTAATATAAAATTAAACTTAATTTTAATTCTAAATAATTCTTATATATAGCTTAATAGTATCTCATTCGTATTTTGTAACCCCTTGATTTTGCTTAAGCTTTGCTAGGCGATGGGGCGATGAAGTTAGCGGATACTAGGCAAAATAAGCGCATAAATGGGTTTATCATACAGGGGGCGTGTCCCCCATTGGAGTTGCGCGCGTGTAATATTACGCTATTTTGTAAATTTGCGAATTTTTAAAGGTTTGCTTTGCTTGATTAGGGATATCTAAGCTAAATTTGAGTTAGCACAGCGATTTAAGACGGCGTGGTATCCGTGGGAAGTGGTAGCCGTGCGAAGTTAAAAGGTAGGTAAAATAGGGGTACCCCGCTTGCGGGGCTTTAGTATTTGCTACTTTAGTGGCGACTTGTTGCCACGCTAAAAGTATGTAAAAATAAAAAGCAGTAAAGATTTTAGCAAAGAAGCTTTAGGATTTTTAACTTCTTTGCTCTAAAAAGGATATATATAATCTTGCTTTATCAGACCTATGTTTTTAAGTCTGTGAAAAACAGCTTGTTTTGAAACTTCAAATTTTGAAGAAATAAGTAATATTGCTTCCGCCGCCTTTAAATCAGGTTTTGTTTTTCTGCATTCTGATATAAAATCTTCTATTTGCCTAAGAGGCATAAGTAGTCTTGCCGCAAATTGATTGGCTCTAGTTTCTCTTCCACCATATGTATTGCTTCTATAAAGGGTTTCATAGCTATCAATAATAGGATTTTCTATGCTAGGCAAAATATCATTAGCTAAATGCCCTAATTCATGTGCCAATGTAAAACGCTGTCTATTTTCATTTTTAAGCGGATTTATCCAAATAATAGGCTCACCATTTTCATCTACACTAATTTGACCTTCAGTGTCAATTTTATTAAGATCAAGATCTTTAACTACATTTATGCCTAATTTTTGAGCAATTTTAAACGGATTGAATGGTGGTTCTTTCATTTCCAATAAATCTAAAATTTCATAAGGGGTTTTATCTTTTATCTCTTTATAGGTCATTCTAAACCTCCTATTTGTGATTTTTCTTGGTCAATATCCGTCAATATAGGTATTTTATCATTTATATGTAAATCGACCATTCTTTCAAATTCTTCCATAAATTCACTATTTTTTAGAATTTTATTTATAAAATCATTGCGTAATTTCTCATCTTCTACAATTTTATTCAAAAATGCATCAGCTGTTTCTTTTATTAATCTTTGTTTATCACTGTTATACTGCACAGTAAGCCATATGATAATAATAGCTGTTGCGACAGTAGCAATACCAACAACAATAGCAACAATCCAACTTGTATAAGTTAGATAAGAACTTGCAATACCAATAATATCAGAATTGGTATAATTATTTTTTATAATAAATCCTTAATGTGGGCGCTCTGGTAGTAAAATTATAGCTTATTTTCACTAATTTTTATATAAAATTTATCTATTGTGGTGGGGTGATAAAAGCCAATTTATACCCACGAAGTATCTGAACTGTCATAATCCCATATATTATCAGCTTCACTCTCATCATCTTTAGCAAAGTATCTGCCACGGGTAAATTCTTTGATATAAGCTACCGCATCTATAATATCATCATATTTGCTATCAGTTTGTGGGTCAAAGCTTAGAAGCTGGGCTTCTAGCTCGCCAGCGTTTTGCAAACTTGCGTTTATAATCACTCTACCACTAGCAAAATCTGGATGTAGCTGCGATATACGCACATTTTTGGCGTTGCTATGGTGTTTTAGCTTTTCTACTGGGATAGTTATGCCTGATCGTTTTTGGACTTGATCAATAGTGTAGAAGAAGTCATTTTGCGCTCCTGCTCTTTCAATACCAAATCTAACAGGGCGAAATTTCAAATAAACTTCTAAAGCTTTTAGCCCCTTTTCAAATGGCGTCCAATGTCCGCACTCAATATCGATAATATAGATATTATACTCATTTACCGCAAATGTAACAATAGCCGTTTTATCATGTCCATCATAGGTGGCTAGATCCATGGTGGTATAGATAGTGCATCTATTTAGCTCTAGCTCTGAGTTGTTTTCTAGTGTTAGGCTTTTGGCTGGGTAGGCTGTGATCTCTATGGTTTTAATGCTATCGCTATCGCTGTAATATACTGGAGCAACGCTTAGATCATAATTAACACGCTTAAAATAGCGTAAATACTCACGCTTAAATAGCTGCTTTTCTGGGCTGATGGCTCTACACATATACTCTTGATAAAACTCATTTTCTAAGCCTAGCTGGGCTAATTCAGCCTTTTTAGCCTCTATAAGACCAATAGGGAAACGAGATGGCCAAGTTGATCTATTATTTTCTATAATTGGTATTCGCTTAGTTTGCCACCCCCTAGAGTTCTCTTCTTTGTCCATGAGAATGGTATTTAATAGGCTATCTTCGTGGATTATTGTGCCTATTATTACAAGTTTGCCTTTTGTAGGGTGTAAAGTGGGTGCTAAATCAGCAAAGAACCACTCTTTTATCTTTTGTCTATTTTTGATATTTGCTATGGCGTATTGACCTAACTTGCTCTCTAGGTCATCAGCTATTATAAGGCTAGGTCTTCTGTGATGATAGATATATCCCCTAGGGTCTTGTCCTGCGCCCATAGCACAGATGAAACAAGCTCTCTCTAAGCTATTGCCATCTGCGTCTTTTAGGCCTGCGTTTATGATTATCTCACATCTATCACTAGCCCAAATCTCGCCCTTGCTTATAGCGTAGCCTTTGCGATTAGCACTAATTATCATATCTTTTATATCTCTTAAGAAGTTACAAGCCTTCTCTTTATCAGCTGATACTAGCATAGTAAAAGGCTCATAGTGAAAAAATAGCTGACATACTACAAAAATTTTATTAAGTAGAGTGGATTTACCAGCACCACGAAAAATGGCACACGCCTTTTTATTACCATTGCTAAGAATAAAATCTAATATCTCTAGATGAAATTTGGGCGTAGGATTTTCAAAGATTTCAGGGCTAATATCCTTAGCAAATTTAAGATAGTTAAGTATCTCTTGATTCATATTTTAAGCCTTTTTATTTTAATATAGCTTAAAATTTTCTATAAAATGGGTAGCAAAAAGCTGTTAATGCTCTGTTTTTTTGTTTTTGATGATTTTGTTTAGCCTTAATTTATTTAACCGAAATTACTAAATTTGGTATTTATGATCTCTATTTTTGTAAAAATACATTTTTTAATTTTAACTCTTTCATTATTCTGAACTATTTCATTGGTTTCGCAAGTAAAAACAATTTCTAAATTCTTATCCCTAACTATTTGACTTTTCTCATTTAATTTTAAAGATTTTATTTCTGGCAAATTAAGTTCAATGCCACGCAATAAGCTATTTAGCCTATAATAAAAAGGCTCCCCATATTGTTTTAACCACTGTGCCACTTTTATCTGCTCTTGTTCTTCTATTTCATAACGCTTAATTATCTCATCAAGATTCATAGATATTTAGCCCTTAAAGTTTCTAGTTCGCTTTCTGGAATTTCTACTACATCTCTAAGAAAAACACTTTCTACAAGCATTGTATCGCCCATATTTAAAGCGTTCCATTGAGAATCGTGACTAAGCTCTGAAAGTTTTGTAGCACTTAGATTTTCAAGCTCATATAGAGTTTCATCTAAAATACAAATTTCACTTGGCTCAAAAAATTTATCCACATCTATATCAATATTGCATAAAAAATAGTCGTAACCATTACGATTTTCTAATTTTAATATTCCATCATCAATGATTTTAGACAATATTTTTTCATGATCTAGCGTTTTTTGAGCTTCTTTAATTTTTGGCACTGGCCCATGTGGAAGTTTTATAAATTTTAATTCGCTCAAATTTTTACTATAAGCATACATAAATTCTCTATGCGCAAACCATAAAAGCTTTAAAAGTTTTGTTTTTACAACTCCACTCTCTCTAAAGTGTTTAACTATATAAGCAATTATAGCTTCGTGCTTTTTCATTTTTTATCCTTTATTTAATTAGCTCAATATAGCATTTTTTGATTAAAATTTCACTTACCTACCACCATTTTTGATGCCAAATATTAAAATCTTGGTGGCAATAAGCGTAACTAATACGGATTAAACTATTTATAGCAATATTCTACCACAATTATCTAAATTTCATTAGTGTTGTGGTTTTTTCATAGTGTATAGTTTGTAAATGCCAATTATAAGACAAGCTGTTACAACTGCGACTGCTATGTATTGCCCTATCATTTTTTGCTCCTTTTTTCTATTTGGTAGGCGATAATCACTACTAAAAAATTTATCATTATTTTACCAAAAATAGCTTTTAAATCAAGATAAAAGCCTATTTACAGGCTTTTATCTTTAGTAGCTTTTAAATTCCATATAATAATATTATCAAGAAAAAGCTTAAAATAAATAGTGCTACAACTCTTAGAATTTCTAGCCAAGGTAGCAAGATGGCAACTGCCATCACTATTAAAATTAGATTTTGTACTACTATATTTTGTGCCTTTTATATGCATTTAGGGTTTTTGGTTTAGCTTTGGTGGCAAGGTTATCTATATCCGCAGTTTTATAGACGACTGATTTGCCTATATGATAGGCCTTGAGATAATTAATCTTATCCCAGTGCCATAGGGTTGAGCGGCTGACATTTAGAAGTTTTATGGCTTCTTTGATTGTTATATATTTTTCTTTCATTTATAAGCCTTTTAGAGATCTAAATTTGTGTAGCTCTATGAGCTTATCACAATACCATCTGGCCTTTTGTAGGTCTTCTAGCTCATCATCTTTTTTACCAGCACGGCTAAGGTATTTGATAACATTGCCTTTACAAAAGCCTTTAAACTCTTCAATGCTTAGCCATGCGCCTAAGACCTTTATGGTCTCATATGGATTATCTCCGCCGTAGTGTGGTGGGTGATTTATCTTATTCATTGTTTTCTCCTCTGTCTTGGTGGGTTTCGTAACTCTTCTGCCCAAAATAGCTCTTTAAGCTCTTGTATAGTAGGTGTGCTTTTATTGTGTCTGTTTTTAGTTTGCTCTTTTGGCTGTTCTGTCTCTATGCTTTGTGGCAACTCTGGGGTAAAAAGCTCGGCTATGCTTTTTGGCTCATAATCGTTATCAAATAGTGGCAGTGTCGCATCACCTTCGCTTAGTCTCTCCCACATAATTCTCATCCTTTGTGTGTGTTTAGATACTACTTTTGCTTTTGCTTTCCACATAGCAGTAAATTCATCGCCTCTATATCGATTAAGGATTATGGCTAATTTAGTATTGGTTCGTACTTGATGTGGCATCATAGCTGTAAATCCTTAAGCGCTAGTTTATACCTTTTGATTAGGATTTTATGTGCTTTTATCCTTTTATCTCTTTTATTGCTTTTAGGGAAATTTGTTTTTATATACTCTATAGCCTTTTTATTTAAGGCTATAGCGTGGATCAGTCTTAACTCTGCGTCTATAAACATAATTTATCCTTAAAATGGGATAGAGTCATCTGCTACGCCGCTATGCAAATCTTTTAGTGTAGTTTTTGGCTCTGCTGGCTCTCGCTCTTCGCTGTTTTTTTTCGCTTATTCGCCCAGCCCAAAGTAGCAAAGGGCTAACTGGATAAAAGCCCATTTTTGCCACTTCATCACAAGCTTTTTCAGCCAAAAGCACCGCGAATTCTTTTTTAATCATTTTTTATCCTTGCTTTTTCGTAGTCGGCTTTATACCATTTAGATTTTGCCTCATCGCTCTCATCTTTAACCCATTTTTTGCTAGCCTTATCATAAGAGCCAGTGCGTGAGTTTATTTCTTTAATAGTTTCATCCATAGCTATTTGAAAATCAAAGCCGTATTGTTCGCAAATATCAGCGCATTTATCTAAAATTGAGTTAAAATAAATAGCCGTATCTTTTGGATAATCTCCAAAAATAATAGCTTTATTAAAATGTGTTATTCTCTCTATGAGAAAATTTAACTCAGCGTTTATGCTGTAATTCGCATTTGGCTGGATTTGGGTAGTCTTAAAATCGCAAGGTATATCCGCCCCAGCGTTTATCGTGAATACACTAATGTCGCAAAGGGCGTCAATTATCCCGTGTTCGGCGTATTTTTTATTTTTTGGGTAAGGATAACTTGGCTTAGAGAATCTCTCATACTCTCTAAGGGCTGACGCTAACTCGCCCAGCTCTTCCATCACATTAACTAAATATCCCTCTTTTTGGCTATCAGCCGTGATGCCTCGCTCGTGCCTCCACGCTTTTAAGCCTTTGTAAATTTCATTTAAATCAATTTTCATTTTTCCCCTCCTAAAATGGGATAGAGTCATCTGCTACGCCGCTATGAAGATCTTTTGGCGTAACTTTTGGCTGTGTTGGTTCTAAATCTGGCACGGCTGTTTGGGTGGTTTGCTCTTTTTGTTTTTTAGCTGGTTCCCAAATTATATTCCATAAAATCGCTGGATTATCATCAGCATATGGCTTAAAGCAGATAATCTCTATTCTACCACCACTAAAGATTGGGCTATCTATATAGCCACTCATATACTCATTGCCACTTTGGCTAGTGCGTAGCCAGAGTGAGCCGATAATTATATTATTAGCTAAATTTGATTTAAGGCGTGGTAGCTTAATATAATATGTTGGCGAGTTTGGGTTATCGCTATTTGACTCTGTTATAGTAAATTCCAACATATTTGCTATGCCTAAAACTTGCATTGATCCGCTTAGATAGGTGATGGTCTCACTATCTTTGGTAAATGATTTTTGTGTTATGTAGCCTATTTTCATCTTTTCTCCTTTTATCTGCTTACTCTTGTGATTAGTTTGCCACCACGGCGAGTGTATATGGCGTCCATCATTACTATGTAAAATTTGGTTGAGTATTTTATGCCATCGGCGCCTAAGATATATGGTTTGGTAGTAACCTTTGGGGTTAGTAGGGGTTTAAATAGTTTTAGTGGGTTCATCTTTTCTCCTTTTATTCGGTTTCTATATCTAGTGAAATTTGGTTTAATCTCTCGAAAACTTCTACGCTTGAGACTGCCTCAGTAGCGATATGGGCTAGGCGGTCATTCATCCTATCATCTCTATCAGCTATGATTTTAAATAGGGCTTCAAAGCGTTTAAACTCATCTTTACTTAGTGAGCCGTTTTGGCGTTTGTGATATAGCTCTTTTAGCTCAATCTCAGCTATGCTGTAGGCTGTGCCTAGTAGAGCTGTGTTTCGCTCTAGATCTACCTTGGTGTTTTCTACTGCCGCACCTAATGCTGTGTGCTTTATCGTGCGGTTTAGGCTTTCGTTGTTTATCATTGCTAGATTGATTTTATGTTCTAGCAGTTTTGCCCAGCCAAATTTCTGCTTCCAGCGGTTAATCCTAGAGTTACTAGCGCTTATGCCGTGCTCTGCTAAACTCTGGGCTAATTTACGCTCTGTTATAGGGGTGAAGTCGTTTTCTAAGGTAGCTGAAGTTATCCAAAGCTCATAAGCCTTCTTTTGCTCTTCGTTCATGATATCAATTGGGGGCAACTCATCGCTTTTAAGAGTTTTAAGCTCTTCATCTGTGTTTAATATCTCATCTCTTTGATTTTTTTGGCTTACGCCTATTAGATTACCATCTTCATCATAGAAGGTAACTACATCATTTATCTGTTTCATAAATATCCTTTTTATAGCTGAATTTGGGCGGTTACACTTTGGTTACACTTATTTTCAAAAAGTGTAACCTTGGGCTAAGTGCCTTTTTATGGCTATTTGGTGGCTTAAGGTTTCTAAGCTCGGTTACACTTATTTTCAAAAAGTGTAACCTTAAGCAAATATAGGTAAAATAAGCATTTAAAGGCTTAAGAAAACTATAGGTTACACTTTTTTCCTATAATTGCTATAGAAAAAATTTTAAGTAGAGAGAAAAATATTTCTATAGCTATATAGAAAAAAAGTGTAACTCTGTAACCTAAGTCCTGAAACGCCCTTGTAATAGGGCTTAGAAGCGGTTACACTTTTTTTCTTAAAGTGTAACAAAGTGTAACCAAGTGTAACCGCTCGATTTTATGGGGGTAGGATTATCAAAATTAGATAATCCTAGCAAAAAAACGCCATTAACCTTAAACATTTCATAACAATAGTAATTTAAATATCACAATAGATAAGTTTTGCTTATACTATTCTTAAGACTTTTTTAAGATTTAAAAAGCCTTAAGAATAGTGAGTCATAGACTCACTACAAAACACTACAAGGCTCAGACATATTCTCTATATCTAAATTCATATTATTTATAGTAACGCTAGTGATATCAAAATCTGTATTTATCTCAATACCAGCAAAGCCACGCTCAACAGAGGCTAGACCGATTTTAGGAATTGAGCTTTTTCTTGATATAACTTGAAAATCTATATTTGACATTGCGAGTTCATCTTTTAGCGTTTGGGTAAATTTGGTCTGGCTCATTGGTCTGTTGCCACGCTCTTTAGCAAATTCACAATATAGTAGATATAGATATTTATTTGGCGTGAATCTCTCTTTATTTGGCTTGATGGCATCACGGATAAAGACTCTAGTAGGATTAACTTCATCTTTATACTCATCAAGGGCGTCTTGCATCTTTTGCCCTTTGGTGAATTTGCCGTTAGTTACTAAGCGATTTAGTCCCTTTAACGCTAGAGCGAAGATCCCATCTAGCTCATCGCTAAATCGCTCACTTAGCCCTCTAATCTTCTCATCATCTTTAATCTCTTTATCAAAGCCTATTAAAAGCATACGGCGAAAGACTGCGTTATCTATATTGCTCTTTGGTTTGTCATTACCAGCAAAGGCAAATTTGGGTTTATCTTCAGGCTTTAGACTATATGGTTGCTGATTTTTAGGGTTGATTTGTATCTGATCTCTTGGGGATACTAGGGCTTTTAGGTTGCTAAACTGCCCTTTATCAACGCCTAGTTTATCAATCTCGCTACCGATATTTAGCATCTTATTAGCTAGGCCGTGAAGTTCGTGGCCTTCAAGTTGCTGGAGCTGTAAGTTTGATACATTATCTTCACCAAAAAAGCTTCTTAAAACGTCTAGTATAACGCTCTTGCCATTGCTACCACTCTTGCCATATAAAAATAAAAATGATTCATAATCATGGCTAGGTAAAAAGCAGTAACCTATAAACTCCATTAGAGTTAATCTGTCTTCATCATTCATGACTTGACTTAGGAATTTCTCCCATTTTGGGCATTTGGCCTCTGGGTTATAGTCAAAATCTAACATATTTGTAGCGTATAGCTTTTTGTTGTGATGCTGGCTAAAGACTATCTTGCCACTTTTGCTAATGATTATAGAGCCATTTCTAAGGTTTATAACCCTTTTGTTTATTAGGCTAGGCTCCTTTCTTTTGGCATCGATTAGCACCCCTTGGCCACGGATATTGTCTATTAGCTCTGTGGCGGTGCGATCTGTAATCTTCTTTTTATCTACGCCACTAGCGCCCATCCAGTGATGAAGCAAAAACTTATAAATCTCTCTATCATCTACAAATGAGTAAAAGTTGCCATTCCAAAAGTATATCTGACCCTTATACTCGGCTATATCATAGCCTAGTTTGCGGACGCTTTTTATAAAGCTATCGCACATATCAGCTAGATGGGTTTGATGGTAGTTGGTTCTAAGGATCTTTTGAAAATCGCAAATTTTATCAACTACCTTAGCCCACTGCTCTAAGTCTTTGTCAGCTTGTGGAGTTATAAATAGCCTATTTTCTAGCATTGCGGATTTGACTTCGGCGGTGATATCTTTTAGCTCTTTGCTTTTAAATAGCTTGATGAAATAATCTATTTGATTATCATCTAGTTCGCCTTTGACGGGGATAATGTTTAGATAGTTGCCATCTTTGTCAGTTTGCATTATCTCTTTACATATATCACTAAAGGTTACTTTCTTAAATGGCTCTTTAAACTCTTTTAAATCGCACTCATAAAGCTCACCTATCTCATCTATTAGGTCATTTGTGAGCTTAAATGAGCTATATATGAGCTTATCTATTATTTTATCACTGCTTGTGAATTTGGCTTGATTGGCTCCTAGATAGTCGCTTATATCATACTTAGCTGGTGCTGCTGGGCAGAGCTTATAAAATAGTGTGATATATACAGATTTGGCTACAGCTTCAATCTCTTTATATCTAGCTATGGCGCTTGTATATCCAGCCTTATCATTGTCAAACCAGATATATACGATTTTATCTCTTAATAGCTCTTTGTGTTTTTGCCATGAGTTATTTACTCCACCTAGAGTTAGAGCGCATACCCCTAAGCTACATAGGTTTATAGCGTCCTTTTCGCCCTCGCAGATAACTACTATATCGCTATCAAACTCATTATAAAAATCAATAGGGAATGGATAGGCAGATGCTCCACTAGCTCCTATCCACTTGCCTGACACCCGCTCATTTGAGTAGCACCGTGCTTCACTATCCCATTTGAATTTGGTTCTGTGTTTGATATTTATAACTTCGCCTTGCTCATTGGATATCACTATAGCTACGCTATCATTTTGCGGATCAAAACCTATATATCTATCAAAGAGATAATCAAAATAATCAGTCTTAGCAATGAAGATATCAAAAGGCTCAGCTAAGGCTCCAAGATTTTTAGCTTGTTGTAAGAAATTTGGAGCTATTTTGCTTAGTTTGGCTCTCACCATTTGGGCTTTTTGCTCGGCTTCTTGCTCTAGCTTGGCTCTAGCGGCTTCTTGCTCTTTTTGGAGTTTTATGAATGCTTCTTTTTTAGCTTCTAGCTCTTCATCGCTTAGGCTCTCTTCAAAATTAAATCCTATGAAATTTAGAGCGACTTTGGCAGCTTTGGCTGGAGAGAGCTTCTCGTATAATTCTATAAATTTACCAGCGTCCCCACCAGTGCCACAGGCAAAGCAGTTGAAGAATGCAGAGCCCTTTTTAAAGCTTATGCTACCGCTTGGGGTTTTATCTTGCCCATGAAAAGGGCAGTGGTATTTAAAATCTTTAAAGATTATGCCACGAGATGACATAAGATCTCTTAGCTGCTCTTTGGAGTAGGTTTTGAGTAGTTCAAAGATATTATCTTGCATTATAAATCCTTCACATCAAATAAACTAGCGCTATCTATGTAGCTTTGTAGCGCAACTATTAGCTTTGTTGCCGTGTATTGATTTTTAAACTTAAATCTACGAAAAAGCGAATAGATGGTATGTTCGCTTTTGCCTAGACTCATAGCGATGGCTCTAGCTAAGGCTCTTTCATTACCTGCGACGGCTAGTGCTTTGTAGTAGTAGTAAGTGGTCTTCTCATAAAGAGGATTACTAAAATCTAAAAGCACTAAGCCACCCTCAGTAAATCTATCACTTCTGCCAAGTCGTTTGTCTGAGCTTTTAAGCTTTTGGAGGCTTAGCTTTGAGATGCCGTGAAATGCGGCGGCCTCATCTAAAGAAACAAAGGCGCTCAAGAAAACCTCCAAACGGGGCAATCAAGCTAGAAAAATCAATAGAAATTACAGGATGTGTATGCTAAAGCTGGATTTAAAACTGCTTGATTGCGATGTTAAATAACTTAAGTGATACCAGCAAATCACTTTAAGAAGCCGCCTGCAAGATTTGAAGGATTGGCGACTTTTTAAAGTGATTAATATATCAAAAAATAGAAAATTAATATAATTATATATTATTTATAATAGATTGTCAATAGTATTTAATAGAATAATGATAGAAAAAAATATATTTTTGAATAAAAATAATATATTTACATTTTAAAATATTAGTGTTATAATATAAAATCAAATTAGGAATTAAAAATGCAAGATGATAAAGAATTAATTAAAGAGATGAAAGCTTTTTTTAAAGTAAATAGTCTTGAAGATATAGCGGAGAGATTAGGATATAGTAGAAATTCTGCTAATAACTGGCGTAATAATGGATTAAATAGTAGAGTTATATCCAAATTCGAAAAAGCCAAAGCTGATAAAAAGAAAGATGATGAGGCCTTTGATGAGCTGTTTTTTGGTGGGGGGATAGGTGGGATATTGGTTAGATACGATAGAGAGGATAATACCCAGCATAACTATACTCTAAGCCCTGAGCTAGTAGATTTCATACTTCTTTATATAAATTATGGCAATAAAGCCCTGCTAGATAAATTCACTCAAGATTTAAAACAGATACAAAACCTAATCAAATAATAAATCCACGCATTTAAAATCACGAATTCACACTTTTATAATATAGCTTTAAAATAAAAGGCTAAATTATGAAAAAGACAAAAAATAGACTATTTTTAATCGATGATGCATTCTCTAAACTAGAAAATCAAAAAGATAGATTCTTAGCTTGTGAAAGAGTTTATAACGCTACTTATGATGATGCTCATCGCAGACGCTTAGCACCGCAAAGGTCAAATATAGTAGAGCGCTCTAGAATCTATGTGCCACTAGCTAAGACAAGTATAGATATACTCCATAGTATATTTAAATCTAGCTTTTTAGGCTCGGGGTGTCCTATAGAAATCACTAGGATAGGCTATAATGATGATCACGATAGAGCATTAAGGGACGCACTCACAGCGGCAGTCAAGGCTAAATGGAGAGAGAATAAGCATTTCATTGGCATTAGTAGGGCGGTGCTATCGGCGTTGTATCTGCCTTTAGGCGTGGTGAGTGTCTACTGGGGTGATGGGGATATACAGACTAAGTTTATCCCTATAAATACTATAGCATTTGACCCATATGCTAGTGATATAAATGATGTGGAGTATATATGCTATAAATTTGCTAAAAGTAGAAATGATGTTAAGGCGAAGTTTAAAAGTGGATTTTATAAAAGTGATGATGAGTATGCGGTACTAAAGGCTGGTAGGCGGATACTGATAAAAGAGATATATGAGAAAAACTGGGAGAAGGGTGGCTGGGACTTAACTAGCTATGCTAATGATATAGAGGTTAGAAAGGCGTGGTTTAATCAGTTGCCCTTTTGCTATGGATATTGCTTTGAGAATATGCCAAGTGTGGGTAGGGAAGATTTGCTAAATGATGATTATATAGGGGTGTATGGCTCGTGTCTGCCTGAGCGGGTAAAGGAGCTACAACAAGAGTATAATATAAAGCGTAATCAAAAGATAGATTTGATAGAAAATGCTATAGATCCGCAATTTGCTATAAACTCTGAGGGCGGGATAGTAAATGCTAATGACTTGCTAAGCCGTAAAAAGGTGATACGGTGTAATCTAAGTGGCGATGGGGATATAAGTAAGGTTGTAGCGCCACTCTTGCCTACTGGGTCAGTATATGACGTAACTACAGAGATAGAGATGATAAAAAGCGAGTATGAGATAGCTAGTGGAGTAAATAGCATAATGACTGGAGTAACAAGCGCTAGTGATAGAAGGAGTAATACAAGCTTACAGACTATAAATGCTGCTAGTGGGGTAAGAGTAGAAAGTATGTTTCAATCCTTGGCCGCTACTATGCTACATGAGTATGCTAAAAAGTATGTAAAATTGCTATATAAAAATCTAGATGATGAGTATCTAATTAAGATAACTGAAAATCCGGATATTATAAATATCATTGGTAGCAAAGAAGAGAGAATGAGTAGTGATATAGACTTTGATATAAATGTGAATTTCGGAACTACTATAAGTAGCGATGTGGTAGTAAGTAAGATAAATACATTGCTAGGCACTCTAGCACAACTTGGGCTAAATAATCCAAATTTGATAATGCCACTGATAAAAGAGATGAGCGTGGCGCTATTAGGCGAGAATGCTCCAGTATATCTAATAGATGAAGCGTTTAAAGAGCTACAAGCGCAGCAAGAGCTAGCGATGGCTACACAGGCTATGAAAGGAGAGGCTATGGCTAATGATATGGCGCCACAAAGCGATGCGGATAAAGAGGCGATAATAGCTGGAATAATCTAATAAAAGGAGAAAAAAATGTGGGGAAATTTTTTAGGCGGTTTGGCTGATTTTGGTAAAAATATATTTAAGGATTTTAAGGCCACGGATTTTTTAAATGCTGGGGGTCAAATCTTAGGTGGGATAGGGCAGTATAAGGCGGCAAAGTCTCAAGGCAAGATGGCTAGGGACACCTTTAACTATAATAAAGCCTTAATGGAAGAGGAGCGGGCAAGACGCAAAAAAGCTGATGATGCTCTAGCAGCTGGGTTTAGGGCTAGTGATTATGCTAAGGAGATTTGATATAGGGGTACCCTATTTTTATGTTCTTTTAGCGGGGCAACAAAACAAGCGAATGCGACCCCGAAGGGGTGGTTTCTGTGAAGTCGCCCCTAAAGAACCAAATACTAAAGCCCCGCAAAACCAGCGAATGCGACCCCAAAGGGGTGGTTTCCTTGAGCGGGGTACCCCATTTATGGGGCTTTAGTGCGGGGTCAAAAGGGTGGGGCTTGTCGCAAAGGTCGGCTCTGCTGACCTGCGAAGTTAAAAAATAGGAGTAAAAATGGGATACTATGATAGAATGCTAAGGACACTACAAGCACCTAGCACAAATGGTGGGGTAGGCACTGGGCTAGGGCTAGCGGCAATCGGTCAAGCCTTAAGTAATATAAGCAAGATTAGCGATGATAGGGCTAAGGCTATAGCAGAAGAAGATAGGGCTAACTGGGAGAGGGCGTATAAGGATAATGAGATGGCTATGGCGATAGAGCAAAATATAAATAATAGCGCTCAGCGTAAATTTGAAAACGATATGGCGGTAAAAAAGCTAAATTTGGACGAAAAGGCCACTCAAGCGCAGATAAATCAGATGAATACTAATGCGGCTATAGCAAGAGATGCACATAATCTAGCAAGGCTAGATAACTATACATTGACTAGACTGCTACAAGACTTTATACAAAATGGTAATGTAAATAGCGGGTTATTTGCTCAATATAAGTTTGGGGTGCCGATTAATATGGATTTTATGCCAAGTAAAGGTGGGGTAAATATAGATAAGATAGGGGATATAAAGATTGATTGATGGCTAAAATTTAGAAAAAATAATGGTAAATTATCTGCTTTAAAGGAGTATTTATGGCAGAGATTTACACGGTTAGAAGTATTTTAGGCGATGAGAGCTTACAAAATTTAATTAATCAAGGTAGAAGTCAAGATGAGATAATAAGCATAGCTAAGGCTTATAAAGATGAGGCTATAAAGAGTGGGGATAAAGATGCTCTAAATAGAATGAATTTAGTTAGTCAAAAGCAAGGAAAGGCGGACTTTTTCACTAGGCTGGGTGATAAGATGGACGCAAATGGATATGAGACCATGGGGAGTATCGCTCGTGGTATAGATATAGTAGCTAGTAAGGTAGCTGCGCCTATAGCTAGTCTCGTGGGGGATAGTGATAAAGAGGCTCAAATTTTAGCTGATATGAAGCTAACACAATCAATTAATGAAGCTAAGAATTTAGATAAAATAGCAACTACTGCTCGCACTCAAAGAGAGTATCAAATAGATAGCAATAACTTACTAGCTAATGCTATAGGATCATATACTAAAGACTCAAAAACTTACGCTAGAAATCTAGTAGAACAGGCTGAAAATAGTGGCTACACGGCTATGGATAGATTTAATATCGGTATGGCTACAACTGCTAATGCTACTAAATATCTGATAAAATCAATAATTTACGGCGAAGATAGCAAGGAAGCTAACGATATAAAGGACGCTCAAAAGATATTACAAGCTAGTCGTGATGCGTATGAAGCTAATAATCCTGATAAATGGAATGTAGCTAACTTCGCTGGAGAGATGGTAACTGACCCGCTAAATGCTGTGGGACTAGCTAAAGGATTTAAGGTAGCTAATACCGCTTTTAAAAAGGGGGCAAATGTAGCCTTTGATTTAGCTCAACTTGGAGCCATCGGTGGTATGGCTGGGGCTATAAGCGAATATGGAAGCCATAAAGACAAAGATGAACAAAATGTAGCTGGTGCAGCGATGATGGGGGCTGGGGCTGGGGTGGCTCTTGGGGCTGGATTTATGGCGCTGGGGGCTGTGCTTAATAAGATAGCTAGTAGATTTGGTCAAAAATCTACGCTAGAGCAAAACGCACAGACCGCTAAAGATGAAGCAGCTAAAGAGCTAGAAAAAGGCACCCCGCAAGATATAGATAAGAGACTACAAAAGATAAGTGATGATATAGAAGAGGCTTTTAGCGCTGATGAGAATGGGGAGAATATAGCTAGGCTTTTAGGGCAAGAGTATGATGATAATATAAATAAGGCGATAAAAGAGAGTGAAGAGGTATCAACTGCGATAGATGATAGCGTGGCTAAATTTGCTAATGATAATCCAAAGGCTAGTGCTAGTGATATAGAGATATATATAAATAAAACTTACGCACCAAGCGAAAATGAAAAAGAGCTAACACGCATAATAAATGATGATAAGCCTGTAACTCCACGAATGGCTGGGTATAGGGTGCTAGGAGTGCTACAAAAGAGTATGGAGTATAAAACACGCTTTGATCGTGATACAGTGGTAAAGAGATTTAAAAATCACGGCTTTAATGATGAGTTAGCTAATGTATTTGCTGATGCTTACATAGCTGATGATATAAGCGTGGCTAGAAGATATCTAGATAGCAAGGTAGCTAGTAATAGGCAAAAGAGCGTAGAAGATGGGCGTAATGAGTGGCTTGAGAACACTACAAAGAGCAATAAGGCTAAAACTCCAAAAAATCAAGATGAAATTTTAGAAGAGATAAGTAGCGATAAAACGCAATTTAAATTAATCGATGATAGCGATATGACGCCTGAATTAAAAAGTAGATTAGAAAATGATGGATATACTCTAGAGCGTGAGCCTGAGAGTGGAGTGTGGGAAGTAAGCAAGGGTATATCAGATCAAGAGATAAAGGGGTCTGATGAAGCCTTAGAAAATGCGGTAGTTAAGGCTGATAAGCTTGATATTTTGGATAAATCCAAGCCATTTAGAAAGGCTGAAAAAAGCGAACTTACAGATGAATTAATGGAAGAAGTGATTAAAAATGATAGTAAGCTATGGATAGACAATGCTAGTGATGAAGTAAGCAAACTTGTAGGCTTGCCAAATGCGAAAATTACGCTAAATGGAAGCGCTATAAAACATACACTACAACGCCACGGCGAAAATAGTGTAAATGTCAAAAATGGCGAACCGCCAATTACGCTAGATGATATAAAAAACCACGCTGATATAGTAAATAACGCTGATAAAAGAACTTTTGGCGTTAGTGATGATGGGCAAAAAGTCTTAATCAGTGCAAAACAAATAAATGGACATTTTGTCGTAGTTGAGACAATAGGAACAAAAAAGAGGCAACTCTCTTTTAAAACTATGTATAAAGTAAATGGTAAGCTTGAAAATAATCCACTTTTTAAAGATAGCACGGCATCAGCTAAGCAGATAGAAACTGCCGAAAGCTCCCTAAGCCCTAAACCTAGTGCCAACTTAGATAGCCTTAGCCGTGCCAATACCAAGAATTCTACCCCAAATGAGATAAAAAGTCAAGAGCCAACACAAGCAGAGCCAAATACAAATAGCAGATTAGAAAAAAATCAAGAAATTTGTAGAAGGTAAGACAAATAAAGCCTTAGATAGTGATATAAAAACTTATAATCAGCTATATAGATATGTTTTAGATGATTTTGCTAAGGCTCATCCTGATGAATTAAATTTGCCTAAATATGCTAGTGAAATGGCAAACTATATCACAAAAGAGTTTTTAGTAAAACACGATAAAGAGATAAAAGAGATAATTACTCAAAAGACAAGTGGAGAAAATAGACAAATAGCTTTAAATGCCTTTGAAAATTTAAAAGAGAATTTCGATGAGTTAAGAAGTGTGGGCATAGGCGATTTAGTCAAGCCAACAGCAAAAGGGATAAAGGATAAAATAGCAGAAATTGAGATAAAATCAATGAGCGATAAAGAGCTAGTAACGCAATTTCAAAAGCTAAAAGATAGCAAGGCTAGGGTCAATGAAAATCTCTATAAATATTTAGAAAATGAGATAAAAAAAAGAGAGAAAAAGCTATATCCATTTATAAATAGTGATAAAAAAGACTACTCTTATGACTTAGAAAAGCAGCTTAAAAATCGTGGATTAATGGGGCTAAAAGATAGTGATTTAGAAAATATAGCTAAAGAGAGAAATAGCGTATTATACTTGCCAAGCTATATAAGAGAGAATATCGAACAAGAGCTAAATATAAAGCCTATCAAAGAATTTGGCACTAATTACGCTGAATTCTATCACGATGGAGCAAACGCTATCAAAAAGCTTTTAACCGAAAAGCAAGGTCAAGTTGCTGGGGCGTTTGAGAGAGAAGAGCTAGGCGATATAGATTTAGTGTGGGGTGAAGTAACAGACCATATAAAACATAAGGGTTATGGCTTATCTCATATCTTAGATAAACGCATTTATCAATATATACAGCAAGGACTAAGCAAGGAAGAAGCCGAAGCAAGGGCAATAGAGCTTATAAATAAGTTGCCTGATATAATAAAAAATGGGGAGATAATCAAAAAACCTAACGAAGCTATACAAATTATAACAGATGATACTAAAATAGTGTTAAAATCTAATTATTATGGAGAACCAACAAATAAATGGATAGTTACAACATATGAAAGATTAGAGAAAGACTTAGATATATCCGCTAAGCCTATTACAAAAAGCACGAATTCGCCTTTAAACTCTAGTGAAAATTCTACCACAACTGCTAATAAAAGTCAAGAATTAAATTTAAGCAGAGCTGAGCGTAGGGCGATGGGGATAGAAGAGCCAAAGGGTAAAACTCTAGTAATAGATGAAAAGGCGGTTAAAAGTGATGTAAGGGAGTTTGGGAGATTGGCTGATCAAGTGGGGCTAGGATTTAAGAGTGCTAAAGAAGCTAAGGCTGTGATGGATAAGTGTGATAAGAGTAAATTTGATTGTGGGAGTTAGTGTTTATTTTTTAGAATATATTTTTATATTATTAACCTGTAAAGCAAAATAGGGGAACCCCACTTGTGGGGTTTTGCTCAGCTGCGAAGTTAAAGTAGTTTTTTAATTTAAGTGGGAAGGGGAGCGCTTTTTTGGCAGCCGCTACCCCTTCCCCCTTAACAACCCCTAACCCCCTGTAAAAGCCTTTCAATGGGTGGCTTCGCCACGGATTTTTATAAAGGTTTGGGGCAAAAATAGGGGTACCCCGCTTGCGGGGCTTTAGGTGGGTCAAGGGAGTGTAACTCCCTGTCGCAAAGACTAGCTTTGCTAGTCTGCGAAGTCAAAGTAGGTAAAAATAAAAAGGAGACAATATGACAAAAGATAGTTATGAGCTTTTAGGATTTATCATTAGTAAAGCAACTAATGGTTTGATGGTATATAGTAGCGTTGATGGCGAGAAAGGTCAGATCGATATGGGTGAGATAGGAGACGCTGTAGTGAAATTTAAAAACAAAAGAGAGTATAAGGTATTTTCTAAAGAGCAGTGGCTAGCAATGCCAAAAAACGCTAAAGAGGCTACTAAAACAGCAAAGAAAAATGAGCCAGTATTAAACGAATTTGAAGAGCAAGAGAGTGATTTAAAAGGAGAAAATGATGAGTCAGCAAACAGCTTGGTATGATGAGCCTTTGGATAATGAGCTAAATTTAGATGATGAGAGCAGTGAATCATCAAATACACAGCAGAGCGAGCCGCAAAAAGAGGTGGCAAAAGAGCCTGATAAAGATACCCCAAAACAGAGCGATACTCAAAAGCTTGAGCTTAGTAGTGAAGATAGAAGATTGCTAGATGAGGCGGCGGCTAGAGAGAGATTTTCAAATGAGATTGCTATGGCTGAAAAGAGCGTGCCTGGGTTTGATCGTGGCAAAGTCCTTCATAAGCTAGAAGAGATAAACAAAAAAGACCCAGCTACGGCTGCTAATCTATTTAGCTCTCAAGGGCTAGAGCTTATATGGTATAAATATTTTGCTCATCAAGCAAATAGCGATAATGTGATGGATAGCCATAGAGCTAGAATGGAGAATTTCAACCCTAATGAAGCGATAGAAAAGATAAATAAAGGTGAGGCAAGTTCAGCTGATATGGTGGATTTTTACTCTCATCTTGGTGAGATTTGTAAATAAAATTTTCGCAATAGCAAAACAACCTTAAATGGTTGTTTTGTGGCGAAAATTTGGAATAATTAACCAATTTATTTTTCTTTTTAAGGGAGAAGGGGAGCGCTTTTTGGCAGATGAGTAGCGTGACAGCAAAAACGATGTAAATCATCGTTTGCGACGCTACGAAAGATAGCAACACCTTGGCTTCCCCCTTAACAACCCCTAACCCCCTGTAAAAGCCTTTTAAAGTTGCTGTGCTTCGCACAGATTTAACTAATTTTATTAAAAACTCTTTTTAGTTTTTAATAAAATTTTAAATTTACTAAAAAAAGATTTGGGGCGGATAATAGGGGGTACCCCGCTTGCGGGGCTTTAGGGGTTTTGAAAGGGCGTAGCCCTTCATCGCAAAGACGGACTTTGTTCGTCTGCGAAGTCAAGATAGGCTCCCCTTTCCCCTTTAAAAAAGAAATTTACACTTCTGTCATATTTTAAAAATTTTAAATCCTTAAAAGAAAAATAAATTCAAATTTTTTAAAAAATATAAAATTTTTATTATAAAAATTAAAGAGTTAAAAACCCAATTTTTATGATCATTAAAAGCTAGCTTATATTTGAAATTAGAACAAAATCAATACCCATTTTTACGAAATTAATTTCTTAAAATCTTTAAATTACAAAAAGAGGTTTATTAGGTGAGCTGCGATTATTGCGGCTTTTTTTGGAAATTTTACAAAAAGGAGATTATGTGATTAAAGCAGGTTTGATAGATAGTAGTGAGGCGTTTGGTAAAATCGCTGATTATGAATCTAGAATTTTAAAAGTTGGTAGAAATGAGACGCCATTTCTAAGCTCAATTAGCTCTATGGCACCAAGCAATAGAGATGGAAGCGTAGCAGCTGGGCATATGTGGTTTTATGATCAGTTGCCTGATGGATTAGGTCATGATGATCCTAGCACGGCTAGTGATGAGGGTGGGCGTATGAGTAGTGTGAGTCATTACACTGGTAAAAGGCTAGAAAATCACTACCAAATTCTAAAACAAGCCTTTGGGGTAACTGGGTCTGAGGCTGAGGCGATGAGAGTTAATGGTCAAAAGGTGATAGCAGCTCAAAGAGAGCAAGCCTTGATCCAATTCAAAAAGACTTTAGAGAAAATTTTACTAAGTGAGCAAACAGCAGTAGCTAGAGTAAATACAGCTGGTGCTAAGGTTGCTGGGAAGTGTGGTGGGCTAAAGAGCTTTGCTACAGCGTCTAATAAGATTGATGCTGGTAGAGTTGATCTAACTTGGGACAGTATTAGAGAGCTTTTAAAAATAGGCTATCTAAATGGTTCGCCATATAGAATTCTAATGATGAATGATAAGCAAAAAGATAAGCTAGATGATATTATCTTTTCTAAAGCTCATGTGAGTGGGTTAAATACAAGTAGAATTGATAATAATGTAACTCACATTGGAAATACAGCTTATGGCACAAATATCCAAGTAATGCTAAGCCCATATCTAAAAGATGATGAGATCATAGCACTTAAGCCTGATGATATAGTCAAGGTCAATTGGCGTCCAATGGCAGAGAAAAAAAGAGAGACAACTGATGATGCTGAGCTATATGAGATTATAAATGAATTTACTCTAAGGGTTTGTACTCCATATGCTTTTGCGTGGTTACATAATCTAAAGGTTTGAGATGACCAAGGCGGAGTTTATCAAAAGGGCGGAATTTGCCTTAAAGGGTGATCATCCGCCGCCTGCAAGTAGTGATTTAATAGATAGTCTGATATATAGGGCGGCTGCTACAATCAGTGATGAGATAGAGCCACTGGAGTTGGTGGAGTGTGATAAGAGATTTTTTGAGGTGTATCGCCATATTGATGAGTATTATTTTATACGCAAATTTAAGATTTATGATGATAGCTTTGGCTATGATGATGAGAATTTAAACTCAGCTTTATTATATCTATTTTGTTTTAGCGTTAGTGCGGTAGCGCAAAATCAAAGCTATTTTATATCTTTAGCTAGAAAAGCGATGATGGCGTATCAAGCTACTATTTATGATGGGTATGAGGTTAATGATCTACAAAAAGCTTTAAATAGATGGGGATATGCTAAGCCATATGTGGTAACAAAGGCTTTAAATGCTTATTATGCGTGGGATGAAGCGTTTTTGAGTGAGCTGGATTTTTATCTAAGTGATCATAGCAAGATTAGAGGGCTTAGTGTAGAGAAGTTTATACAGCACTTTATAGACTATCAAAATGGCGTAACTTCTAGCCAAAGAGCAGATATCAAAGATTTAGATAGAGTGATGAGTGAAAGGGTAAGATAATGGCAATTCAAAAAGCATTTACACAAATTTGTCAAGAAATTTTAGATAGATATGATAGCGTGCTAGATACTCATAATCTTAGCCAAAATATAAAGCGTGAGATACAAAGCGCTAAAAGTGAAGTACAAGCTAATAAAGACGCAGCCCAGCAGATAAAAACAGAGACCCAGCAGATAAAAACAGAGACCCAGCAAATCAAAACAGAGACTCAGCAAATCAAAATAGGGGCTGAGCAGATAAAATCTCAGACCCAGCAGATAAAAACCCAAACTGAGCAGATAAAATCTCAGACCCAGCAGATAAAATCAGAGGCTCAGCAGATAAAGCTAGAGCTAGTAGCTAAAGCCCAGAATCTCTCTGAGCTAATTGATGCTTTAGAGCAGATAAAGCAAAGTAATGGGGTTAGAGTTGATGAGATAATCCAAAGCCTAATATTATCTGATAAAGAGTTTTTAGTTAGGGCTATGGATGAGCTACTAAAAAGGGCTGAGTATAGCCATGAGTATAACCATAAGGTTGAAGAGATAAGGCAGCTTAGCCAGGCTATATCAGCAAAGCTTGAGGAGCTAAGGTATGGTATTTTAGATTTTGCTGATATAGTAGAGGATAGGCTAAGTAGTGCTGGTGAGCATTTGATTAAAAAATCTAATCAGCTAAAGCTAGAGGCTACTAGAGCTAAACACGAGATAGCTAGCAAAAAAGAAGAAGTAATAAATCTAGTGGAGAGTGAGCTAGGTAGGGCTAGTGATTACTTTGCTAGAGAGTTTAAGAGTGCTAATATCCATAAAATGGAGCTAGATGAGCGTAGCACTATAGCTAGAGATTTGATAAATGAGCTAAAGGATGATGAGCTATGTGATGAGCTATATCTGGTGCGTGGCGAGAGTGCCTTAGGTAGGGCTAAGGTAGCTAGTGAATTGCTAGGGCTTAGTATAGCTACAGGGGCAGCTAAGGCTATAGGGCTTAGATATGAACGCCAAATTCCAAAGCTAGTAGCCTTGCAAGATGAGACTAAAGAGATTAAAGAGCAAACTCAAAATAGATTAGATGAGCTAAACATACTACTAGAGGCTAGTAACGCAGCAGCTGCGTCTAAACTAAAAGAGTTAGATGAATTAACTCTAGAAGCTCATAAGATGATTAAAAATAGTGAATTTGGTAATTTATTAGGAGTTGTATTGTGAAATTAGATGGATATAGTTTTAGTGGAGATAAGACCGTTAGCTTTAATAGCAATGCAGTAGTGAGCATAGGGCTATATAACGCCTTAGCCAGTCCAAAAGCAGTTACGATAGAAGTACTAGATGAACTAGGCAGATTAAAGGCTACTTTGTACTGCGCAACGCTTGAAGGGTTTAAAGGGTATAACACTAAGATATTTGTAAGAAATGGCCAGAAGCTAAGAGTATCAGCTGATGCTGGTATAGGCGTAAATGTAGGAGTAATAAATGAAAGCTATGTAGCTAGAGGTGTCTTAACTACTGAGTATATAGCCTGCGTAGGTGATGGGGTTAAGAGCGAGTTTGGCTTAAATGGTATGAGTGTAAATAGCTTTAAAGAGCTTTGCATTATCTTTGATGGGGTTTATACTGCTGTTTTTGGTAAGGATTATACCCTAAGCGATGATGGTAGTGTAGTAAGGTTTAATAAAGTAGTAGCTAATGAGCTAGAGTTTGTAATGATAGTAATTAAGCAGGAGTGAGAATGAGACCAAAGAGTTATGATATAAGCCGTGGCGAGATAAATGGCGAGATTATCGGTGGGAAGCTACGTCGTGGGGTTGTGAGCTTGCCTCCGATTTTAGAGGATAAAAGTAGCATATTTTGGGGATATGAGGGTGAGCTAGTAGTACTAAAGAGTAGTGGCGTGATATGCTTAGTCTTAGAAGATATAGCTCAAAATGATGCTAATACTATAGAAAATCTAAAAGCTAATAATAAGATAATGTATCTAAGTAGCTTTATAGGAAAGGATGAGTAATGCCAAATAGTGCAATGATAATAGACCCAGCCTTAGCTGGTGGTGGTATAGGGCTAACCCCTACACAAAATCAACCAACTACTACTAATTGCTGTGATGATAAACTAGATGAGCTAATAAGATATCTAAGTATATCAGTACCAGCAAAGCTTGAAGAGCTAACGCTAAGGATAGATGCGGTAGCAGCTCACTGGCAAGAGGCTAGTAGGATAGGTAAAGAGGTGCATAACGCACTAATAAGCTCATTAAGTGCTAATCCATCTAGATTTTTAATAGGTGGTGTGGAGTATGATAACTTTGCTAAGCTAAATGAGAGACTTCAAGAAGTTGTCTTTGATACCTTAGATAGAGTAGAAGAGACTAAGCAGTTTATACTAGATGAAGTAAGTAAAGCAACTGTGTTTGATAATATTGAGATAGTGGAGTAGATATGGGAACTAGAAAATTTGAAAAACTAATTCTTAGCAGTGCTAAGAGTAAAAATGATATAGTAGCTGAGGCACTGGCCCAGATAAATAAATACGAAGCTAAAGACCCAGCAAATGACTATATATGTAGCGTAATACACGCATATGATAATGGGGATAACGCTGGAGACCAATACATTGTAATCAATGAAAAGCTAAGAGTAGAATATGGGCTAAAGGGTAATGCAGTAGCTAGCTCACACTATAGTATGGCTGATATAAAGGCTATGATAGATGCAGTAGATGCTAAGATACCTCTAGACCCAGCTAAAGAGGCTTTGCTAAAAGAGGTAGAGACTATAGAGGCTGATATAAGAGCTAAGGAAGCACAGCTACCACCAAAAGAAAAAGAGCTAAGAAACCTAAAACAACAAAAGGCTACTATAGAACAAGAGATAGCAGACCTAAATTCTTTAATAGCTGAAGCTAGGGCTGAGGGTAGAAGCACTACAGTACTAGAAGCGTCAAAGGCTCAAAGAGAGACAGACCTAGCTGCTAAAAATAGGGAGATATCTACGCTAGAGGGGCAGATAAATGAGATTAAAAGACAGATACCTTTGCTAAAAGAACAAGCCAAAAACAAACAAACCCAGCAAGAGGCTATAAAAAGCCCTGAGCTAGCTACTAAGGATTTTGTCAATGAGCTAAAGAATACGCTAACTGGGAGTATAAATACTAAGGCTAATGCTAATGCTACGGTGAATTTAACAGGCAATCAGACAATTGCTGGTAATAAAACCCTAAGTGGAGCTACGACACTAGCAGCTACAGTCATAAACGGAGCTACGCAGCTAAAAGGTGCAGTAACTGCTACAGGGGCTATAACTAGCAGTGGAAATGTAACCTTTAATACTGGGCAAGTAACCTTTAATAATAAAGCTCCAATATCTAGTGTAGCACCTACAGTGGCTAATCACTTAGCTACTAAGGCTTATATTGATGGGATAAATACTACGCTAACTGGGAGTATAAATGCTAAAGCTAATGCTAACGCCGTAGTAACTTTAACTGGTAATCAGACAATAGCTGGAATTAAAACTTTTTCTAGCCCTGTAGTAGTGCCAAACGCTACAGCAAATACTCACGCAGTTAATTTAGCTCAACTAAATACTAAGGCTAATGCTAATGCTACAGTTAATTTAACAGGTAATCAGACAATAGCTGGTAATAAAACCCTAAGTGGAACTACGACACTAGCAGCTACAGTCATAAATGGAGCTACTCAGCTAAAAGGTGCAGTAACTGCTACAGGGGCTATAACTAGCAGTGGAAATGTAACCTTTAACACTGGTCAAGTAACCTTTAATAACAAAGCCCCAATATGCAATGTAGCACCAGCAGCAGATACAAATCTAGTAAATAGAGCATACTCTAAAAAGCGTGGGGCTTTTGTAGCAGTAACTGGTGGGGCAATTAACCTTAATAATGGTATAAACTTTAGCTTAAATCTAACAGCAGCAACAAATATAACAGTAGCTAACGCAGCAGCAAATATAGGTCAAACTGGGGAGATATTCATAGCTAAAGGGGCTAATATCCAAGCTTTTTCAGCTCCATTTAACTTTAGGATAGCTCAAAGTGGCTTTGGGGCTAATGAAGTGTTTTCTTATGTAGTTGTGAGTAGCTCTTTAGTTAGAATTACAAGGAGTTAGGGTTGTTATTAAGTGGTGGAGCTCTAGAAATAAAAGATATTGATGGAAATGTGGTTAGTGGGGTTACTGGGAACTACTTTAATTTATTTAGTGCTACTTTTACCACTTGTGGGCAAGTTATTAATTTACCATCACAAGCAGTAGGGAAGAAGGGTTTTATGGTGGTTAAGACTACTTGTAAAATAGGTTTTACCTATCAAGGGGTGTCAAATGGTGCGGCTTTAAATCGAACTTGGTGGGCGATGAGTACTTCTAAACATCGCTATGTAGGTGAGATAGCAAACCATCAATATGAAATCGCTACTCTTCCTTCTACTATGATATACGAAGAGTATAACACAAGCTCAAAGGGGTGGCATACTAGCAGTACAAGATATAAGATAGAGATACTAATATATTACTAAGGAGTTTAAATGTTTTATGATATAAATAAAAATGAGCTAGTTAGTCTAGAAATATACTATAAAGATGTTGAATTCAGTGATGAAAACGGAGAAAAGCATCAAGGAGTTGATACATACTTTTTAGATAACTGCGATGATGAGACGCTAAGGTCTCTTGGCTTTGCTAGAGTGGTGGAGCAAGAAGCCCCAGCAAATGATGATATCTATAAAGAGCCATCTATTCTAAAGAGCTATGACGAAGCTAAGAATATCTATAATATCAGCTACGAGATAGCAGATGTGAGCCTAGAAGACGCTAAAGAGATAAAGCTAGATGAACTCTCAAGTATTAAGGCTACAAAGCTTTTAACGCTAAATTATGGTGGCAATGAGTATCAAATAGATAGCGATAGCAAGATAAATATAAGTGGCAAGGTAAGCCAAATTCTACTAGCTACCTCTAGTGGGCAAGATACTGGGGCTATAAATTGGATTACTAAGGATAATAAGGTAGTAAGCTTTAGCAAGGAAGAATTTATGGCTTTTGGTGTAGCTGTGGCAGCTCATACTGAGATGATATTATTTAAGCACGACCAGCTAAGAACTGCTGTAAATAACGCTACTAGCATAGATGAGATAAAAGGTATAGAGTGGGTGGATTAAGCCTTAGTGAGTGTTACTAAAAAGTATAGGAATATTATAGTGCTGATGATTAAGATAGAAGCAGTGATTATAGGTATCATTTGGTATCCTTTATATCCTTTTGCTTTTGTTTTATCTTTAGGCAAACTATGATAAATAAGATTAGCAATAAAGGTATTAAGCAGCTAATTAGGATTAGCTTCTATTTTGACTTCGCAGACGAACGAAGTCCGTCTTTGCGACAAGCCCCATCGGCTTGACCCCGCACTAAAGCCCCGCAAGCGGGGTACCCCATTTATGGGGCTTTAGGGGTTTTGAAAGGGCGTAGCCCTTCATCGCAAAGCTGGGCTTTGCTCAGCTGCGAAGTCAAAAGTAGTTTATCTAATTCAGCCATATTTTACCTTTTTGCTAATTGTATAAAAAATCAGTTTAAATAATTATAAAGGAGGTTAAATGAATAGAGTAGTAGTCCAGCCAATAGATAAAGATAAATTCCGAGTATATAAGGATTTATCATATCAGGGGATTTATATTCCTAAAGGTTTTGTAACCAATGGGGCTAATATCCCTAGGATTTTTTGGAGCCTTTTCCCACCAAATTCGCCAGAGTACCTAAGCGCTGTGGTAATCCACGATTATATGTGTGCTAATGTAAGCGAATATGGGTATGAGATGGCTGATAGATACTTCTATGACGCTATGCTTGAAATAGGTGTGGCTAAATGGAAAGCTAAGCTATTTTACTTTTGGGTGAAGTGGTATCATAAGTTTAAAGTGTTTAAAAATAGGGGTACCCCGCTTGCGGGGCTTTAGTGTTTGCTACTTTAGCACGGACTTTGTTCGTGCGTTAAAAGTAGATAAAAATAGATAAAAAATAATTAGGAGGTAATAATGATAACACAAAGAGTATTAGTAGTCATAAATGACCGTGATTTACAAATGAGCAAAGAAAATCTAATAAACTCTGTAATTAAGGTATTAAATGATAAACATAACGCAGATATAGAAAAAGCATATATCGCTGAAGTATTTAATACTAAAACTAAGGAGACCTTTTGGGTAGTTGATGATGCTCTAAAGGCTATGCTAAGATTAGATACAAATGTACTAGAGAATAACTACGCTACAAAGGATATGCTAAAAGGCGTTGTAGCTGGTGGGTCAGTAGAGTTAAATGGTAGTGGTATAAGAGAGCAGCAAATCCAAACCCTAATCTCTCAAGCACTCATTAATAAAGTAGATAGAGCTGAAGTATATAGCAAAGATGAAGTAGATGAGGCTTTAACTAATCTAGCTACTAAAGATGAAGTAAATGCTAAGCTAGATAGCTCTACATATACTACTGATAAGGCTACATTTGCTACTAAAGATGAGCTAAGTACCTTAGTATATACTAAAAGTGAGGTAGATGAGAAGGTAGCTACTGCAGTAAGTGGTGGTAGTGTAAATCTAGATGGCTTTGCAAGGGTAGATGATATAGCAAATCTAGCAACCAAAGATGAGCTAAGGGCTAAAGCCGATATAAGCAGTCTAGAGAGCTTAGCTACTAAAGATGAGCTAAATAATCTAGCAACCAAAGATGAGCTAAGGGCTAAGGCTGATATAAGTAGTCTAGAGGGCTTAGCTACTAAAACAGAATTAGCGAATTTGGCTACTAAAGAGGAGCTACAAGAGGCTATAACCTCTAATGAGACCATCACTAATCTAAGCAACACAGTAGCAAATCTAGCCTCAAATATGCAAGGTGCAACATACGCTCAAGTAGCTGCGATGTTAAACTATAGCTCTAGTGGGGCTAGCTTGCCAAAGAGCCTTGCTATATACTCAGATTATAGCCTAAAAGAACGCAGTGGCGATACAGTAGTTAAGATAAAGATTAAAGAGTGTCTAGATAATAGCTATGCAACACTAAGTGAGCTAAAGCTTTATGGTAGCGATGGTAAGCAATATGTAATGCATAGCTATACCGATAGCTCACTAACTAATGCTAAGCTAGTCTATAAAGCCAAAGATGATGGGGTAATCCCTGAGCTAAGCAGCGTGAGTGCTACAAGTAGTGAGTGGAGCAAGGGCGAAGATGAGATAGAAGTGGATATAAAGGCAACATCAGCATTTAGTGGATTTAATGTATATAGAATAGGTGCTAGATTTAGTAGTAGTAGTGGCTGGTGTAGTGCTAGTAGTGCCGCAAATAAAGATGAAGTAACTATAACTATTAAAGATTTTACCCCAGCTAAGCTAGAGATAAGAACAGGATATGCTAATAATACCCATTTGATTACTAAATCTAGCTTTGTAGTTAGTGCTGGGGAGCTCTACTCTGAGGAGCTAGCAGCTAATGAAGGCGATAAGAGTAGGGTTATAAGCTTAGATTTTAATAAGATGAACTTAAATCTAAATGGTGATAAGTATGTAGAGTTAGCTAAGGCTTGGAATATAGTACCATCACAGTATGAGCCTAACTATACTATAGGTAAATTATTAGACCTAATAGGAGAAGTAAGTGGTGATAAGCCATTTAAATTCACTCTAAAAGGTATAGCAATACATATTGATAGTTATGGTACTGGTATAAGTAATGTTGAGTTTTTCAATCACGAAGGTGCTAGGCTATATCCTAAATATGTTCAAGTAACTAGTGGTGATAATGTAGCTACATTTATCCTAACTAAAAATGAGGGTGAAAAAACTGAAGTAGCTAATACTATCCCAGCTGATTATGACTATGAAGCTGCTAATGAGTATAAGGTAATAGCTAAGAGAATATCACCTCAATATGGTGGAAATTATCTATTTGAAAAGATGATGTTCTATACAGCTGCTGGTGGGTATAATAATGAGTATCTCACAGGTAGTGGGGTTGTCCATTTAGAATTTGAGTGTAGCTTTGTCCCAGCTAAGGTGCAATATATCCAAAGTCCATATGGACACGGAAAGGCTACTGGGTATGATATCTTAGTAGATGATGCGGTAGTATCAACTGTAATGTATGCTGGTGGGAGCTATGACTATGAGACGCACGACCTAGCTAATGTTAAGGTTAAAGTGCCAAAAGAGGCTGCACAGTGATTTGGGGCTATGGTATTATGGGGCTAATCTTAGCCCTATTATGGTGGCAAAATGATAGCTTACAAGATGAGCTAAAAGAGCAACACACTATAAATAAGATGGCTATTAATGCTAATGAAAGGTGGGAAGCTGAAATATCTAAGCTAAATAGCGAATTTGCTAAGGGGCTAGAGACCCTAAGTGAATTAAAAAGCAAAAAAGAGGTAGAAAGAGTGTATGTCAAAGAGCGTTCAAGTAATACAAATAGCTGTATTGATGCTATTAATGCTGTTTATGAGCGGTTGTGGGAGCGTGAGAATAACAGAACCACAAGCAACGCCAAAAGCTCATATACCAATGAGCCTATATCAGCCAAGTAAGCCTAACTTTAGCAAGAGAGCTAAAAGCCAAAAGGAGGCTAGTGATATGGTATGGGAGCTATATCTATATATTATGGAGTTACACTATGGGATGGAAGCGTTAAATGATGGAAAATGAAGTTTTAAAAATGGTTGAGAGCGGTGGTATCATCGCTCTTTTGATAGTAGGCGTGTTTTTTCTTTTTAAAACATCTAAAACGCTCTATGAAGGTAGAATCCAAGATTTAAGAGAGTCTAAGCTAAATAGGCAGCAATTAGACCTAGTAGGCGATAAGATAGATGCGGCTATAAGTGAGATAAAATCTAGCAAAGAAGCTATTGTAACAGAATTGCAAAAGCAACATTTAGTAAGCGAGAGCAACTCTACTAATCAACTGGCTATGATTAGAATGCTAGAGCAATTAGCAAATACAAAGCTAGATAAGATAGAGAATGACTTAATAGAAGTGAAAAACAGCACTAGAGATACTCAATCTATTTTACAAAATATCAGGGCAGCTAGTGCAGCTAGAAGACAAGAGAATAACATAAAACTAAGAGATTAAGGAGTGCAAGATGAGTTTAAGTAAAGATGGATTAAATGAGCTTATAAGTGAGCTTAAAGTTGAAGAAGGTTTTAGAGCGAGTATATATCAATGCTCAGAAGGAGTTGATACTATCGGTTATGGCTTTAATGTAAAGTATCTAACCAAAGATGAAATAGCTCTAAATGATGGCGTTATAGAGCCAATGAGCGAAGAAGTTGCTACTCAAATTTTAAATCGTAAAGTTAAAAAGCTTATAAAGAGTGTAGATGAAATTTATAGTTGGATAGACAGTCTTCCTGAAGTGGTAAAAATAGGTATCTATGATATGATTTATCAATTAGGTATCAAAGGCTTTGGTAGCTTTGTAAATACGCAAAAGTATCTAAAGCTTTTAGATTATTCTAAGGCTATAGAGAATATCAAAAACTCAAAATGGGCTAAGCAAACACCTAGAAGAGCTAATAACTTAATTAAGAGATTAGAGAGGGCTAGGGATGACTATAAAAGCTTTTTATGAGTGCTGATATATATCGCCTAAGTTGTATTCTATAGCGTGGATATAAAAGCAATTATTATCAATAGTGCCAAATATCCTGCTATCTCCTGCTCTAATGATAAAGACTGGGCTTGTGAATTTGGCTAAAAAATGCTTAACTTTATCATTACTCCATCTCCATTTATCAATGTCGCACTTTTCGCAACCACCTATAGATTGTGTTTTTTCGGTCAAGATAAGCTCGCGGGGTTTTTTCTCTCTTATATGCATAAGAGTTTTTACTATTTTTTGAATCTTTAATTTATCGTTGAGAATATATGATGAGCTAGTAGGTAAGCCAAATTTACAATCATCTATAATCTTTGTAAAACTAATATCAAGGATTTCAGGATTACTCTCTTTTAAATTTGTGTTATGATACTCTTTGTTAGCGGTCTCTTTTAATTTCATTTTTCAACCAGTGGTGTAAAAAAGTTTTTTAAGCTATCAGTCGTGATTTCATTATTTTGACCTTGTTCATATACACTAAGCCACGGCATCTCTGTGTGCGTTTTATCTCTTAATCCATAGGCTGAATATTTATCATACATGTTTAATACTTCACTTATTAGCTTAGTTTGCTGTGGGTGGAGATTAAGAGCGCCCATTTGCTCATCATTCATCGCTTGATTTTGTAGTTCTTCGTCAGTTAGCTTTTTCGCCCATCTATAAACCGATGGCACAACCGGTCCGTGTAGCCACGCTTCCATTTTATCATCAAATAAAGGTGCGTTAAACATAGCTAAATGGTAGCCTTGAATATAATAAAGCAACTTTAAAAGCTTTAATCTACTTGTATATTCTATAATCTCATCATCATTCTTTTTTAATAAAGCTAAAGCTAATTTAGCGGTATCTATGGCTGATATAGTTGTCATCTCTATTCTCCTTAATACTTAAAATTTATCAAAAATAAGCTTTAAATTTGCTTTTATTAGCTTAAACCGCACAAAAAATATAAAATGACTTAATTTTAGGTAAATTTGAACCTAGGCTTTATTAGTTATTTTTATCTAATAAAAGCCTATCTAAATACTCTCCCCACCACTCCATAACTTTACGCATATACTCTATCTGCTTTGAGCGGTTATATACTGCTCTTACGCTATTTTTATCTTGATGAGCTAGGCAACGCTCTATTATCTCGCTACTTTGTTTATGTGCCTCTAAATTCTCATGAGCCAATGTGCTAAACATAGCTCTAAACCCGTGAGAGACAAGCTCATCTCTGGTATATCCCATACGCCTTAAAGCGGTATTTAACGCATTTTCACTTAGCGGCCTTATATCGCTTTTTAAACTCTTAAATAGATATCCGCGCGCGCCTTGAAGCTCTTTATATTCATTTAAAATTCTTACCAAACTTGTGCTTAATGGCAACTCAAATTCACGCTTCATTTTCATTTTACTAGCTGGTATTGTCCAAATTTTATTCTTTAAATCTATCTCATCCCAGTGAGCAGACCTAGCGTTAAATGGCCGCACTGCGCTATAAATTGCTAATTTTAGAGCGTATTTAGTCGCTATATATCCATTATATTCATCTATAGCCATCATCAAAGCCTTTATATCGCTAGTTTTTGTAAGAGTAGGGTAGTTTTGCTTACTAACTGATTTGAATGTATATTTATAGTTTATATCAGTTGTGATATTTCTTGTGATGTGATTGGCTGATTTATAGACTTGAGAGATTAGGTTAAAGAGCCTTTTTGGCGTATCAGAGCCATTTTCAAACTCTTTTATAGCCTCTATTATATCAAGCGTTGTTATCTTGCTTATATCCATATTTAGGAGTTTTTTAGGCTTTTGTAGCAAAATTCTATCACGCTTTATACTACTTGGTGCTAGCGTGGCACTCTTAATCTCTAGTAATCTATCAGCCAAAGCCCCAAATGTAACGCCACTATTTTTTAAGCTCTCGCCAGATTTTAAGCGACTTAGCATATCAAATGCTATCTCTTTTGCCCTATTTAGGCTAATATCCCCATACTCGCCTATAGCTAGGCGTATTTTATTAGCTTTATTTTCAAATTCAAAATATTTATTTCCACTTGGCATAACCCTAACCATCAATCCACAGTAGCTACAGCTTTTGCGATATATCTTATCTGTTGGCTTTAGTGATTTTAGCTCTTTATCTGTCATTGGCTTTTTATGCATTTTTTGCTCCAAAATAAATTTACTTACAATTTTGTAGATTTTGAGCAATTGTAAGTAAAGTTGTAAGTAAAGTTTATTAAAAATAGTTAAACAAAATAAAATAAAACTAATTAAAAATAGTATAAAAAAATGTGTTAAATCCCGATAAATAGGGGTTTTATAAAAATAAACAAAAATAAATAAAAAAGGATAAAAAAATAAAAATGGTGGAGGTGTGCGGGATCGAACCGCAGTCCAAAAATAACAAACCCACAGCCTCTACATGCTTAGCAGAAGTGAAATTTTCACTCAGCCTTGCTCACTTCCCAAAACAACTAGCCAAGCTAAGACTAAAATTCGCCTTGATACTCGTCAAATACCAAAACTACACTATCTAAGGATTACTCGCTTGTTTAGCTAGATAGTATCGCCAAATAGCAAGGCTCAACTGAACTTACGCAGCTTTAGCGTAAGCAGGAGCGAATTTAACGTTGTTTGCGTTTAATTTTAATTTAGGCTTTTTAAGCTATGCCAAAAGCTGCATGCCACCGTGACCTCACTACTCCTGTCGAAGCCAAGTCACCCCCATAAAAGGCTGGAATAGTACTCAAATTTAGCTTAAAGATTAATTAAAAATTTCATTTGGAATGGCGATGATTTTAGGATTTAATATCCTTAAATATATCTCATCATTTTCTATATCATCTAAGTAGCCTTGTAATTGATCCACTACTAAAAGAAGCCAATCTATTAGCTCATTTGAAGCAGTCGCACCTGTAGTGTGGCTGGATTTTAATCTACTTGTAATATCTTCTACGATTGTTGTTAATTTGACTATTTGATCTAGTTCTAGATATTGACTTGCGGTTTTAAGATTGTGAAAAATTCTATAAAGCTCATTGCTACTATCATCAAATTTATCGCTACGGCTTAAATTTACAATGAGTTTATCAAGAGTGCCATTTATAAATCCAAAATGAGTAAGATAATCTTCTATAATGTCTAATTCATAATTTGCTTCTAATTCTTTTAATAAACCCATCGCTTGCTCTTTAGATTTTTGTCAAATTGTAACAAAATTTAAGTTAAATTTAGTAAAATATTTCAAAAAATTAAAGGAAATGTGTGAAAAAAGTAACAATCGGCGATTTAGTCGCTAAGAAAAATAGGGAAAAAATCGTTATGATTACTGCCTATGATGCTTTGTTTGCTAGGCTTTTTGATGATTATGCGGATATGATCTTAGTAGGCGATAGTTTAAATATGAGCTTTGGTGGCAAAAATGAGACTATAGGGCTTAGCGTAGATGAGATGATATATCACGCAAAAGCCGTTCAAATAGGTGCTAAGAGAGCATTTTTGGTCGTGGATATGCCTTTTGGCTCAACTATAACGCCAAAAATTACATTAAAAAATGCTGTGAAAATTTATAAAAATACTCTTTGTGATGCTGTGAAAATCGAAGGCTCAAAAGAGATGGCTCAGACGATAAAATTATTAAATCAAAATGGAATTGCCGTTATCGCTCACATAGGTTTAAAGCCGCAACTTTCAAGAAAAGAGGGTGGATATAGGGTCGCTGGAAAAGATGAGAATGAAGCAAATGCTATTATCGAAGATGCCTTGGCCTTAGAAGCAGCCGGGGCAAAAATGGTGCTGATAGAAGGGGTGCCAAGCCATCTAGCAAAAAGAGTTACACAAGCTCTTAGTGTGCCTACTATCGGTATTGGAGCTGGAAGCGATACTGATGGGCAGGTGCTTGTATGGAGTGATGCGTTTGGGTTTTATGATGAGTTTAAGCCTAAATTTGTCAAGAGATATTTAGATGGGGCGAATTTGATTCGTGAAGCGATGAAAAAATACGCTGATGAAGTAAAAAATATTAAATTTCCAAGTCAAGAATATGAATATACAAAATAGTAAAATAGTAGATATTCGCTTGCCTAGCGAGTGGCTTGAGTTTGGGATATTAAATGGGTCGCATTTGATTACTTATGCGAATTTAAGCGGTAAGGTTAATCCGCTATTTGTAAGCTCTATTGAGAGTATATTTAAAAAAGATGATGAATTTTATCTAATGTGCGCTACTGCAACTCGCTCTAAAGATGCGTTAAAACTGCTTAAAAAGCATGGTTTTAGCAATGTTAAAGAGATTAGGGGTGGGGCGTATTATTATGAGAAAATGGGTGCGAAATTTGATAAATTTGAGTTATAGGACTGGGATTTGGATAGGATTGTAGAGATTGAGAGAGTTAGCTTTGATGCTGAGTATGAGGTTAGTTTAAGGCCTTCAAGTTTTGCTGAATATATAGGTCAAGATAAGATTAAGGCAAATTTAGAGGTTTTTATAGCTGCGGCTAAAAAGCGTGGCGAGTGTCTAGATCACGCCTTATTTTATGGGCCTCCAGGACTTGGGAAGACCACTTTGGCTCATATCATTGCTTCTAAGATGGAGGCAAATATCAAGATAACTTCAGCCCCAATGATAGAAAAAAGTGGCGATTTGGCTGCGATTTTGACAAATTTAGAAGAGGGCGATGTGCTATTTATAGATGAAATCCACCGCCTTAGTCCAGCTATTGAAGAGGTGCTTTACTCAGCTATGGAGGATTTTCGGCTTGATATTATCATAGGTAGCGGCCCAGCAGCTCAAACTATTAAGATTGATATTCCTAAATTTACTCTAATAGGCGCTACGACTAGAGCTGGCATGATCTCAGCACCACTTCGTGATCGCTTTGGAATGCAGTTTAGATTGCAGTTTTATAGTGCTGATGAGCTAGGGGAGATTATATCCTTAGCAGCAAATAAATTAGGCAAGGCTACTAGTAAAGATGCTAGTTTAGAAATAGCAAGGCGTAGTCGTGGAACGCCTAGAATAGCACTTAGATTGCTTAGAAGAATTAGGGATTTTGCTGAAGTGGCTGATGAGAGTAACATCAGCTCTAAAAGGGCTAAGATGGCGCTTGATAGCCTAGGGGTAAATGAGCTGGGATTTGATGAGATGGATCTAAAATATCTTAATATCTTAGCATACTCTACTCGTGCTTTGGGGCTTTCTACTATAGCTGCGGCTTTGAGCGAAGATGAGGGCACTATAGAAGATGTAATTGAGCCATATCTATTAAGCAATGGATATATACAAAGGACCGCAAAGGGTAGAATACTAAGCGATCAAACTTATAAAATTTTTGGCAAACAGCCGCCAAAGCATATGATTAATGAGTCTGATAAAGGGCTTTTTGATGAGTGAAAAATTACGCACTAGCAAGGTATTTTACTCTGGATTTTTGCTTGTTTTATTGGCGGCTTTATTGTATCTTTTTAAAGATTATTTGATGACTATGTCAATTGGGATTTTGCTAGCTATATCAACTCTAAGCATTCAAAAATTTAGCCTAAAAATAAGCAAAAATAGCCAAATTTTAGCCACTATCATTACTATGATTATCCTTTTTGCTATATTTTGTTTGCCATTTTTTTATCTTATATTTTCATTAATAAAATATATCTCAAATTTAGATATAAATACCATAAATGAAACCATCAATCAGATTAAAAACTATAATATTATAATTTTGGATAAATTTGGATTTTTAGAGCCAAAAATTGTAGATTTCTTAGCTAATTTGGATTTAGAAGGGGTAGCGAAAAAATCCATAGAGTATCTTAGCTTAACCCTTAATAATGGCGTAAATTTCATTGTAGATATGGGATTTATTATGATATTTATATTTTTTACTCACTATTATGGGGCTTATCTTAGTAGCTATGTGGCAAGTGTAGCGCCGATTGCAACTAAGGAGATAAAAGAGATATTTAGCGAAGTGGCAAATACTATGAGCGTGGTATTTTACTCCACAATTGCTAATATGCTATTACAAGGGGTTTTATTTGCTTTGATAGCTAGCTTTTATGGATATGATGGGGTGCTATTTGGAGTTTTATTTGCTTTTGCTTCGCTGATACCATTCGTGGGTGGGGCTTTGGTTTTTGTGCCACTTTGTATATATGAATTTGGTGTATCTGGATTGGCTAATGCCCTTATAATCGCAATTTATACTATAGTTGTAATATCTATTTTGGCCGATAATTTTATAAAGCCTTTGATTATTAAATTTATTAGCTTTAGGCTTATTGGGGATAAGGCTAATATTAATGAGCTTTTAATATTTTTTGCTATGATGGCTGGGCTATCTAGTTTTGGATTTTGGGGGATTATTTTAGGGCCAGCGATTTTGACGCTTTTTATAGCTTCTTTTGGGGTTTATTTAAAAAGATGAGTAAATTTGAGTTTGATGGCGATATACTGCGTCTATTTGGAAGATGGGATTATAGGATTAGCAAAGATGATTTAAGGAGATTAAAAGGCTTAAATCCATCTAAGATTGATCTTGCTAATTTAGAGCATATAGATTATGCTATGGCTATATTTTTTAGTAAAAATTTGGGCGAATTTGAGCTTATTAATTCTAATGATAAATTTGATAAAATTTTTGCTTTAGTGCGTGATAAGGGGATTTTAAATTTAGCAATTGACAAGTCAAGGGATATAAATTTAATTGAGCAAGTTGGCAAATCAATCATCGATATACGGCTTAATATTATAAATTTTTGTATATTTTTAGGGCAGTTTTTGTTTGTGTTGATCGCTGGATTTAAAGAGCCATTTAAGATTAGATTTCAAGAGCTTTCTAATCATATTAAAACTGCTGGTTTTGGGTCTGTGGGGATAGTGGGGCTTACTAGTTTTTTAATTGGTGTGGTTTTAGCCTATCAAGGTGCTAGTATGCTTAGTCAATTTGGTGCTAGTATCTATGTGGTGGATATTATGGGGATAATGACCTTGCGTGAGGTTGGGCCTTTGATAGCTGCGATTGTGATAGCTGGTAGGTCTGCTTCTAGCTATACAGCGCAAATTGGCGTGATGAAGATAACTGAAGAGATAGAAGCTATGAAAACTATGGGCTTTGATCCATTTAAATTTGTTGTTATGCCTAGGATTATGGCACTTATCATCGCTGTGCCTTTGGTGGTCTTTTTAGCCAATGCAATTAGCATTTTAGCCCAGATGATAGTGTGTAAAATATATTTAGATTTTAGCTTTTATGAGTATTTACAAAGATTTAAAGAGAGTGTGGAGCTAAGGCATTTTTTTGTAGGGATGATTAAGACGCCGTTTTTTGGTGCTGTAATTGGACTGATTGGTTGTATGAGGGGATTTGAGGTTAGTGGAAGCACAAATAGTGTAGGTCAGCTAACTACTAAAAGCGTGGTAAATGCGATATTTTGGATTATTGCATTAGATGCGTTATTTTCAGTGATTTATACAGAGCTTGGCGTATGATAGTTGGTAAAGATATAGTAACTACTTATAATGATAGAATCATTAATGATGGGGCAAATTTTCATATAAAAAGTGGTGAGATTTATGGTCTTTTGGGTGGGTCTGGAAGTGGTAAAACCACGCTTTTAAAAACCATGATATTTTTAAAAAAGCCAAGTAGCGGAAGTGTGAAGATTGGCGGGGTGGATATTTGGAGAGCATCTTTAAAAGAGCAAGAGAGCATTAAGTTACAAATGGGGGTTATGTTTCAGTTTGGGGCGCTTTTTAGTAATATGAGTGTTTTGGATAATATTGGAATTATGCTTAGGGAGTATAGTGAATTTAGCCAAAATGATATAGATGAAGTGGCTAAAATGTGGCTTATAAAAGTTGGATTAAAACCAAATGCGATGAGTTTGTATCCTAGTGAGTTAAGTGGTGGAATGAAAAAGAGAGTGGCGTTAGCTAGGGCTTTAGCACTTAGTCCAAGGGTGCTATTTTTAGATGAGCCAAACTCCGGACTTGACCCTATAAGTGCTAGGGCGATGGATAGATTGATTTGTGAAATTAGAGATAGCTTGGGCGTTACCATAGTTATGGTAACTCACGATGTAGATAGTATATTTAATATTTTGGATAGATTTTTGATAGTGGATAATAAGAAGATTGTATTTGAGGGGGATTTAAAACAAGCTTTGGAATTTAAAGACAATCCATTAAAAGATCTATTTATGATGAGGTAGGATATGGAAAATAGAAATTCATACTTTATAGTCGGGCTATTTTTTTGCTTAGTTGTTGGCTTTATGGGGGTGTTTTTACTCTTTATGCAAGGGCATAATGGTAAGGATATGAGAGATTATTATATCGTTACAAAAGAGCTTCCAAATGGGATTAAAAAAGATAGCGAAGTTCGCTTTATAGGGGTTCCAGTAGGATATGTGAAGGATATTTATTTTAGCAATCCAAGTCTAGCTACTATTGAAATTTGGCTTAGCGTAGATGATAATTTACCTATAAAAATCGATAGCAAAGCCATTGTAGAGAGATCTGGTATTAGCGGGATTGCTCATATTAATATCACAAAAGGTAGCGATGAGGCTAGGGTATTTGATAAAAAAGAGCGAGCCGAGCTTATGATGGGTGAGGGCTTATTAGATAAAATTGGCTCTAAAACGGCAAATTTGACAGATAGCTTAGATAGGATTGCAAATAAGATTGATATATCTTTAAAGCAAGAGAATATAGATAAATTGATAAATTCGATTGATCGTTTAAATTCGCTTATGAATGTCATAGCAAGTTATGAAAATTTGGAGAAAATTGATAATATTATATCAAACATAAATGGTATAACTAGCGATTTAAATGGGGCAAATTTACAAAATGTGATTTTAAATTTAGATAAAACTATAAATAGCGTAGGTGGGACTTGGGCTAGTATTGATAGTAGGGTCAAAGATGGACAAATGGATTTTAAATCCATCGTTGCCCCGACTTTGAATTTAGCCACTGATAGCATTTCGCAGCTAAATGATCTATTAATTCAGATAAAAAATAATTTAAATAATTTGGAGGATAATCCTTATGAGTTTTTCTTTAAAAATAGAGATGATAAGTAGAATTTTTGCAAGTTTAGTTTTAGCATTTATCCTAAGTGGCTGCCTAGCTAAAGATGCATCAAAATTAGATTACTACGAGCTTGGATATGATGATAGTAATAAAAATTTAATTTGCGATAGACGAGCCGATACATTTATAAAATTATCATATATCAAGGTACAAAATGGCTACGATAGTAGAGATATTATCATTAAAGATGGTATTAATATATCTAAAATGGAAAATGTAAAATATATCTCCAGCCCAAAAGATATGCTTAAGAAGGCCTTTGAGCTATATCTATATAATAACTGTCATTTAAAGCTAAGTAGCCAAGCGAAATTGCAACTTGGCTTAAATATAATTGAGATGAGTATTAGAGATGATTATGCTTTTATCCAGATTGCTTTAGAGCTAAAAGATTGCGATAAGATGGTATTAAGCGATATAGTAACAATCCAGCAAGATTATGAAGCCAACCCTATAAGTGCTTTAAATTTAGCCTTAAACAAGGCTTTAGAGCGTATTCATAGCTTGGTATTGGGCTTATAAATTTTAAATTTGATCTGTTGATAGTGCTATTTGCGGTGAGATATTTTGCTATTTTTATATAGATTAAGGTGGTTAAATTAATATTAGCGTAAGGTTATTTTAAATTTATCTATTATTATAAGGCTGAATTTAAATAGTATTATAAAATCAAGCCTAGAAATTTAGGCTTGAGAGATTATTATTCAGGTTTTACAGTCTCTACGATCTCTTTTTGACAAGTCTCCATATCCACTTGTTCTAAAGTAGTGATAATTCCCATACCTATACCCACCCAACTACCACCGCTTGGCTGTTTAAAGCTAGTAAATTTTGTCCCCTTTTTTGAATTTAAATAGCTTAAAGTGGCTAAATTATCATTGCCACTATATCGGCCTCTATTTTTTAGTAAATTTAAGCCAAAAGTATAGCCAAAGACCAAAGCCAAACATAATAATAGATAGAATTTGCCCCATACTTAGCCCAAATGCTACAAATCCAATACCAAAATCAGGCTCTCTATAAAATTCACAGATAAATCGCATAATCGGATAAAGCATAGCATAAAGGGCGATTAATTCGCCATTAAATCTCTTATAACGCCTATAAAGGTATAAAATAATAAATATCGCCACCCCTTCAAGCACAGCTTCATATATCTGACTAGGATGGCGAAGCGCTCCAGCACTCATCACACCCCAGCTTACATCCGTTACACGACCTATTAACTCTTGATTTAAAAAGTTGCCAATCCTGCCAAATATATAACCTAAAGGCACACTAATAGCCACAAGGTCTAAATATAAAAGTATATTTTGTTTAAATACACGGCAAAATAGCAAGGTAGCAACGACAAATCCGATCACCGCACCATGATAGCTCATACCTCTAATCCCTACAAATTCGCCATTAGCAAAGGGATTAAATATCTGCCACGGATGGGTAAGGTAGTATAGTGTATTTGGGTCATATATGATGATATATCCTATCCTAGCTCCCAAAATTACGCCAATCTCAACCCAAAAAAAGTAGCTGTCCAAAAGTGAATTTGAGATAGCAATCTTATCTTTTTTGACAAAATATTTAGCAGCCCAAAGTGCGATTAATAGGGCCAAAACATACATAATTCCATACCAATGCACATTTATTCCAAATAGGCTAAATGCCACTGGGTTCATATTTAAATAGATTAAATTCCAGCTATTTAATATCAATTTTAAGCCCCAAATTTACCTTAATTGTTTTGATGAAGTCTATTATCAATTCAGCCATAGCTTGATAATATGGCGTTTTGGCGTTATATCTTAAAAATTTAGCAAATAGTATAAGGCTAGGAAGGAAAAAATCTACCAAATACAGCCCTAGCAAAGCGTGGGTTTTATCATTTGTGTCATTTTTAAATATCACTCCAAGAAGTGAAAACATATTCGATATATGCGTATCTCGAAGGTGAGAAAAAGGCTTATTAAAATTTATCTGTTTATAAAAATTATTTATATCTTCATCGCTGATTTGCTTAAAAAATTTTAAAGAACAAGCACCCTTAAAGCTATCTAAATCCGCTACAATCTCACTAGCAGTGCAATGCGATAAGGTTTTGGCTAAAAGCTCATTGCCTTTAGCATTTTCTGGATTTTGTGTTTTTAAAACCCAATTTGGCTTTAGTTTTTTAAGAGCCTCATCTGTGATGGCATTTGCAAAATTAGTTGCAAAAATCATACAAATCATGGAGTATGCGTCAGCTACTTTCATAAATTTCCTTAAATTTTTGGCTGATTTTAGCTAAATTTTGCTTAAAACTCAGACAAACTTTTGATCGCATCTATACCATATTTTTTTGAATTTCGATTATAGCGTTATCAATTTTACTATCGTATTGATAAAAACGCATCAAGATTAAAGTGAATAAACATAATTAAATTTTACTAAGCTTTAATCTTAGTGAGTTTAAAACTACGCTAATAGAGCTAAGACTCATAGCAAATGCCGCCCACATAGGTGTAAGATGAATTCCAAAAGATGGCTCCAAAACCCCAGCGGCAATAGGGATACAAATGGCATTATAGCCAAATGCCCATATCAAATTTTGCTTTATGGTATCGCTACTTTTTTTGGCTAAATTTATGCTTTTTATCACGCCATTTAGATTATTTTGCATTAAGATTATATCCGCACTATTTTTAGCTAGATCACTCCCAGAATTCATCGCTATTGATATATCAGCACTTTTCAAAGCAGCTGCGTCATTGATCCCATCAGCGATGAAAGCGACCTTGCCAGACTCTTTTAACCTCTCTATAATCTCATATTTTTGCTGTGGTAAAACCTCGCTATATACCATCTCTATTCCAAGCTTTTTGGCTACTTCGTTGCTTATTTTTTGGTTATCTCCACTTAGGATAACAGGGGTGATATTTTGCGATTTTAGAGTATCTATAATCTCTTTTGCCTCAGGTTTTATAGTATCGCTAATTGCGATATATCCGCTAAACTCGCCACCTATTGCTACTAGGACGATGCCATATCCGACTTCTATTTTTTGCTCTATGATGGCTTTATTATTTTCATCTATGAATACTGAATTTAAGCTTAATAATCTCTCATTACCAATTAAAATATTATCGCCTTTAATCCCAAGCCCGCTGATATACTCAAATTTAGCTTGAAATTTGGTATCTACAAGCTCTTTTGCGTATTGTGCTATTGCTTTTGAGATTGGATGAGAGTTTAATGATGAAATGCTAGCTACTAAAGATAAGCTCTCTTTATTTAAATTTGTCTCTATCACGCTAATATCGCCAGTTGTGATTGTCCCAGTTTTATCAAATACAGCAAATTTGAGATTGCTAAACTGCTCTAGAGCTGCTGGATTTTTGATTAAAATGGAGTGTTTTAAGGCTAAAGATATAGCGCAAACTATAGCAATTGGAGTAGCAAGTCCAAGTGCGCAAGGGCATGAGATTATTAGCACACAAATCGCACTCAAAGCGCCTTGAAATGGCATACCCATAATCGCCCATATATAAAATGTAGCCACCGCTATAGCTACTATGCTAGGGACGAAAATATTTGCTATTTTATCTGCTAGTTTGGATATGGCTAATTTTTTGCTCGCTGCGGTTTGTATAAGCTCTAATATCTGTGCTAGTAGGGTTGAATTTGGGCTTTTAGTAACTCTTATTAGTATATGACCATTACAAACCAAAGTCCCACTATAAACCTCTTGAGCTATACTGCGATAAACAGGCAAACTCTCGCCATTTATAGCACTTGTATCAATCTCAGCTCCACCATTTTCTATCACACCATCGCATGGGATTATGGAGCCTGTTTTGACTAAAACTATATCACCAATTTTAAGCTTACTTGCTACTATCTCCTTAGCACTGCCATCGCTTGTGATGATAAAGGCTTTGGCTGGACTTAGGTCGATTAAGGCTTTTAGATGCGATGAAGCCATAGCTTTAGCCTTACTCTCTAGGTATCTACCAAGCAAGACAAAAGAGATAATCATAGTCGCACCGCTAAAGTAGAGGTAGTTTAAATTCAATGGGATATAGCTATTAAAAATTGTCGCAAAAATAGAGTAGCAAAAAGCACAAAAAGTGCCTAAAAATATCAATACATTCATATCATAATTTTGCTCTTTTAAGCTTTTTATAGCATGCCAATAAAATCCAAATCCACAATAAAACACCCCAATAGCGGCCAAAATAGCCATTAACCACGCTAAATCATATTGGCTCATCTCTATCCACATTAAAATCATGCTTATAATTATGGAGATTATAAATTTATTTTGGTAGCTTTTTAGCTCCTTTTTTTGGGCTATTTCTAAATCACTTTGACTACTTTGTATGCTAAATCCAAGCTTAATAATCTTATCTTTAAGTGCTTGGATATTATCCTCTTTGTCATATTCAAATACACCGCAATGAGTGTTAAAATCGATATTTGCAGATTTAATTCCTGGTATTTTTAAGGCAGATTTGGCGATGGAATTTGCACAATTTACACAGCTCATTCCGCTAATTTTTAGCTCAATCTTATTCAAGTCAAATCCTAAATTTCTTTAATAACTTCAAAACCAAGCTCATTTAGCTCATCTATAAATTTAGCCTTAATCTCATCACTATTTATATCTATGGTAAGAATTTTTGGCTCACTTGTTAAATCAATGATAATAGTGCCAAATTCATCTTCAAGGGAGTTTTTAATCAAATTTACACAACTTTGACAATTGATATTTTTAACTTCAAATTTCACAACCTTATCCTAGAATTAAATTTCAAAAAATTATATAACTATATAGCTAATTAAAATTTAACGATTTTTTGCTATAATTCACGCTTTATAAAATCCAAAAGGACAAAAATGGGACGAGCATTTGAGTATAGAAGAGCTAGTAAAGAAGCTAGATGGGATAAGATGAGTAAGCTATTTCCAAAACTAGCCAAAGCCATCACAGTAGCAGCTAAAGAGGGTGGAAGCGACCCAGATATGAACCCAAAACTCCGCTCAGCCATAGCTACAGCCAAAGCTCAAAATATGCCAAAAGATAATATTGACGCAGCTATAAAAAGAGCAAGTGGAAAAGATAGTAGCGATATTAAAACTATATTTTACGATGGCAAGGCCGCTCACGGAGTGCAAATTATCGTAGAAGCAGCTACTGATAATGCCACTAGAACAGTAGCAAATGTCAAAGCGATATTTAATAAAAATGGCGGCGAGATATTGCCAAGTGGTAGCCTTAGTTTTATGTTTAGTCGTAAAGCAGTGTTTGAAGTAGGGGTGCCAAATAGCGATCTTGAAGAGTTGGAGTTGGAGCTGATTGATTATGGTCTTGAGCTTTTAGAAAAGGGCGAAAATAGCCTGATGATATATGGCGATTATAAGAGCTTTGGCACACTTAGTGATGGGATTGAGAAGTGTAATTTAACTCTAAAAAAAGGCAGTTTGCAGTATATTCCAAATTCCACAATCACGCTTAATGATGAAGAGCTTGGCGAGATTGAGAAGCTTTTAGATAAGCTTGATGATGACGATGATGTACAAGCTGTATATACAAATATAGAGTAAAGGAGAATTAATGGAAAAATTGAAAGTATATAATATAGATAGCAATGAGTTAGCTAAGTGTAAATTCGCAGTTATTAAAACTGATAAAGGCGATATGGTAGCCAAGCTATATCCAGATGAAGCCCCACAAACTGTGGCTAACTTCGTAGAATTAGCCAAATCTGGATTTTATGATGGACTTAATTTTCATAGAGTTATCCCAAATTTCGTTATCCAAGGCGGTTGTCCATATGGCAATGGAGTTGGCGGACCTGGCTGGAGAATAAAGTGCGAATGCGTAGGTCAAAAACGCAAACACGAAAGAGGTAGCCTAAGTATGGCACACGCTGGAAGAGATACAGGCGGTAGTCAATTTTTCGTCTGTCATAGCCCTCAACCGCATCTAAATGGCGTCCATACAATATTTGGAGACCTAATTGATGATGATAGCAAAAGTGTTTTAGATGCAATTAAACAAGGCGATAAAATAAATACAATAGAGATTAAAGAGAGTTTATAAAATATCACTATTTAAGCGTGATTTTACCACGCTTAAATTCATAATAAATTACTAATACTTTTATAATATTAAGCAATATTTAATTTCAATATCAGTACCATAATGTAAATCAAACTTTATAAGTTAAAGGATTTACATGAAATTTACTACCTTGTTTTATCTTATTTTTGGTGCGATTATTATTGCTATTGCGCTAAATTTGGTAGCTATTTTAGGTGTAATGGGGGTGCAAGATGAGTTGATTAGTGCTAATGAGAAAAGGTATCAATCATATTTGCTTGCTGATGAACTTCGCCAAAGCTCAGATGATTTAACAAGACTTGTACGCACATATAGCGTAACAGGCGATAGTAGCTACATTGATCAATATAATGCTATTTTAGATATTAGAAGTGGCAAAGCGCCACGCCCAGTTGAGTATGAGAGAATTTATTGGGATTTTGTAGCATCTAGTGGTGTTAAACCGCGTCCTGATAGTAAAGAGATGATCTCTTTAACTCAAAAAATGCAAAATTTAGGCTTTAGTCAAGCTGAACTTGATAAGCTCAAAGAGTCAGAAAAACGATCAAATAATTTAGTTGATATAGAGATTAAGGCGATGAATGCCGTTATGGGTAAATTTGCTGATGAGTCTAATGGGGGGGGGTATGCTATAGGGCAGCCTAATAAAGAACTAGCTATGAGCCTTACTCACTCTAAAGAGTATCATATACAAAAGGCTAAAATTATGGAGCCTATTGATGAATTTTTTGTAATGCTAAAGCAAAGAACTAATAGCGAAGTCCAATCTAAAATTGATAAATCATCACTATATTTTAACATAGTAATTGGTCTATTTATCATTAATATCACAGTAATTGTATTAGGCTCTATTTTACTTCGTAAAAAGATTGGTCAAATCGAGATAGTCAGCGATGGTCTTAGAGGATTTTTTGCTTTCTTAGGCAGCGAAAAAGAAGATTGTAAAACTATAAATATAAACTCCAAAGATGAATTTGGCGTAATAGCTAAGATGATCAATCAAAATATATTAAATTTACGCACTCAAATTAGCTCTGAACGAAAATTTATAAATGATACAGTAAATACATTAAGAGAGCTATCTCAAGGTAGTTTTGATATTAGATTAAATAGCGATTGCAACTCTCCTTTAATGAAAAAACTACAAGAGACATTAAATAATATGGCATTAACACTTGAGAAGAATATAAATGAGATTGTAAAAATTATAGCTAAATACTCAGAGCGAGATTATACTCAAAGAGCCTCAAGCGAGAATTTAAAACACTACCTTCTTAAAATGGTAGATGGCATAAATGGGCTAGGAGATGCGACTGTGGCTATGCTTAATCTATCGCAAAAATCGAGCCAAACTCTATATGAAGCGTCGCATAATATGAAAGATGGGGTAAATAAATTAAATGATTACTCCAAACTCCAAGTTGGCTCATTGCAAGAGAGTGCCACAGCCGTAGAAGAATTAAGTAGCTCAATGAATTCTATAAATGAAAGAGCTGATGAGGTTATCAAACAAAGTGGCGATATTAAAAATATTATTACTATAATAAAAGATATAGCAGAACAGACCAATCTACTTGCTTTAAATGCAGCTATAGAAGCAGCCCGTGCAGGCGAACATGGCAGGGGATTTTCAGTAGTTGCTGATGAGGTGCGAACTCTAGCTGAAAAAACTGGTAAATCTCTAACCGAGATTGAGGCTAATGTAAATATTCTAACTCAAAGTATCAGCGATATGAGTTCTAGCATTCATGAGCAAACTGCTGCTATTAATCAAATTAACGAAGCGATGAGCACTATAAGAAATGGCACAGAGCAAAATCACATAGAAACAACCAAAATAGCTGATATATCAAATGAAGTAGAGAAAATGAGCGAAGATATGCTTTCTAATATAAATAAAAATAAATTTTAATTCCAAAATTTTGCCGACTATAAAATGTCGGCAAAAAAATTAAAATTCTTTATAAAAACTCTTGACAAACCATATAAAATTAGATATAATTCCAGCTCAAAAGTTAAAGGTGCTGGTGTAGCTCAGCCGGTAGAGCAACTGCCTTGTAAGCAGTAGGTCGGCGGTTCGATTCCGTTCACCAGCTCCATTTATCTTTACAGTGTTTGACCAGATATATATAGCAATCATTTTTTATCTATTTTTAGGGTGAGATACTCAAGCGGCCAACGAGGGCAGACTGTAAATCTGCTGACTATGTCTTCCGTGGTTCGAATCCACGTCTCACCACCATTGCTATACGCGGGAGTAGCTCAGTTGGCTAGAGCATCAGCCTTCCAAGCTGAGGGTCGCGGGTTCGAGTCCCGTTTCCCGCTCCATTTGGATTTGACTGGGAGCTGTCTTTTTGAATTTATATTCTATATCTACAGTTATTCTTAGTCATTTTTAGTTTTTGGTGTTTGTATTAATTTTAGTATAACTCTGTTTTGCCAAGCTGAAGTTTCCATTTTTTAGAAACGCTCATATGGCTCAGAGGTAGAGCACTTCCTTGGTAAGGAAGAGGTCGCGGGTTCAAGTCCCGCTATGAGCTCCATAAAAGTTAAAATAAGAAATACAAAAGATACAAACTATAAAAGTTGAATTTTATAACGGAGGATACAATGGCTAAAGAGAAGTTTTCAAGAAATAAGCCACACGTAAATATTGGTACTATCGGTCATGTTGACCATGGTAAAACTACATTAACAGCTGCTATTTCTGCTGTTTTATCAAGAAAAGGTCTTGCAGAGCTTAAAGATTATGATAATATCGATAACGCTCCAGAAGAAAAAGAGAGAGGTATTACAATTGCTACTTCTCACATTGAGTATGAAACAACTAATCGCCACTATGCGCATGTCGATTGTCCAGGCCACGCTGACTATGTAAAAAATATGATTACAGGTGCTGCTCAAATGGATGGTGCTATCTTAGTTGTATCTGCAGCTGATGGTCCAATGCCACAAACTCGTGAGCACATTCTACTATCTCGCCAAGTTGGTGTTCCATATATCGTTGTCTTTATGAATAAAGCTGATATGGTTGATGATGCTGAACTTTTAGAGTTAGTTGAAATGGAAATTCGCGAACTTCTAAGCGAATATGATTTTCCAGGTGATGATACTCCAATTATTAGCGGTTCTGCTCTTCAAGCGCTTGAAGAGGCTAAAGCTGGTAATGATGGTGAGTGGTCAGCTAAGATTATGGCTCTTATGGATGCAGTTGATAGCTATATCCCAACTCCAGTTCGTGCTACAGATAAAGACTTCCTAATGCCAATTGAAGATGTATTCTCAATCTCTGGTCGTGGTACAGTTGTTACAGGTAGAATTGAAAAAGGTGTTGTTAAAGTTGGTGATACTATTGAAATTGTAGGTATCCGCGATACTCAAACAACAACAGTAACTGGCGTTGAAATGTTTAGAAAAGAGATGGATCAAGGTGAAGCTGGCGATAATGTTGGCGTTCTACTAAGAGGTACTAAAAAAGAGGATGTTGAGAGAGGTATGGTTTTATGTAAGCCAAAATCTATCACTCCACATACGCAATTTGAAGGCGAAGTGTATATCTTGACTAAAGAAGAAGGTGGTCGCCATACTCCATTCTTTAACAACTATAGACCGCAATTTTATGTTAGAACAACAGATGTTACTGGTTCAATAACTCTACCTGAAGGTACAGAGATGGTTATGCCTGGTGATAACCTTAAAATTACTGTTGAGCTTATCGCTCCAGTTGCACTAGAAGAAGGTACAAGATTTGCTATCCGTGAGGGTGGTAGAACTGTTGGTTCTGGTGTTGTATCTAAAATTATTAAGTAATTTAACTTATTGGTGTGAATTTTCACACCAATTTTAAGGAAAAAATATGGCAAGTGCAAATAGAGTTAAAATTGGTTTAAAATGTTCTGAATGTAATGACATTAATTACACAACAACCAAAAATAGCAAAACAAAAACTGAAAAGTTAGAGCTTAAAAAATATTGTCCAAGATTAAAAAAACATACAGTTCATAAAGAAGTTAAGCTAAAATAAGCTAACTTCTTAGCTGTATTATATAGGGCAGTAGCTCCAACGGTAGAGCGCCGGATTCCAAATCCGATGGTTGGGGGTTCGAATCCCTCCTGCCCTGCCACAAGAGGTTAGGTATGGAAAAGTTTATAAGTTATTTAAAATTATCACGAGCAGAGATTGGCAAGGTTATATTTCCTACCAAAGAGCAAATTAGAAATGCTTTTATAACAGTTTTTGCTGTTGTAACTGTGGTTTCTCTATTTTTAGCCTTGGTTGATTTAATTATGTCTTTTTCTGTATCTAAACTTGTATAAGGAATTGTTATGGCACATAAATGGTATGCTATTCAGACTTATGCAGGTAGTGAGATGAGTGTCAAAAGAGCCATTGAAAATTTAGTTAAAGATCATGGTATTGAGGAGCAACTTTTAGAGGTTATTGTTCCTACAGAAGATGTTATTGAGATTAAAAATGGAAAGCAAAAGATTAATGAGAGAAGTTTATATCCAGGTTATGCTTTTGCACATTTAGATCTTGATACTGCACTTTGGCACAAGATTCAGTCTCTTCCTAAGGTTGGTAGATTTATCGGTGAAGCAAAAAAACCAACACCTTTAAGCGATAAAGATATAAATCTTATTTTAGAAAAGGTTAATAAAAGAGCAGCTCCTAAGCCAAAAATTTCATTTGAAACTGGCGAGACTGTTCGTGTTACTGATGGTCCATTTGCTAATTTTAATGCCACTGTAGAAGAGTATGATATGGTTCATGGCAAACTTCGATTAAATGTATCTATATTTGGTAGAAGTACGCCTGTAGAAATTATGTATTCACAAGTTGAAAAGATAGTCTAAGGAGATAGTTTATGGCTAAAAAAGTTGTAGGCGAAATTAAACTGCAAATTGCAGCTACAAAAGCAAATCCAAGTCCGCCAGTTGGTCCTGCTTTGGGTCAGCAAGGCGTTAATATTATGGAGTTTTGTAAGGCATTTAATGAAAGAACAAAAGATATGGCTGGTTATAATATCCCAGTTGTTATCACTGTTTATGCTGATAAAAGCTTTACATTTATTACAAAGCAACCACCAGCAACAGATTTAATCAAAAAAGCTGCTGGTATTACAAAAGGTGCGGATAATCCGCTTAAAAATAAAGTAGGTCAATTAACTAAGGCTCAGATACTTGAGATAGTAGATAAAAAAATAGTTGATATGAATACTAAAGATAGAGAGCAAGCTGCTAAGATTATAGCTGGTTCAGCTCGTTCTATGGGTATAACCATAGTAGATTAATCCTTACCACTAGGATTTTAAATTAGTGGTAGCACTTTAAAAATGCGGAGAAATTAATGTCAAAAAAAACTACAAAGAGATTTACAGAATTACTAAAAAAAGTAGATTCAAATAAAATTTATAATTTAGATGAGGCTGTATCTACAGTTAAAACACTAGCTTCAGCAAAATTTGATGAAACAGTTGAAATAGCACTTAAATTAAATGTGGATCCTAGACATGCAGATCAGATGGTTCGTGGTTCAGTGGTTTTACCTGCTGGTACTGGTAAGACTGTAAGAGTGGCCGTAATAGCTAAAGATGCTAAGGCTGATGAGGCTAAAGCTGCTGGTGCTGATATTGTGGGTGCTGAGGATTTTGTTGATGAGATCGCTAAAGGTGTTATTAACTTTGATGTGCTTATTGCTACTCCAAATTTAATGGGATTAGTTGGCAAAATAGGTCGTCTTTTAGGACCTAAAGGTTTAATGCCAAACCCTAAAACTGGCACTGTAACTATGGATGTTGCTCAAGCTGTTAAAAATGCTAAAGGTGGTCAAGTAAATTTCCGTGTTGATAAGCAAGGAAATATCCACGCTGGTCTTGGTAAAGTTAGCTTTACAAAAGAGCAATTAAATGAGAATATTACTGCCTTTATCAAAATGATAAATAAACATAAACCAGCAGCCGCAAAAGGTAAATATATCAAATCTGCTGCACTATCTTTGACAATGAGTCCATCAATATCTCTTGAAACTCAAGAGCTTATGGATCTTAAATAATTAAATATTTTTATCTTAGATTGGAGATAGCCGAGGCGTATGCTTAATTGAGTGATTTTTCACTCTCTCTGCTTGAAATCGCCGGTCGGAAAGGAGAATGAAAATGACTAGAAACGAAAAAGCTGAAATTATTTCAAACCTTGAGGCTGAATTTAAAGCTAGTGAAGCTATAGTAGTTTGTGACTATAGAGGTTTAAGTGTTAAAAAACTTGAAGCTCTTAGAAATGCTGCTAGAGAGCAAAATGTTAAAGTTCAAGTTATTAAAAATACTTTAGCTAAAATAGCTTTAAATAACTCTGCTAAAGATGGTATGGAGCTTAAAGATACAAATATTTTTGTATGGGGCGATGATCAATTAGCGGTTAGTAAAGTTGTAGCTAAATTTGAAGAAGTTAATAAAGATCTATTTAAGATTAAAACAGCTTATATCGATGGTGAAGTTGCACCTGCTTCTAAAGTTGTTGCATTGTCAAAAATGCCGTCTCGCGACGAGCTTATTGCTATGCTATTACAAGTTTGGAATGCCCCAATTCAAAATTTCACTATTGGATTAAATGCGCTTAAAGAGAAAAAAGAGCAATCTGCTTAATTTAAAAAATAAAATTTAGGAGAATTAAAATGGCAATTACTAAAGAAGATGTATTAGAATTTATCTCAAATTTATCAGTTCTTGAGCTAAGCGAATTAGTAAAAGAATTTGAAGAAAAATTTGGTGTAAGTGCTGCTCCAGTAATGGTAGCTGGCGCTGTTGCTGGTGGTGCTGCTGAAGCTGCTGAAGAGAAAACTGATTTTAATATCGTTTTAGTTGATAGCGGTGCTAAAAAAATAGAAGTAATTAAAGTTGTTCGTGCTTTAACTGGTCTTGGTCTAAAAGAGGCTAAAGATGCTGTAGAAGGTACTCCATCAGTTCTTAAAGAGGGTGCAAGTAAAGAAGAAGCTGAAGCAGCTAAAAAACAACTTGAAGAAGCTGGCGCTAAAGTAGAACTTAAATAATTTACAATTTTGTAGAAGCGAGAGAGATACTCGCTTCCAATCCACTTGTTGTTTTTGCAACTTTCTTTCAATTAACTATTCTATAGAGGTAGTAAAATGTTAAATAGCCTTTATTCTGGAAATCGTCTTAGAGTAGATTTTTCTAATGTTGCTAAAGAGATTGATGTTCCAAATTTATTACAATTACAAAAAAAGAGTTTTGATCATTTTTTAAATCTTGATAATTCACAAACTGAAAGCGGAATCGAAAAAGTATTTAAATCTATTTTTCCTATCCACGATCCGCAAAATAGACTTTCACTTGAGTATGTCAGTAGCGAGATAGGTAAGCCTAGATACACAATTAGAGAGTGTATGGAAAGAGGTTTGACATATTCTGTAAATTTAAAAATAAAAATTAGATTAATAGTTCATGATAGAGATGAAAAAACAGGTGAGAAAATCGGGGTAAAAGATATAAAAGAACAAGAGATATTTGTTCGCGAAATTCCTTTGATGACTGATAGAATCTCATTTATTATTAATGGTGTTGAAAGAGTTGTAGTCAATCAATTACACAGAAGTCCTGGTGTTATTTTCAAAGAAGAAGAGAGCCCTACAGTTGTAAATAAATTGATATATACAGCTCAAATTATTCCAGATCGTGGCTCTTGGTTATATTTTGAGTATGATACTAAAGATGTATTATATGTCCGTATTAATAAGCGTCGCAAGGTTCCTATAACCATCTTATTTAGAGCTTTAGGGTATAAAAAGCAAGATATCGTCAAACTATTTTATCCTATGCAAACTCTAAAAATTCAAAATAATAAATTTTTAGTGAAATTTAATCCAGATGATTTCACTGGTAGAGTTGATTATGATATAAAAGATGAAAATGGTAATATTTTACATCAAGCTGGTAAAAGATTAACTAGAAAAAAAGCTGATAAATTAATAGAAGACGGTCTTAAATTCATCGAATATCCACTTGAAACACTGGTAAATAGATATTTAGCTAGTCCAGTTATAGATAAAGATAGTGGCGAAGTTTTATATGATACTCTTACTCAGCTTGATGAGAGTAAAATAGCTAAAATAGCCAATGAGCAAGATAGTATTGAGATTGCTAATGATTTGGCAAATGGCGTCGATGATGCTATTATTAACTCATTTTTACAAGATTATGAGACTTTAAAGCTACTTAAGCAAACTGAAAGTGTAGAGGATGAAAACGATCTAGCCGCAATTAGAATTTATAAGGTAATGCGCCCTGGTGAGCCTGTGGTTAAAGAGGCTGCTAGAAGCTTTGTTAATGATCTATTTTTTAATCCAGAGAGATATGATTTAACCAAAGTTGGCCGTATGAAGATGAACCATAAATTAGGTTTAAATGCACCTGATTATGTTACAGTTTTGACAAATGAGGATATTATCAAAACTGCCAAATATCTCATCAAAGTTAAAAATGGTCAAGGCTATATCGATGATAGAGATCACTTAGGTAATCGTCGTATTCGCTCTATTGGTGAGCTTTTGGCTAATGAGCTTCATCTTGGTTTTGTCAAGATGCAAAAAGCTATTAGAGATAAATTCACAAGCCTTAGCAATAACATTGATGAGATTATGCCTTATGATTTAGTAAATCCTAAGATGATAACTACAACTATTATGGAGTTTTTCACTGGCGGTCAGTTAAGTCAGTTTATGGATCAGACAAATCCGCTTAGCGAGATTACGCATAAACGCAGATTATCAGCACTTGGCGAAGGAGGCTTGGTAAAAGAGAGAGCTGGATTTGAAGTTCGTGATGTCCATCCAACTCACTATGGTAGAATTTGCCCAGTTGAGACTCCAGAAGGTCAAAATATCGGTCTTATAAACACTCTTTCTACATATGCGAAGGTAAATGATCTTGGCTTTGTAGAATCCCCATATCGCAAGGTAGAAAATGGTAAGGTTACAAATGAGATTGTATATCTTACCGCAACTCAAGAAGAAGGACATATCATAGCTCCAGCTTCTACAATTTTAGATGAAAATGGTGTGATAGCTGAGGATTTAATAGAGGTTAGACAAGATGGCGAGATGATTCTTGCTAAGAGAGATGATGTTACTCTAATTGACCTTTGTAGCGGGATGGTAATGGGCGTTGCTGCCTCTTTAATCCCATTTTTAGAACACGATGATGCTAACCGTGCTTTGATGGGTTCAAATATGCAGCGTCAAGCTGTGCCGCTTTTAAAATCTACTGCTCCTATTGTTGGGACTGGTATGGAGGCTATAGTTGCTCGTGATGCTTGGGAGGCTATTAAAGCAAAACGAGGCGGTGTTATTGAAAAAGTTGATAATAAAAATATATTTATTTTAGGCGAAGATGAGAATGGTCCATATATAGATCAATATACTATGGAAAAAAATATGCGTACCAACCAAAATACGACATTTAACCAACATCCAATCGTTAAAAAAGGACAAAAAGTAGAGGCTGGTCAAATAATAGCTGATGGCTCTAGTATGGATCAAGGTGAGTTAGCAATAGGTAAAAACGCACTGATCGCATTTATGCCATGGAATGGATATAACTACGAAGATGCCATCGTAATGAGCGAAAGAATGATTCGCACTGACGCTTTTACTAGCGTTCATATTTATGAAAAAGAGATTGAAGCTAGAGAGCTTAAAGATGGTGTAGAGGAGATTACTAGAGATATTCCTAATATGAAAGAAGAGGAGATCGAGCACTTAGATGAGAGTGGTATCGTAAAAATCGGAACTCATATAAAACCAGGTATGATCTTAGTAGGTAAGGTATCTCCAAAAGGTGAAGTCAAGCCAACCCCAGAAGAGAGACTTCTAAGGGCTATATTTGGTGAGAAGGCCGGTCATGTGGTAAATAAATCTTTATATGCTCCAGCTAGTATGGAAGGGGTGGTAATTGATGTTAAAATCTTTACTAAAAAAGGGTATGAAAAAGACTCAAGATCATTTCAAGCTTATGAAGATGAAAAAAATATTTTAGAAAAAGAGCATCACGATAGACTTTTAATGCTTGATCGTGAAGAGATGTTAAGAGTTACTGCCTTGTTAGCTAGTAATGAACTTCAAAGTGAGCTAGAAGTAGGTAAAACTACATATAAAAAAGGTCAAAAGATCAAAAAAGAAGATCTAGCCAATATAAATAGATTTACCTTAAATTCATATGTAAAAAACTTCAATAAAGATGTGCAAAAAAGCTATGAGGATATGAAGGCTTATTTTCAAAATGAGAAGAAAAAGCTAAAAGATGAACATGATGCTAAGCTTGAAATTTTAGAAAAAGATGATATTTTACCAAGTGGTGTAGTGAAGCTTGTGAAGGTGTATGTGGCTACTAAACGAAAGTTAAAAGTCGGAGATAAAATGGCGGGTCGCCATGGTAATAAGGGTATTGTATCAAATATCGTCCCTGATGTGGATATGCCATATTTGCCAGATGGTAGATCGGTTGATATTGTATTAAATCCACTAGGCGTTCCTAGCCGTATGAATATCGGTCAAATTTTAGAAAGCCATCTAGGTCTTGTAGGTATGAGACTTGGTGAGCAAATTCAAGAGATTTTTGATAGAAAATCAAAAGAGTGGATTAAAGAGTTAAGATCTAAAATGATTGAGATAGCTAGCGTATCAAGACTAATGGACGCTAAAGCTATGTTAGAAAAAATTGATGATGATAAGCTAATTGAGTATGCAAGGGATTGGGCTAGTGGTGTAAGGTTTGCTACTCCGATATTTGAAGGGGTTAAGCCAGAAGAATTTAATAAGCTATTTGAGATGGCAAAAATCGATATGGATGGCAAAACAGAGCTATATGATGGTAGAACTGGATCTAAGATGGCTGAGCGTGTAAATGTCGGTTGTATGTATATGCTAAAACTTCATCACTTAGTTGATGAAAAAGTCCATGCTAGAAGCACGGGACCATATAGTTTAGTGACACAGCAACCAGTCGGCGGTAAAGCCTTAAGCGGTGGTCAGAGATTTGGAGAGATGGAAGTTTGGGCTTTAGAGGCTTATGGTGCTGCTCATACTCTAAGAGAGATGCTAACTGTCAAATCTGATGATGTTGAGGGTAGATGGTTAGCTTATAAGGCATTAACCAAAGGAGAAAATGTCCCAAGTACTGGTATTCCAGAGACATTTTTTGTTTTAACAAATGAGCTAAAATCTCTAGCGTTAGATGTTGAAATTTACGATGAGGATAGTAATAATGAGTGAGTTAAAACCTATAGAGATTAAAGAAGATGCAAGACCAAGAGATTTTGAGGCATTTAAATTAAGATTAGCTAGTCCTGAGCGTATAAAAGCTTGGAGTCATGGTGAGGTTAAAAAGCCTGAAACCATAAATTATAGGACGCTAAAACCAGAAAGAGATGGTCTATTTTGTGCTAAAATATTTGGGCCTATTAGAGATTATGAGTGCTTATGCGGTAAGTATAAAAAGATGCGATATAAAGGCATTAAGTGCGAAAAATGTGGAGTTGAAATCACAAGCTCTAAAGTCAGGCGCTCTAGAATGGGACATATAGAGCTAGTTACTCCAGTGGCTCATATTTGGTATGTAAATTCACTTCCAAGTCGCATTGGAACACTTCTTGGTATAAAGATGAAAGATTTAGAGCGTGTATTATACTATGAAGCATATATAGTAGAAAATCCAGGTGAAGCATACTATGATAATGAAAATAGTAAAAAAGTTGAATTGTATGATGTCTTAAATGAAGAGCAATATATACTTTTAGAACAGAGATTTGCTGAGAGTGGATTTAAAGCTAGAATGGGCGGCGAAGTCATTCGTGATATGCTTGAAAATTTGGATTTAGTAACTATCTTAGATCAATTAAAAGTAGAGATAGATAGCACAAATAGCGAAGCTAAGAAAAAGAGCATTGTAAAGAGATTAAAGGTAGTTGAGAGCTTTTTAAATTCAGGTAATCGCCCTGAATGGATGATGATAACTAATCTGCCTGTGCTCCCACCAGACCTTCGACCATTAGTTAGCCTTGATGGCGGTAAATTCGCTGTTAGTGATGTTAATGATCTTTATCGCCGTGTTATAAATAGAAACGCGCGTTTAAAAAGACTTATGGAGCTTGATGCGCCAGAGATCATTATCCGCAATGAGAAGAGAATGCTTCAAGAATCAGTAGATGCTCTATTTGATAATGGCAGACGAGCAAATGCCGTAAAAGGTGCGAATAAACGCCCGTTAAAATCTCTAAGCGAGATTATTAAAGGTAAGCAAGGACGCTTTAGACAAAATCTACTTGGTAAAAGGGTGGATTTCTCTGGTCGTAGTGTTATTGTTGTTGGACCTAGACTTAGAATGGATCAATGTGGTCTTCCTAAAAAGATGGCTCTTGAGCTGTTTAAACCGCACCTTCTAGCCCGTCTTGAAGAAAAAGGCTATGCTACAAATGTAAAATTAGCCAAAAAAATGATAGAGGATAAGACAAATGAGGTTTGGGAGTGCCTTGAAGAGGTTGTTGCTGATCATCCAGTATTGTTAAATAGAGCACCAACCCTGCATAAGATGTCTATTCAGGCATTCCACCCAGTATTGATAGAGGGTAAGGCTATTCAGCTCCACCCTCTTGTTTGTTCAGCTTTTAACGCAGACTTCGATGGCGACCAAATGGCCGTTCATGTCCCTTTATCTCAAGAGGCGATTGCTGAGTGTAAAATTTTAATGCTTAGCTCTATGAATATCTTGCTCCCAGCAAGTGGTAAGGCTGTAACCGTCCCTAGCCAAGATATGGTTTTGGGAATTTACTATCTAAGCCTTGAAAAAGTAGATGTAATAGGATCAAATAAAATTTTTGCTAGCATTGATGAAGTTATGATAGCAGTTGAGACCCATTTCCTTGATCTGCACGCTAAGATTAAAACAATGGTAGATGGTAGGACTGTATTTACAACAGCTGGTAGATTAATTATCAAATCAATCTTACCTGATTTAGGCGAAAATTCAGTTCCTGAGAATATGTGGAATAAAGTTATGAAGAAAAAAGACATAGCAAATTTAGTTGATTATGTCTATAAAAATGGTGGTTTAGAATCAACTGCTGGATTTTTAGATAAGCTTAAAAATCTTGGCTTTAGATATGCTACTAAAGCTGGTGTGAGTATCTCAATAGCTGATATAATAGTATCTGATAGCAAATACTCATATGTAGATGAAGCTAAAAAAAGAGTTCGTGAAATTCAAAATCAATATGGCTCAGGTTTGCTTACTGATTCAGAAAGATATAATAAAATTGTTGATATATGGACAGATACAAATAATAAAGTAGCAAGCGATATGATGAAGCTCATTAAAAATGACAAGAGTGGATTTAACTCTATTTATATGATGGCTGATAGTGGTGCTAGGGGTAGTGCGGCTCAAATTCGTCAGCTTGCTGGTATGCGTGGTCTTATGGCTAAACCTGATGGCTCGATCATCGAAACGCCGATTACTTCAAATTTCCGTGAAGGTCTAAATGTGCTTGAGTATTTTATCTCAACCCATGGTGCCAGAAAAGGTCTTGCTGATACTGCACTTAAGACCGCAAATGCTGGGTATCTAACAAGAAAGCTAATAGATGTAGCACAAAATGTGAAAGTTACTATGGAAGATTGCGGCACCCATGAGGGTGTTGAGATCACTGAGATTACTGAAAATGGTGAATTGATTGAGAGCTTAGAAGAAAGAGCCCTAGGTAGAGTCTTAAGCGATGATGTTATAGATCCTATTACTAATGAAATTTTATACACAGAGGGCACTTTAATCGATGAGACTAAGGTTAGGGTAATTGTCGATGCTGGTATTAAATCAATTAGTATTAGAACTCCTATTACTTGCAAAGCACCAAAGGGCGTGTGTGCCAAGTGTTATGGTATTAACCTAGGCGAAGGCAAGCTAGTAAAACCAGGCGAAGCAGTAGGCATTATATCCGCTCAATCAATTGGTGAGCCTGGTACTCAGCTAACGCTAAGGACTTTCCATATCGGTGGAACCGCATCAACAGAGCAGCAAGATAGACAAATTGTAGCGCAAAAAGAGGGCTTTATCAGATATTATAATCTTAAAACTTATGAAAATAATGGCAAATCTATAGTTATTAATAGGCGTAATGCGGCTATATTATTAGTCGAGCCAAAGATTAAAGCTCCATTTGATGGGGTTATAGATATTGAGATAGCTCACGAAGATGTAAATATCACTATAACAGGTAAAAAAGATGAAGTTAAGTATGTTTTAAGAAAACATGACTTAGCCAAGCCAAATGAGTTAGCTGGTGTAAGCGGTAAGATAGATGGTAAATTCTACATTCCTTACTCAAAAGGCGATAAAGTCAAAGAAAATGAGAGCATTGTAGAGATGATTAAAGATGGGTGGAATATCCCAAATCGTATTCCATTTGCTAGTGAGATTAAGGTAGCCGATGGCGATCCAGTAACTCAAGAGATTGTAGCTAGTGCACATGGTGTGCTAAAATACTATATCTTAAAAGGGGATTATCTAGAGAGAATTAAAGAGATTAAAAAAGGCGATATAGTAAAAGAAAAAGGCCTATTTGTCGTTATCGCTGATGAAGACGATAGAGAGGCTGTGCGTCACTATATCCCACGCAATAGCGTAATTGAATTTGATGATAGCTCTAATGTTGCATCTACTGATATACTAGCTAAGCCTCAAGCTGATTCTAAGCTAGTTATAGCAGAGTGGGATCCATACTCAAATCCTGTAATCGCCGAAGAAGCTGGTATAGTGGTATATGAAGATATAGAGCCAGGATATAGCGTAACTGAGCAATATGATGAAGCAACAGGCGAGAGTAGGCTAGTTATCAATGAGTATTTGCCAAGTGGGGTTAAACCTACAATAGTTATAACTACCGATAATGGTAAATTGATCCGTTATCAACTAGAGCCAAAAACTGCGATATTTGTCAAAGATGGAGCTAAAGTAAATAGAGCCGATACCATAGCTAAAACGCCAAAAGCTGTAGCTAAATCAAAAGATATTACCGGTGGTCTTCCTAGAGTATCAGAGCTATTTGAAGCGCGTCGCCCTAAAAATACGGCTATTATAGCTGAAATTGATGGTGTGATTAAATTTGAAAAGCCACTTCGTGCTAAAGAAAGAGTGGTAATAATAGCAGAAGATGGCACAACGGCTGAGTATTTAATAGATAAATCAAGGCAAATTCAAGTCCGTGATGGCGAGTTTGTCCATGCTGGAGAGAAATTAACAGATGGTTTAGTAAGTAGTCACGATGTCTTAAGAATACTTGGAGAAAAGGCACTTCACGGATATCTGATTAGCGAAATTCAGCAAGTCTATCGCTCTCAAGGGGTTGCTATTAGCGATAAGCATATTGAGATTATCGTATCACAAATGCTAAGACAGATTAAGATTATCGATAGTGGTGATACGAATTTTATTGTGGGAGATATGGTTAGCCGCCGTAAATTCCGTGAAGAGAATGAGAAAATCATCAAAATGGGCGGTGAGCCTGCTATTGCTGAGCCTGTACTTCTTGGTGTTACTAGAGCAGCTATTGGTAGTGATAGTGTCATTTCAGCAGCCTCATTCCAAGAGACTACTAAAGTGCTTACCGAAGCTAGTATAGCGGCTAAATTTGACTATCTTGAAGATCTAAAAGAAAATGTAATTTTAGGTCGTATGATACCAGTTGGTACCGGGCTTTATCAAGATAAAAAGATTAAGATGAAGTATAATAATTAATTAACTTTATATAACTTAGTAAAATTTGGGTCTATGGATCCAAATTTTGCTTAAAAATAAATGCTAATTTGCCAAAAATTCGCAATAAATTATTCTAAAAAATAGATAAATAAATAATTTATTATATACATTTAATTGCCAGTTACTGGTTTTCAATGCGTATATTTCATATTAAATTAAGTAAAATTTGGGTAAAATAGCGACTTTTTAATAAATTTAGTTGAAAGGAAAAATTGTGCCAACCATTAATCAATTGGTCAGAAAAGAACGCAAAAAAGTGATCGTAAAATCTAAATCACCAGCGTTAAAAGAGTGTCCTCAAAGAAGAGGAGTTTGCACTAGAGTTTATACAACAACTCCTAAAAAACCAAACTCAGCTTTGAGAAAAGTTGCCAAAGTAAGGCTAACAAGTGGATTTGAAGTTATCAGCTATATAGGCGGTGAAGGTCACAATCTACAAGAGCACAGCATCGTGCTAGTGCGTGGTGGTAGGGTAAAAGACTTACCAGGTGTTAAATATCATATTGTCCGTGGTGCGCTTGATACAGCTGGCGTAGCAAAAAGAACTGTTTCACGCTCTAAATATGGTGCCAAACGCCCAAAAGAAGCTAAAAAGTAATCTTTTAGGACGCAGACTAGCCCTTAGATATGGTTTAGTTTGAGTAAAATTTAAATTTGAAGGAAAGTTATGAGAAGAAGAAAAGCCCCTGTTAGGGAAGTAATGCCTGATCCAATTTATGGCAATAAAGTTATAACTAAATTTATTAATTCACTTATGTATGATGGCAAAAAGAGCGTAGCTACTGAGATTATGTATGGTGTGTTAAAAGCTATAGATTCTAAAGGTGGTGAGCTAAAGGGAATTGATGTATTTAATAGTGCTATTGATAATGTAAAGCCTATTATGGAGGTTAAATCACGCCGTGTTGGTGGTGCTACATATCAAGTCCCAGTAGAGGTGCGCCCAGCACGCCAACAAGCCTTAGCGATCCGCTGGATTATTAGCTTTGCTCGCAAAAGAAGCGAAAGAACTATGATAGAAAAATTAGCCGCTGAATTGCTAGATGCGTCAAATTCAAAAGGTGCTTCATTTAAGAAAAAAGAAGATACTTATAAAATGGCAGAAGCTAATAAAGCATTTGCTCACTATCGCTGGTAATAAGGAGAGCTTATGTCTAGAAAAACTCCATTAAATATGGTTAGAAACATAGGTATTGCCGCACACATTGATGCTGGTAAGACCACAACTAGTGAGAGAATTCTATTTTTTACTGGTATGAGTCATAAGATTGGCGAAGTTCATGATGGTGCTGCTACTATGGACTGGATGGAGCAAGAAAAAGAGCGTGGTATTACGATTACCTCTGCTGCTACAACTTGTTTTTGGAAAAACCATCAAATCAATCTTATAGACACTCCAGGACACGTTGATTTTACTATTGAAGTTGAGAGATCTATGCGTGTTCTTGATGGTGCTGTAGCTGTATTTTGTGCTGTTGGCGGAGTTCAGCCTCAAAGTGAAACTGTTTGGAGACAAGCAAACAAATATCGCGTTCCAAGAATGGTATTTGTAAATAAGATGGATAGAATCGGTGCTAATTTTTATAATGTTGAAGAGCAGATTAAAAACCGCTTAAAAGCAAATCCAGTGCCTATTCAAATTCCAATTGGTGCTGAAGATGAGTTTAAAGGTGTAGTTGATCTAATCAAAATGAAGGCTATTGTTTGGGAAGATGATACCAAGCCAACAGATTATGTAGAAAAGGATATTCCAGCTGAATTACAAGAAAAAGCTAATGAGTATCGCAATAAAATGATCGAAGCAGTTGCCGAGACTGATGATGCTTTGATGGAGAAATTTTTTGGCGGTGAAGAGCTAACAAACGAAGAGATTAAAAAGGGTCTTAAAGCTGGTTGTTTGTCTATGACGATTATACCTATGCTTTGTGGTACTGCTTTTAAAAATAAGGGCGTTCAGCCACTACTTGATGCGGTTGTTGATTACTTACCGGCTCCTGATGAGGTTGAGGCTATTAGAGGCGAGATGGAAGATGGCTCAGAAGTGATCGTAGATAGCACTGATAATGGCGAATTTGCCGGTCTTGCGTTTAAGATTATGACTGACCCATTTGTAGGACAGCTTACATTCGTAAGGGTTTATAGAGGACAGCTTGAGAGTGGAAGTTATGCTTACAACTCAACAAAAGATAAAAAAGAGAGAATTGGTCGTCTATTAAAAATGCACTCAAATAAACGAGAAGAGATTAAAGTTCTTTATGCGGGTGAAATTGGTGCTGTAGTTGGTCTTAAAGATACTTTAACAGGCGATACTCTAGCAAGTGAAAAAGATAAAGTTATCTTAGAGAGAATGGACTTCCCAGAGCCAGTTATCAGTGTTGCGGTTGAGCCAAAAACTAAAGCTGACCAAGAAAAAATGGGTATAGCCTTAGGTAAATTAGCTCAAGAAGATCCAAGCTTTAGAGTTAGCACTGATGAAGAGAGCGGTCAGACAATCATCGCTGGTATGGGTGAATTGCATCTTGAAATTATCGTTGATAGGATGCTAAGAGAATTTAAAGTAGAAGCTGAAGTGGGACAACCGCAAGTTGCTTACCGCGAAACTATTAAAAAGACAGTTGAGCAAGAGTATAAATATGCTAAGCAATCAGGTGGTCGCGGACAATATGGTCATGTATATTTGCGTCTTGAGCCACTTGAACCAGGTAGTGGATTTGAATTTGTTAATGATATTAAAGGTGGGGTTGTTCCAAAAGAGTATATCCCTGCTGTTGAAAAAGGTTGTAATGAAGCACTTCAAAGCGGTGTTCTTGCTGGGTATCCAGTTGAAGATGTTAAGGTTACTCTATTTGATGGTAGCTACCATGAAGTGGATTCATCTGAAATGGCGTTTAAACTTGCCGCTTCTATGGGCTTTAAAGAGGGTGCTAGAAAGGCTGGTGCTGTTATCCTTGAGCCGATGATGAAGGTTGAGGTTGAAACTCCAGAGGAGTATATGGGTGATGTGATTGGCGATTTAAATAGACGCCGTGGTCAAATCAACTCAATGGATGAAAGAGGCGGTAATAAAATAGTTACAGCTTTCTGCCCACTTGCTGAGATGTTTGGTTACTCAACGGATTTAAGAAGTCAAACTCAAGGTCGTGCATCATACTCAATGGAATTTGATCACTATGAAGAAGTTCCAAAAAATGTTTCTGATGAAATAATTAAGAAAAGAAACGGCTAAAATATCCTAACCTCGCTTTGTGCGGGGTTTGTCTCCTCATAGCTCAGCAGGATAGAGCGCAGAATTCCTAATTCTGAGGCCATAGGTTCAAATCCTATTGGGGAGACCACTATATTAATTATTCTATTTAAATTACCTTGTAGTTATTTGTGTTTCATTAGTATAAATGGCGGCAAATTTAATATTAAAAATTATCTTTATATTTATGCATATTCTTAAAAATATTTAAAATCATACTTTAAAAACAGCTTTAATCAAATCAAGCAAGACTACGCAGATACCAAAGATTTTTTAATTAAAAACTCAAGCTACCAAAGCGATTTTAAAGCCTTAAGCGACAATCTAGCGGGTATCTTAAGCGATACGCACAATATAAGCACAAGGGGAGTTTTTAACGCTTTAAATGGTGGTGGCAATCTAGATAATCTTTTAAATGCTAAAAATGCGATAAACGAGCAGTTAGGCTATATCAATAAGGCTGATTTTAAAAGCTCAAGCGACTTTATAAATCAAAAAGCACTAAATGAAGCTAAGGGCTTAATCGATAATGAAATCAACACAGCTTTAAAAAATGATGAGAGATTAATGGGTTTATATAGACAAGCCAACAATGACTATGCAAAGATGAAAAATATCAGCGATAGTAATCTAATGAGCCAAATAAGCCGTGATGGCAAGACAAATATAGAAGCCCTTAACGCTATGCTAAAAAGTAGTGATAACATTAATGGCGTTAGCTTAAATGACTTTTTAGGCTCACTAGGGGCTAAAGATAGAGCCGTAGCTGAAGCTAATCTAATCAAAGGCTTAATGGATAAAAATAGCGTTAATGGCGTGGTAGATTTTAAAGCTTTAAATGAGAGTTTAGCTAAAATAGACTTTCAAAGTGAATTTGCTAAAGAGCTAACAAGTCAGATTTTAAGCAAACAATCTATACTAAATAATACTAGCGATATTTTAAACTCTTTAGGTAGTAGGGTAGTTAAATCAAAAGGTATGAGCCAAGGTATCAGTGCTGACCCACTAAAAAGAGCTGAAACTATGAAGGCAAACTTCATCGTAGAAAAGCTTAAACCTTTAATACCATATTTAGGCAATAACGAAGCCTTAAAACTACACTTAAATAGAGCCATACTAAACGCTAATGGCGACTTTAAACTAGCTATAAAAAATATTGAGAATATCCCAAATGGCAACTTGCCAACGCCTACAAGAAATCTCTTAAATGAGTTTAAAAGTGCGTTAAAAGATATAGAACAAGTGGTTAAATCTCAAGAGCCAACGAAAATTAAGAGTGAAAATCAAGCAAATTTAGTTAATAATTCTATAAAAGGCGATGGGTTTGTAACTTATCCAGATAGTGCTAGGCAGATATATCCGCATAACGCAATTTTTGAAGTGCCTAATGAGATAAGGCAAATAGTAGATATTGCAGATAGAGTAAGTGCGTCTCTTGAGTGGCTAAGAAGTAATCATCCTGAAATGTTTAAAACTCAAAGAGCAGTAAAGGAAGTTATTGATTATGTTTTAAAAGAGCCTGAAAATATGGTTTTACCAAAAAAAGGTGATGGAGTAATTTTATTAAAACAAAATGATAAAAAAATGGATGAAATAGGCATAAATCAAAATAGTGAAGTTTTTCACGCAAACAAAAGAAAGCTCAATAGTGATGAGAAAAAAGCAGTTAGTAGAGACGCCCTACCTCCACACTTAGATGCCGATAATATCAGTCTAACGGGGCGTTATAGCGTTGGTGAAAAATCACATTTAACTGCTTTTGATGGAAACATTATACCACAAAACGCTAAAAGTGAAGTTAAAGAACAAACAAAAAGCACACAAATAAACGAACAAATAGCTAAAGCAGAGCCAACGCAAAAGGCTACCACAACCGCCAAAGAAGTGGATATAAACAACACCGAAAAGCCACACCCAAATACAAATAGTAGATATGAAAATATTAAGAAATTTGTAGAAGGCAAGACAAATAAAGCCTTAGATAGCGTGATAAAAATTTATAATGAGTTATATAGAGGCGTTTTAGATGATTTTGCTAGGGCGCATCCTAGTGAGCTAAATTTACCTACTAATTATCACGCCCAAATGGAAAATTATATCACAAAAGAGTTTTTAGTAAAACACGATAAAGAGATAAAAGAGATAATTACTCAAAAGACAAGTGGAGAAAATAGACAAATAGCTTTAAATGCCTTTGAAAATTTAAAAGAGAATTTCGATGAGTTAAGAAGCGTAGGCATAGGCGATTTAGTCAAGCCAACAGCAAAAGATATAAAGGATAAAATAGCAGAAATTGAGATAAAATCAATGAGCGATAAAGAGCTAGTAACGCAATATCAAAAGCTACAAGATAGCAATGCTAGAGTTAATCAAAATCTCTTTACATATTTAGAAAATGAGATAAAACAAAGAGAGAAAAAGCTATATCCATTTATAAATAGTGATAATAAAGATTACTCTTATAGCTTAGAAAAACAGCTTAAAAATCGTGGATTAATGGGACTAAAAGATAGTGATTTAGAAAATATCGCCAAAGAGAGAAATAGCAGATTATACTTGCCAAGCTATATTAGAGAAAATATCCAAAAAGAGCTAAATATTAATCCTATAAGAGAGTTTGGCACTAATTACGCAGAATTCTATCACGATGGGAAAAATGCTATACAAAAGCTATTAACCGAAAGACAAGGGCAAGTAGCTGGGGCGTTTGAGAGAAAAGAGCTAGGGGATATCGATTTAGTATGGGGAGAAGCTAAAACCGCAAATGGCGATATAAAAGGATATGGACTTAGTAAAATAGAAGCTAAGCACCTTAATGACTTTGCTAGTTTTTACGGCGATACACCGCAAGAGAAATTAATAAATGGCTTAAATGAGATTATAAAAAATGGCAAGATAAAGCCTAGAAGCGGTCAAGATGGCGTAAATATAGAGTATAATGGATTTATCATCGGTATTAATAAAGGTTTTAATGGCGCTGGAGATAATAAATGGGTTGTTACGGCTTTTGATAATTCTATGAGTATGGCAGAGAAAAAAGCCAAGACAGCACGGACTGACAATTTTACAAGCGAAGTCAGCAATCTTTCGCAAAACTCTAGTGTAAATTCTACCACAACCGCTAATAAAAGTCAAGCTAAAAATATGATGGGTGGCTTTAGCACTATGGCGATGGAGAAGGCTATATTACACCTAGGTAGTGGCGTAGCTGGTGGAGCGATAAATGCTAACGCTGAACAAGACCCAGATAAAAAGGCCCAAGCATTTGTAAAGGGATTTTTGCTAGGAGCTGGGGCTTCAGTAGGAGCTATAAAAATGCTAGAAAATTCAGCTAAATTAGCCCCACAATTAGCACGAATTAGCCAAGGATTAGCTAGGGATTTGCCTGGAATTTTAAATAATAGACCTGATATCATAGGTAAAGCCCTAGGTAAAACACCAAAGGATAATTATAACTATATTTTTGGTGGAGAAAACGCAATCGGAGCCAATAAAGCCAAGCTAAAAACCGCACAAGAAATGGCAAAAAATGGAGCAGATGAGAGCCAAATATGGGCTAAAACTGGCTGGTATAAGGATATAGATGATAAGTGGAAGTTTGAGATAAATCCACAAGGTGGTAAGCTAGATATAGCAAAGCTAAAAGTCCCTTCAATGTATCTGCTAAATGATATATTAAAAGATGATGAGCTATTTAAGGCGTATCCAGAGCTTAAAGATTTACCAATTTTACAAACTAATTCAAGATATGAGGCTAATGCTGAATTTCATTCATATGGTAATGGTAATTATGCTATATTCTTTGATTATGACTATTTACAAAACGCTACCAATGATGAGATAAGAAGCACACTATACCACGAAATCCAACACGCAATCCAACGGATAGAAGGCTTTGGAACTGGCGGAAATACACAAAATCTAAGCTATAAAGAGTATAAAAATCTAGCTGGTGAAGCAGAAGCTAGAAATGTCCAAACTAGGCTAAATAGAACATATACTAAAGATGACGCTATAGGCGGAGAGTTTAATAGACTTCTTATAAATGATATTGATAATCCTAAATGGCAAGAGTTAAAACAAAAAAGAACGGAGTTTGTCTTAGCTGGGAAACAAGATGAAGCAGATAAAATCAAAAAACAGCTAGACCAAATGAAAGAATTTTTAAAAAGAGAAGTGATTAAAAATGTAGAAGGGTTTAGCACTTATAGTCCGCATCCATTTAATACTTTAGATACCAATCCAAATGAGCAAATAGTTAAGTTTGATAGTGATGTGAGTGCTAGTGTAAATCTAAGGCAAAAAGCCAAGCAATACTCTAAATTTTTATCTGAAGCTAATAAGCCAATACAAGTTGCCCCAAATGAGCTTTATAAGGCTTATACAAAGGCTAAAAAAGATTTAGATAAACCAACCAAAAAAAATAAATAAAGGATGAAAAAATGCTGAATTTAGACACAAATAAGCTAATTAGCGATTATAAACAAATAGAAGCGTCAATCGTTAGTGAAAACTCAATATTTGCTAAGGTTATTAAATATCTTGATGATAGCTTTAATGATAAAACCCTAGCCCCAAAAGATAAGATAACAATCCAATCAAATCTGATGAGTGCGATGGCTATTAATCTAACAGCAAAAGCATTAGAAACGGCTTTAAACTGGCAACAAATCAATACCCAACTAGAACTATCAAAGCAAGAATTAGAGCTAAAAAAAGAACAAACCAATAGCCAAAAACTACTCTCAAATGCTGAAATTGAGTTTAACAAAGCAAGAACGGAGCTTGTAAAAGCTCAAACTTCTACCGAAAAGCAAAAAACGCCGCCGTAATGAGAGAAATAGCTAGTTACGACGACCAACTACGCACAAAAGAAGCTGAGATAATCACAAATGCGGTATTTGGCTATGCTAGTGGTGGGGTAGCAGTCCCAAAAGACTTATCAGAAAGAATGATAACTACAATCGATAAAATCACACCAAATAACCAATGAACCCAAATACATTTTTAAGCGGTTGGAAACCAGCTGGAAAGCCATATGTAGAGCAAAAAAAGGATTTGCTCCTAGCTAGAAATAAAGCATTAAATAAGATGGTGGAGCTTTTACATAAGCAGTTAATTAGAAAAGGTAGGGTAAAAAATAGAAGTGGTATTTTTTACCACCCAACCTTAAGAGCTAATGTATATTACACAAGAGTTTATGATATAAAGTCTCAGTCAGTAGCACCATACTCATATGATAGGTGGCTTGATTTAGGGCTTAATCAGTATTTTGTGGGGCAAAGTCCATATCACTGGTATAATGGCGACCCAGGCGATGGGATATAAATTTAGATTTTGATATATTATTTTTCATATTATTATAATTATTTATAAAATAATAATCAATTTTAATAATAATTTAAATTTTATTTAATTATAATTGATAATAGATTTCATTATTGGAGAGTTATATGACTTTGGATCTATTAGAAAATGGTCAAATGGCTAAAATTCTAAATTTTAATGTAGCTGAGAAGTTGCTTGAGAGATTTTTTAGTCTGGGGCTATCAAAATTTAAAACTATAAAAAAGATAGAGAGCTCACTTGGTAGCTCTACTATTTTAATAGAGTGTAATAGAAACTTTTTAATGCTAAGATATGATGAGGCAAAAAGCATTGAAGTAGATAGAATTTAGATGAGAAAGATTATTAAAATTGCACTTGTTGGTCAGCCAAATGTAGGCAAAACTTTACTTATAAATTCACTAAGCGGGTCGCATTTAAAAGTTGGAAATTTCCCTGGTGTTACGGTGGAAAAATCAGAGGCAAAATTTAATTATAAAAATTATGAGATTAAAATTATTGATCTTCCTGGGACATACTCGATAAATGATTATTCGTTAGAAGAGAGAATTACTAAAGAATTTATAGATAGAGATGATTATGATATTATTGTAAATGTTGTAGATTCTGCTAATTTAGAGCGAAATTTAATTCTTACAACTCAGATTATGGAGAGAAATAAGAAGATGTTTTAGCTCTAAATATGAGCGATGAAGCATTAAAAGAGGGGATAAATATCGATACAAAGGTGCTTCAAAATCTCCTTGGTATCCCTTGCATATCAGTATCTGCTAGTTTAAAATCAAATTTAAATGAATTAATGGATCGTATAATAGATATTCACAACTTGCCATATACTCCAAATAAGAGGATTTTTAGCGATGTGATTGAAGATGAGATATGGGCTATTTGCGACTTTTTAAAAGCTAAAAATGATATTAATATAGATGAGTTAAATTATAGAGATGTTGCTATTGCTTTGTTAAAGCAAGATAATAAAATTTATAAAATTTTACATGATAAGCCAATTTGGATAGAGCTTTCAAAGGTTATTGAAAATTCTCACAACAACTTATATATTTACTACAAAACCAAATCCATAAATGAGATATTTATGCAAGAGTGCAGTGATTTTGTAAGCGGTGTGATTGCTAAGAGTGTGGCGTTTCATAGTGTTAAAGAGCTTAATTATACCAAAATGCTTGATAAAATCTTGATCAATAAATACATTGGAATTCCTATATTTTTGTTTTTTATGTGGTTGATATTTCAGCTGACTTTTACCCTTGGAGCTGTGCCTATGGACTATATAGAGGCTGGGTATGTGGCGTTGGGTGATATGATAAAACAGAGTGTAAGCAGTGAGCTTATATCATCTTTATTAGCTGATGGGATTATCGGTGGCGTTGGTGCTGTGTTGTTATTTTTGCCTAATATAATTATTCTATTTTTTGGAATTGCACTTTTAGAGACTACTGGATATATGGCTAGGGTGTCATTTTTGCTAGATGGATTTTTTCATAAATTTGGTCTGCATGGCAAGAGCTTTATCCCTTTAGTAACCGGCTTTGGCTGTTCTGTTCCAGCCTTTATGGCTACTAGGACTTTAAAAAATGAAAAAGATCGCCTTCTTACGCTTTTTATCATAAATTTTATGAGTTGTGGTGCTAGATTGCCAGTGTATGTGCTATTTATAGGTGCTTTTGCTCCTGAAAATCAAGCTGGTAATTGGCTATTTGGAATTTATATTTTTGGGGCTATTTTAGGTCTTATCGCAGCGAAAATATTGCGTTTAACCGCATTTAAAGGTCCAGATGAGCCATTTGTCATGGAGATGCCAAAATATAGAATGCCAAATTGGAATCTTATATGGTTTATGGTCTATAATAAGGCTAAAATGTATATTAAAAAGGCTGGGACTTTCATTTTAGCAGTAGCTATACTTATATGGTTTGCAAGTAGCTTTCCATTTCAAAGCCAGGTTAAAGATAGCTATAAGCAAAAGATAGAGCTAGCCGCAAATGATAATGAGAAGGAGAGATTATATTACGAATTAGAAAATATCTTAATAGAAAATAGCTATCTAGGCAAGGCGGGGAAATTTATTGAGCCGATTTTTGCTCCTTTGGGATTTGATTGGAGATTGAGCGTTTGTATAGTTAGTGGTTTAGCAGCTAAAGAGGTTGCTATATCTACAATGGGTGTTTTATACTCATTAGGTAGTCAAGTCGATGAAACAACTCAAGGATTAACCCAAAAGATACAAGAGTTAATACCATTAGAAGTGGCAGTAGCGTTTATTTTATTTATTATGCTTTATAATCCATGTTTGGCTGCTACGATTGTCTTTGGCAAGGAAGCTGGTGGGTATAAGTATATCTTTTATCTATTTATATTTACAACATTTGTCGCTTATATTATCTCATTTATTGGGTTAAATATCATAAAGCTATTTTGATGGCTTTGTGATATTTTTGGTTTTAACTCTTTAATAAAATATTTAGATTTTATTTTTTTAGCTTTGATAGAATTGCCAAAATCCAATTTAAGGTTGTATAGTGATAAGGTATATATTTACAGCAATTCTTGCCATTACTACGCTAATGGCTAATCCAAAAGGTGGTGATATGTCAAATTTAAAAGAGATATATTTAGGTGGTGGGTGCTTTTGGGGTACTCAAGGGTATTTTGATCGTATCAAAGGCGTTAAATACACTCAAGTTGGTTATGCAAATGGAAAAAGCCAGGAAACTAGCTATTATGAGATAAGCAAAACTGATCACGCTGAGGTTGTAAGAGTGCGATTTGATCCAAATGTAGTGGATTTAAATGAGATTTTAGAGCACTATTTTCGCATTATAGATCCATTTTCTATCAATAAGCAAGGTAATGATATAGGAAGGCAGTATCGCACCGGAATTTACTATAGCGATGAGAGTTTAAAGCCTATTGTAACTGAATTTATAAGGGCTAAACAAGCTAAATTTGATAAGAAAATAGCCGTTGAAATAGAGCCTTTGAAAAATTATGTAGAGGCTGAAGAGTATCATCAAAAATATTTAGAGAAAAATCCAAATGGCTACTGCCATATAGATTTAAATTTAGCCAATAAACCTCTATATGATGAGAGTAAATTTAAACTTCCTACCAAAGAGGAGCTAAAAAAGAATTTGAGTGATTTAGAGTATAGAGTAACGCAAGAAAAGGCCACCGAACGCCCATATAGCAGCAAATATGATAAATTTGATGAGCGTGGTATATATGTGGATATAGTAAGCAAAAAGCCACTTTTTAGCTCTAGTGATAAGTATGATGCTGGATGTGGGTGGCCTAGCTTTACTAAGCCTATAACCACTGATGCGACTGGCTATAATCGTGATCTAAGCCATGGTATGGATAGGATAGAGGTAACTTCTAGGCTAAGTGGGAGTCATTTGGGGCATGTTTTTGATGATGGTCCAAGCGATAAAGGTGGATTGAGATATTGTATAAATGGCGCTTCTTTGGAATTTATCCCTTATGATGAGATGGATAAAAGAGGCTACTCTGAATATAAAATTTATGTTAAATAATTAAAATTTTATGGGAGACACAGAACTCCCATTTTATTTTAAATTTATTAAATTAGCTATAAAATATTTAACTCTCTAATACGCGCGATATTTTCCCAATTAGTGTGAATATATATAAAGTAGCTCCAGTAGCTTGTGCATAGTGTAGCAAATAAGGGGTAAAATCTCTGCTCTTTTTAAGATTAATAAGATATATAACACAGCAAATAATAAGTACAAAAATATTTAAAATTAGATTAAGAGCATACCAAACCACAAAGCTAAAAGTGCTAAACACTAGGCTTGGCGAGATGCTTTTCTTAAAGCCATATCGCAAAATAGCCAAAGTTATAATCCATATAGGCAAAACAATGATAGGCATTACAATGCTAATTAATAATAATCCCTCAAATCCACCACTAAGTATAAAAATAAAGCTTAAAATAGTAGCGATGAAACCCCATACTCTAAGGGTTAAATTTTCGCAAAACTTACATATTAAATATACACAAACAAGAGCTATTATTCCTACTATTTCCATCTTCTATCCTTTAATATGATGATATTTTACAATAACCTATTTATTTTCATCACTCTATAGTCATTTTGAAAGCCATATTGGCTAAATTTCAAGCTATTTTGGATATATCTCTACTAATATATGAACTAGCTCTTTGTGCTTTGATAACTCTTTTTTGATAGATTCTATATCTAATGGCTCATCTGAGCTTAAAGAGATTATACAAGCGTATTTATCCTTTGCTACTTTTATAAGATGTAGATCCTTGATGATTAGATCACTTCTAAATAGGCGTAAAATATCGATAACTTCACCAACTATTGGCTCATTCATATTTGCATCAAGTAGTATTTTACCTGATTGCCTTAGCAACCCTATAGCCCACACTAAAATTAAAATAGCTCCCACTATCCCCATAAGCGGATCAAGAAAATCAGCCCCAAATAAAAGCCCAAAACTTAAAGCTATTATAGCTAAAATAGAAGTAAGCGCATCAGCTATGACATGCATATAAGCAGCCTTTAAATTTAGATCATCGTGGTGGTGATCGTGATTATGATGATCGTGGCTAGACCTTAATAGCCAAGCACAGATTAAATTCACCACAAGCCCTATAATAGCGATGAAAATAGCCTCTTTATATGCTATAGTTTGCGGGTTTATAAATTTTAAAATAGAGTGATAAATCATCAAAAACGCAACCACCAAAAGAGATAACGCACTAGTATAACTAGCTAGAATTTCTATCTTATATGTGCCAAAATTAAATCTACCATCGCTTTTATATCTATTTGATATAATGTAGGCAAAATATGCTAGTCCCAGTGCTAAAGCGTGAGAACTCATATGCCAACCATCAGCCAAAAGTGCCATTGAGCCAAAATATATCCCGCCTATAATCTCAGCTACCATCATAATTATTGTGAATATTATCGCATATAGTGTATTTTTCTTAGCAATATCATTTGAAGAGTGAAAGCCATGGTCGTAGGCGTATCGCATTTGTGTGTGATTTATCATTTTATCTCCTTAATTTTATTAGCTTCAGTTATTAAACTATTTTTATAAAGCTCTCTAAGCTTAAGCGAGTATTGTCCGATTTTACCGCCATTTATGGCTTTGCCATCTGCTTTTATAACTGGCAAGAGTATTATTGTCGCAGCACTTATGAAGCACTCATCTGCGTTATATACTTCACTCATGCTAAATTTACGCTCTTGGACTTTTAGACCAATTTGTGTGGCTAAGCTTAAGAGTTTATTACGCCTAATTCCTGGTAAAATCTCATTAGATAGGGGTTTGGTTATCAAAGTGTGATCTTTTATGATAAAAGCACTACTACTTCCAGCTTCAGTTACATAGCCATTTTCTACCATAAAGCACTCATCAGCCCCAGCTATCGCAGCTTGATTTTTAGCGTAGCATTGACCTAGTAAGGAGATGGACTTTATATCGCGTCTTTTCCATCTTATATCTTCAGTGGAGATTATGCTAATACCGCTTTTGGATTTTGGATTTTCAAGGACGCTATCAGCAAAGGCAAAAGCCATTATAGTTGGCTCAATCCCTTTTACAAAGATAAAATCTCTTGGGGCAATCCCACGGGTAATTTGTATATATAATCCACCTTCTTTAAGTGAATTTATCTTTATTAGTTTGTTTAAGATTGTTTCAAATTCGCCCTTAGAGTATGGTAAATTTAGGCTAATTTCGCTCAAACTCCTTTGAAATCTATCCCAAAACCCATCTCTTTCTATCATGGTTGAATTTACCACTGGTACTACCTCATAAATCCCATCGCCAAAGATAAATCCACGATCAAATATGCTTATTTTAGCTCTATCTTTATCGATAAATTCGCCATTTAAAAAGACTTTTTGCATGGAGATCATTGCTGCCATTTTGATTCCTTTTTTAAATTTAAGTTATTTTATCAGCTTTTGACTAATTTTTAGATATAATAGCCCATTTAAATTATCAAAAAGTATGACAATGGTAGAGAAAATTAAACAATTTATATTTAAAAATTTATTTGTAGTATCTAAGCAACCGGTGCTTTTTCGTGATCTTTTAGAGGCAAATTGCTTATATAATGAAGGAATGCTAATCGATCCATCTAAGCTGAATTTTCGCTATCGTAATCGTAGATTTTACGCTATTTATGCCTTGCTTTGCCTTATTGTTTTAACGCTTTTTGTCTGGATACTTCACATATTATTTAGCAAATTTGAAGCAGATTTGCATGTTTCGGTTATTATTACTGTGATTTTAACTGCGTGCGTGTTTATTGGATTTGACTATTTTAGGGTTTGGACTAGAAGATTAATTAGCTTAGAGCTGATTCGTGCTGCGTGGAAGGTGCATTTCCCATATTTTCCATATGAGAAATACTCCCAAAAAATTGAGATAATTTATAATGAGGCTATAAAGCATGAGATTTCACGCAAAGATTTAGAAAAATATGTCTTAGATAGATTAGTTCATACCATATCATCTGATAAGTAGGTCGCTATAGGCTATTATCCTATCTTGTCTTTTTGCTATCTCTAGCAGTAAAAATCTTATTTTTTTATCTTGACTTAGAATTCTGCTTTCCATATTATCATAAAAATAGTATGGAAGTTTATCTACTCTTTTTTCTATCATCTCAAATCTAGTTGATATGATATTTATATCTGAGATCAAGGCGTCTTTGGCTCCGTTTGGCTTTGAAGGGTGGTTAAGCCATTGAGTATAGACTTTTAGATTGCTAAGAAGTGAGCTTATATCATATAAATTTCTATAAATTTCTAGATATCTCTTTAGCTCTTTACTTCTATCGCTTTGCGTGATTGTGTTGTGATACCAAGTTAAGCTATTTAATATCTCATTTTGTTCTATTGTAAATCTACCTTCAATTACGCTATTGCTAAGCTTTTTAAATTTAGGCAACAGCTCGATATATGTATTGCTAAGTTTAATCTCATTAGTATGGCGAAATAGCATAAATGCCACGCCAAATGAGACTATAAATCCTATTAAAATATCAATAATTCTTATATACACCATCTCCATAGAGTTGCCTAAAATAAGCGAGTATGCCATGGCAAACGCACCCATAAATGCCCCCATTGCATATATAGGTGGAAAATTTTTAAGATAAAAAGCTAGGAAAATTGATATTACGCAAAGTATGGCAAATATACTATTATTGCTTATTAAATTTATTAAAATAGAAGTTAGAGCAATTCCTATTATAGCACCTTTGATATTGGCAATACCTGTGATTTTAGTCATATATGAGCTATCCTTACTCATACTAATCACGCCAATAGCTATCCAAACCCCATTATGAACATCTATAAAACTAGCAATAATTATAGCTATACTAACGCCGATGGCTAAACGCAAGGAGTATTGGATAGTTGGATTGTGTAAGGTTGTATCTTTTATTATCTCTTTTATGCTTTTTTGCTTTTTATACTCTAGCGTGATTTTATCCTCTCCACCATCTTTTATTAGATGAAATTTAGAGTATAAAACCTCTAAAGAAGCAGTAAAAATAGTATGATCGCTCTGCCTTGCTATATTTAATGCGTCATCTTTTATGGTGCTATTTTTATCTATAAATATATTTTTTAACTCAATTAAATTTCTTATAATCTCACTATTTATTAAATTTAGTAAATCTGGATTTTTAATCGTTTTAAAATATCTTTGCATTGAAATAAGTAGATTATATATATCCTCTAATTTATATAGATAAAATATCGCCCTAGAGTGGTGTATGATGAGTCGCTCATCTTTTATCGTTGAGCTTTTATTGGCAAATAGATTTTTAATATCATTAATATGCTCATTACACTGTTTGGATAAATTTAAAAACTCCTTATCGTTATTTATATTTTGACTGATTTGAACTAGCTCATCAAGTATCATCATACAAGATCGTTTAGTAAATTTACCATATGTTCCAAAGCGAGTAAGCCTAAAGGTCGCAGCTATAATGCTACTTGCTACAAAGCCACCTAAAGAGTCTTGTAGATTCCAACCTGGTTGATTAGAAGCAATAATGCTAAGAAGCCCAGTGGCATTAACGATGGATAGAATTTTATTTAAATTTTGATTAAAAAGATTGCTAAATCCTACAAATATCATCCAAATTAGCGTAAAAAAGCAAAATATAATATGAAATTTAAAAAGAGCATTAACAAACAAAACCGAGCAAATCCCAAGGATAATATATATTACAAAGTAGCTAATCTTTATCTTTATATTGCCTTCAAGCGATGAGAGAAAAAATATACTCATAGATGAGCTTGCTGCATATACCATACCAAAAAAACCGCCAATATAATATCCTATAAATCCGCATATTAGTATAGATATGGTGGCTTTGATAGAGTAGCTTAGAGCAAACCAAGCTGGGTCATAGTATTTAAAAAATTTGGCAATTTTATCCATTAATCGCTCATATTATCAATTATTTGATTTTTATATCTTATATATTCTAAGTCTCTTTTTAGTAGTTTATTTTCTTCTTTTAGCACATTTAATTTGCTTTTTAGCTCTGCTATACTCTTGCTTGTATAGTAAATTTCATTGCTAAAATATACCTTTGGCAAGGCTAAGGCTAGAATGATGAGTAAAGCTGCATAAGCGATGATTAGAGTTTTAAAATTCAGATTATTCTCTTTTTTTGTTCTTTGGATATTTTTTTGTAGTAAATTCTCTTTATCTCTCATCTTTGCCTCTTAATTTTAAAGATTCTCATTTTAGAACAGCTAGATCGTGGATTATCGCTAATCTCTTTATCAGTTGGAGTTATAGGCTTTTTGGTTATTATTTTGCCAATTGCGTGATTATTGCCACATTCACAACGCATAGCTTGTATAGGGCAGATACAGCTTGATTGCCACTTTTTAAATGTATCTTTAATAATCCTATCTTCAAGAGAATGAAAGCTAATAATTGCTAGTTTGGTCTCATCTATTTTGGAGTTTTGAATGGAATTTAATAGCTCTTTTAACACATCTAACTCTTTATTTACCTCAATTCTTATAGCTTGAAAGACCAAAGTAGCTACGCTTATAGATCGGTTTTTTAAATTTGAGCTTCCAACTATTCGGCTTAGCTCTTTGCATGAGATTATCTCTTTATTCTCCCTAGCTTTTATAATTTTTTGAGCTATTATTTTGGCATTTGGCAGCTCACCATACTCACAAAACACTCTTTGTAGCTCATCTTGAGTATAGTTATTTACTATGGTTTTAGCACTAATTGGATTAGAGCTATCCATTCTCATATCCAAAACATCGCTTTTAAGCCCAAAACCACGCTCATTAAGGTCCAGTTGAAGCGAGCTAACGCCAATATCAGCTAAAATTCCTTTAATATTCTCTTGTGGAATTTTTTTAATAATTTGGCTAAAGTTGCTTTTGTAAATCTCAATCCTATCTTTATAATCTTTAAATTTATCTTGACAATATTTGATCGCCATATCATCTTGATCGCAAGCGATTATTTTGATATTTGGTATAGAATCTAATAGTGCTTTTGAATGCCCACCATATCCCAAAGTACAATCCAATATCACACCATCGCCAATATTTTTAAAAGTATCAACAACCTCGCTAAGCAAAACAGGAGTATGAATAGAGTTCAAAATAAGCCCTTAATTGAAATTTTTAATAAAAATTTTATCATAAATTTGATGAATAGAGTCTTATATTTTGGTATAATGTGGGTAATTTTATGGGATAGTTCAGGAATAATTATGAATGTAGAGTATTCAATAAATGAGATTAAGAAGATCTCATCTTCTATGTTTAAAAAGAATTTTTTAGGCATTTTTCATGGTTCTATATCAGCTAGAATAGAGCATAATCAATTTGTAATAAATAGAAAAGATGCGATTTTTGATGGTCTTAGCGATGAAGAGCTAACCATTTTATACTCTAAGAAAGATTATAGATGGAATGATGCTAGTATCGATGCGGATATCCACTTAAATATTTATAAAAATATAGCTGAAGCTAAGTATATCTGCTATGCAATACCGCCATTTCTAACCGCTTATAGCATTAATCACTCATTTTTTGAGCCTAAAGATTATTTTGGTTATATGAAATTTGGAAATATATTTATATATGACCCAAAACGCTTTGATGATTGGTATGAGCGTGCACCATCTGAAATTTGCCGCCACATGATAGAAAAGCATACAAATGTAGTTGTTATTAAGGGTTATGGGCTATATATATACGAACGAACGGCTCATGACTTAGCTAAATCCATAGCTTTGCTTGAAAATAGCTGTAAATTGCTAAATTTATCAAATGGATTTATAAATTGATTTTAGATAAAGATAAAATTTGATTTTAAGGTCTATTTTAAGGTAATTTAAAAGCAATTATTGATAAAATAACACCGTTTAATTGTCTGGTGTATAAAAAGGGTAGTTTGATGATAACTTGGATGCAAAAGCATAAAAAATATTTAGTTGTTACTATTTGGGTTAGTACAATAGCCTTTGTGGGTGCTGGATTTGTAGGTTGGGGTGCTTATGATATGAATACCAATCGTGCAAAATCCGTAGCAAAAGTTGGCAATAGAAATATATCAATTAGCCAATTTCAACAAAAATATAGCACAATGTATGAATTTTATCTAAATGCTTCAAATGGTAAATTTACTCAAGAACAAGCCGAGCAAATGAGGCTTGATAAGGTGGTGTTAAAAAGATTAATCCAAGATAATGTAATGTTAAATTACGCCGATGAGCTAGGACTAGATGTATCTCAAGAGGAGATAATCCTTGCTTTAATGGTAGATCCAAGCTTTATGAGCGATGGTAAATTTGATAAAGCTAAATATGAAAGCGTGTTAAAACAAGCTAGAATTTCACCAAAGGATTATGAGCAAAATTTAGCTAGCAATTTACTGCTTGATAAGCTATTTAATGCCTTAAAAATAGACACAAACTCAAAAGATCTTGATATGTTAGCGGCTAGTTATTTTATGAAAGATAGGGTATCTACGCAGATTATAAATTTAAATAGATCAGATATTAAAGTAGATGAAAGTGAGCTAAAATCAATCTGGGAAAGTAATAAAGATAAATATCTTACTCAAACAAAATATAATCTAAAAGGCAAATTTATACCAAAAATTATAAGCGATGAGAATTTGACCGCTTTGCAAGAGTATTATGATGAAAATAAAGCCCAATATAGAGATGGATTTGATAAAATTTTGAGCTTTGAAGTGGCTAAAGAGCGTGTAAAAGATGACTATGATATGAGACAAACAAGGAAATTAGCTCTAAGCCAATACCTAAAGGCAAAAAAGGGTGAATTGGAGTTTGAGTTTGATCTAATTGCTTTAGAAGATGATTATGAATTTGACGCACAAGAGTTGAAAAATCTACAAATTGGCGACTATATAAAGCCAGTTAAATATAGAATGAACTATCAAGATGGATATTTAATATCAAAATTAGAGTCTAAAGATATTCCAAAGCCTATGAGTTATGAAGAGGCTAGAGAGTTTATAATAGGTGAGTATATAGATAATAAACTTAAAAATAATTTAGAAAATATGGCTAAAGGTGCTTTAGAAAATTTCAATGGTAGAGATATTGGCTTTATAGCTAGAGATAGCAAGGTGGAGATTGCTGAGTTAAATGAGAGCGAAGTGTCTGAATTTATAAATTTAATCTTTGATAGCAAGAGTAAAGATGGGTATGTGATTTTAGGCAATAAAGCTGTAGTTTATAAAATCACAGATCAAAAATTAGCTAGTGCTAGTGATGTATCTAATTACGAAAATCTACTTAGAAATAGTGCGATTAGTATCAAAAATGAGCAATTAATAGAGGATTTACTATCATCGCTTCAACATAGATATAAGATAGAACAATATTATAAAGGTCAATAGTCGTGGGAATTAAAATATTAGGTATTGATATTGGCTCTACTCAAATTTGTGCTATGATGGTAGAGCACGACCCAAGGTCAAATAATTCAGTAAAAATTATTGGTATGGGGACGATCAAATCTCAAGGATTAAAAAAGGGCTCAATTACAAATATTGAGTTAGCATCAAATTCTATAAAATCAGTAGTAAGCGATGTAGTAAGGGTAGCTGGAACTAAATTTGATAAGGTTATTGTATCTATTTCTGGTAAAGATGCTAAAAATATAGATTGTAAAGATGTGATAAATATCCCTGAAAAAGAGGTAACAATCAAGCAAATTGAGCGTGCTATTAGCTCAGCTGAATATAAGGTTAAAATTCCTCACGATTATGAGATTTTACATACTTTGCCTTATAACTTTAAAGTTGATGAGCAAGATAATATTGAAGATCCACTAGGTATGAATGGCACTAGATTAGAAGTGCAAGCTCACATTATAGCTGTGCAAAAATCAGCCATTACAAATTTAAGAAAAGCTATAGAAAAGGCTGGTTTAAAGGCTGATAATATCGTATTATCTGGATATGCTTCGGCTATCTCTACTCTAAACGAAGATGAAAAGTCATTAGGAACTGTCTTAATAGATCTTGGCGGTTCAAGTTGTGATATGGTTATTCACTCTGGAAATTCAATTAGATTTAACGATTTCTTACCAGTTGGTAGCTTAAATATAACCACAGATATTTCTACCGTGTTACATACCCCTCCAGCTGTAGCTGAAGAGGTTAAGATAAAATATGGAACTTTAAAAGCTAAAAGTAATGAGCTTATAGTCTTGCCAGATTTAGGCGATGAAAACTCAAGTCGTGAAGTGGATATAAGCGTTATAATAAATGTTATATATATGCGTGTTGAAGAGGCTTTAATGATCCTAGCTACTATGTTAAGCAAGAGTGGATATAAAGACTACGCTTCAGCTGGGATAGTCTTAACTGGTGGTATGGCAAAGCTTGAAGGGCTTAAGGAGTTAGCTACTGCTATTTTTGATAATATGCCTGTTAGAATTGCTAAACCAAGGGAATTTGAAAGCTCAATTGATGTTTTCAAAGACCCATCAAATTCATGTGCAATTGGTCTTTGCTTGTATGGTGCTGGGTATTTTACGCCATATGAGATAGATTCAGAAAGAAAGCTTAGATATAAAGATGAGATAGTCTTAAAGCCAAATCCTTTTGTATCTATTAAAGAGTTTGATGACAATATGGAGAAGTCTGGCTTAAGCGCAAATTCTAATTCATATGATGAGCTTAAATCTGAGCCTAAAACCAAAGTGGAGCTAGATTTGAAGATCGATGATATTAGCGATAAAGGTGATTTAAAGTCAAATAGTGATTTAGATAGGGTAAATCCTATTTCTAAATTTGTTAATTATTTAAAAAATTTATTTTAGTCAAGGGGGCTTGTAATGAGTGGTTTTACTGTAGAAGAGAAGACAAATATTTATGGTGCTAAGATAAAAGTTGTTGGCGTAGGCGGCGGCGGTGGTAATATGATTAATCATATCATCAGAGAGGGTATAAATAATGAAGATGGTATGAAAACTGTAGATTTGATAGTTGCCAATACAGACGCACAAGCACTTGATAGCTCAACTGCTCCAAATAAAATTCAACTAGGCGAGAAAAAGACTAGGGGGCTTGGTGCTGGTATGCAACCAAGCGTTGGTAAAGAGGCAGCTATTGAGAGTTATGAAGAGATTAAAACTACTTTAGAGTATTCTGATATTGTGTTTATAGCCTCTGGATTTGGCGGCGGTACTGGTACTGGTGCGGCTCCAGTAGTGGCTCAAGCTGCTAAAGAGATTGGAGCATTAACCATAGCCGTAGTAACCACTCCATTTAAATTTGAAGGTAGTAAGAGAATGCGTCTTGCTATTGAGGGTATCAATGAGTTAAAAAAAGAGTGTGATAGCGTCGTAGTTGTTCCAAATGAAAAATTAAGCAATATTGTAGATAGAAAAGCTGGTATAAAAGATAGCTTTAAGCTTGTTGATAGCATTTTAGCGCGTGCGGTAAATGGTATGAGCTCTATAGTTCTTAGCCATGGCGATAGCGATATTAACCTTGACTTTGCTGATGTTAAGACTGCTATGAGTCATAGGGGGCTATCACTTATGGGTGTTGGAGAAGCTCAAGGTGATGGTGCGGCTCAAGAGGCCTTAAAATCAGCTATGCAATCTCCACTTTTAGATGATATGGATATTAAGGGAGCGATGGGTGCTATAGTTCATTTTACTATACATCCAGATTGTCCGATGAGTGATATGACTGAAGCTATGGAGATTATAGAGTCAGCTGCTGATCCTGATGCGGATATATTTTGGGGTACTAAATGCGATTTGAGTATGCCAATTGACAAGGTTTTAGTAACACTAGTTGCTACTGGTTTTTCTGATAATAATGTATCTAAACTTCAACCAAGCAAGGAGGTTACTCCAGCAAAATCTGAAGAGCCAAAAGAGAGTATATTTAGTCGTCGTAGGGTATCAGGCTTGGATATAAACATTAATAGCGATGATTTAGATATTCCAACTATTAATCGCCATCAATTAGATTAATTAGTAGTTTTATAGGTGGTTAAGCTAAATTTAACCACCAAAATTCTGATAAATACTTCATTTATTTAACTAAACTAAATATAATAATAAACAAAATTAATTTTTAAGGTGCTTAAATGGAAATTACACTTAATTTTTACTCCACTCTTTGTGCGATGGTTTTTGTGCTATTACTAGGTACTTTTATCATCAAAAAGATTAAATTTTTAAGAGATTACAATATTCCTGAGCCAGTTGTAGGTGGAATTATTGTAGCTGTGGCTATATTTATTGCAAATAGATATGCTGGATTGAGCTTTAATTTTGATGGTTCGCTTAAGGATCCATTAATGCTTGCATTTTATGCTAGTATTGGTTTGAGTGCTGATTTTGCCTCATTAAGAAAAGGCGGAAAAGTCCTTTTTGGTTTTTTATTTATTGTTACTGGCTTATTGATTTTACAAAATTTAGCCGGTGTTGGCGTGGCTTTGGCAATGGGAGAAAATCCTATTATTGGCTTACTTACAGGCTCAATAACTATGAGTGGCGGTCATGGCACTGGTGCAGCGTGGGCAGCTGAGTTTATCAAAGAGCCTTATAGTTATGCTCCAGCTATGGAAGTAGCGATGGCAGCAGCTACATTTGGTTTGATAGCTGGTGGAATTATCGGTGGTCCTGTAGCTAGATATTTAGTTGTTAAAAATAATCTAATAGGTCATACTTCAAAAGAGAAGATAGACCCAACTCTATTTGAAAAGCCTGAAAAAAGTAGATTAATAACATCTAGTTCGTTTATTGAGTCTTTGGCGTTGATTGCTATATGTTTATTGGTTGGAACTGAGCTTAAAAAGATTGTTACTTTCGTAACTATGCCTACATTTGTATGGTGTCTATTAACAGGTGCGATTCTTAGAAATATTCTATCAGCTACTAAAATTCACACAGTATTTGATCGCGAGATGTCTGTAATTGGCAATGTTAGCCTATCTCTATTTTTAGCATTTGCTTTAATGACTATTAATATCTCTCAGCTTATCTCTCTTGCACTTCCTATGCTAACAATCCTTGTGGTACAAATTGTGCTTATGGTTTTATATGTGATATTTGTTACATATAGATTTTGCGGGAAGAATTATGACGCAGCCGTGCTATCAGCTGGTCATTGTGGATTTGGTCTTGGTGCGACGCCTACAGCACTTGTAAATATGCAAACAGTAACAAAGCATTATGGTCCAAGCCATATGGCATTTATCGTTATTCCATTAGTTGGAGCATTTTTCATAGATATTATAAATGCTTTTGTAATCTCAGCGATGGTGGGTTTGCCTATTTTTAATTAACCCCATATAAGGGCGGCAAATTCGGGGCGATACTCAAAATGCATTGTATCAAAATGCTCCCATCTGCCGCCCCAGATAAATCCATTTTTCTCAAAAATCTCAACTATTTTATATGGAATTTTGTTTTGGTAGCCATCTTTGTGCCATAGCCAGTAGTGGCTATTTGCTACATTTATGTCTATAGCAATCCCCCAGCTATGAGCCGATAGCCTGTTGGTTTGAGCTATATTTCTATATTTAAATGTCCCACCAATATCTTTAAGATATATAATCAAATTTGGCTCATTTTGCACCAAAATATCAAGCTCATCGCTGACTTTTTGTAAAGCCTTAGCAGCTCCATTGATGGAGTTGAATTTAATTTTTTGATTTAGGCTGTTTTTTAGCCAAGTTACTTCAACTAAGTTTTTCTCTACAGCCTCTTTATTCTGACCATAAATTTCGTTAAAAAATCGCTCATTTCTTATCCTTCCAGCATCTATTAGCTTAGAGTTTAAAGGGGCTAAAAGGGGATATTTTAAAGCAAACATATCTTTGATACTTGGGTTATTTAAAATATCACCCTCATCATATGGCATAGATGAGTTATTGGCAAAGATTATATTATTATTTTGAAATTTAATATCATAGCTATTTTGTAGGGCTAATTTTGGATTTGGGGCTAGGATATTCATCGATTCTACAAGGCTGAGTAAAAGAGCTTTTATATCATCTCTATCTTTGCCAATCTCAATATCAGTTATAGCTGTGCGACCTATGATGGCTCTAGCGTTATTTTTAGTTTTTAGTCCCCAAGAAGCGTGAGTAACGCTGATTTTACCATCTACAACGCCAGTATATAGCATAATATGCCCACGCATATATAAAAGCGTAGCATAAGGCACTCCAAATTCAACTATCTTAGATTTTTTCTCTTCATCAGATAAGCCTTTTAAATCTATGATTTGTGCGATTTGGGATTGGGGTTTGGAGTTGCGTGGTAGCCAAATTCCAAAACTAGCAAAGTAGTCTTTTGTAAATGCAGAGCAATCACGAAGTCCATCTATCCCGCCCCAGCCATAGTTCATTCCTAGCATCTCATTTAATATCAGTTTAGCATTTTTGGAGTTTAGCTCCAATTTATCAGTGGCTATATCTTGGCTTATTTTATATCCTTGTGGTGTGATGAAATTGCCATTTTCAACTCTTTTATATGGCACCAAACCGCCAATTCTTGAGTAGAATTTAAACTCCCCAACCTTATCTTTTATCGCAACTCCATCTTTTATAAATATAGCGAATTTGGATTTTCTAAACTCATCAGCCTCTTTTTTGTTTAAAATTTTTATATCGCTACTTAAGACAAAGCCAGTAAATGAGTCGCTTTGGATAAAGGCCCACGCCCCATCAAGGCTAAAGTGCGATACAAGCACCGGATGGAAAGCTTCTAAATTTGAATCTTGTAAATAATCAAATGGATATCCCTCACCTGGTCTGCTATCTAAAAATAGCCTATCTTTAGTCGCAAAGCTTCTAACGGCGGTATCTCTAAGGATAATTGCTGGTTTTAAAATCGTTTTATAAGCGGCGAAATTTGCGTTTTGTCTATTCTTATCAAACCAAGCTTGATTGCGTAAAATGTGGCTCTCGCCATAATATTTTTGCTTCTCAAAAGTGTAAGTATTAAACGCCCACATAGCGCTATTTATATCAATATCAAAGCCATTATCCCAAACGCTAAAATATTTATCTATTAGCTCATTATTGTTTGAGCTAACGCTTAGAGTGGTATCTGGTAAGATATTTGCATTTTGAGTAAAATTTAGATCAAGTGCCAAATTTAGCTCATTAAGCGTATAGCTCTGTTTAGAACACCCTAAAAATATGAAAAATAGTAAAAATAGTAGTAAATTTCTCATTTTTATCCTTAATTTTTTAGGTATAATTATAGCAAAAATAGGATAATTGTTTTGTTAAATTACATTATAGAGCTTCTTGAAAATAGCAATATCTTTCTTACTGGCGGTGGTGGAGTTGGCAAGAGCTACACGACTAAAGAGATTATGCGAATTTATAGATCTAATGGCAAAAATATCATAGCTCTTGGTAGCACTGGAATTAGCGCAGTAGGGATTGGTGGAGTAAGCATTCATAGCTTTTTTAAATTTGGGCTTTGTGGGAATTATTCTGAATTAATGGCTCTTGATAATAAGCAAAAAGGACGGCTAAAAGAGCTATTTGATATTATCAAAAATATTGATCTTTTGATAATTGATGAGATTTCGATGGTAAGTGCTGATCTGATGGAGATGATATCCTTGCGTCTGATACAGGGTGAATTTAAAGGGCGGCTTATGGTTGTAGGGGATTTTTATCAGCTTCCACCTGTTAAACGCCAAAAAGATGATATGGCATTAATAAAATTTAACTATGCTTTTGAATCTACTGCTTGGTATAATTTTAAATTTAAAAATGTTGAATTAGTGGTATCTAAAAGAACTTCTGATATGCGATTTTACTCTATGCTCTCACGAATTAGGCTTGGCATTATAGATGATGAAATTTATCAAAGCTTAAAATCTAAAATAACAGATATAATCCCAAGCGATAGTATAGTTTTATTTGGTAATAACGCTCAAGCTGATATGCTAAATATCAACAAGCTATCTCAAATTCCAAATCCGCTCATATCCATAAAGGCTAGTAGTAAGATATATGATGAGAATTTGCATATTAGTGCTTATGATAAGTGGGTAGATAGCTTAAATGTCTTAAGTGATTTGCAGATTAAAAAAGATGCTAGGGTTATGTTTTTGACTAATAAATGGGGTGAGTATTATAATGGCGAACAAGGCATAATCAAAGATATAAATATAGCTGATAATGGCAATGTAATTAGCATAAATGTGCTAAAAGATAGCGGCGAAATCGCTGAAGTGGAGCCATTTACATACTCTTTATTTGAGTATGAAAAAGATGGAGATAGTATAAATGAGAGATTAAGAGCGGAATTTACTCAATTTCCATTAAAACTAGCTTACGCCATTACCATACATAAATCTCAAGGAATGAGTATCGAGCGTTTGGTTTGTAATTTAAATAATATTTTTGCTAATGGTCAGCTATATGTAGCACTCTCAAGGGCGATTAGCTGGAGTGATTTGAGTATAGTTTATACTAAAAGTATGGATTTTTACTCATATTTAAAAAGCGTTGTAAATGTGGATAAGAGCGTGAGTGAATTTTATTCAAAAGAGAAATTTATAAGGGAAGATATATGAAAAAGGCTATTTTATTAGTGATGATTTTGTGTAGTTTTGGTTTTGGTGATATTGTGAGCGTGGAGGGGTTTGAGAGTGATTTATACTCCAAATATGATGCGAATAATCTTAAGAAAATATCTATGGATTTAGAGATTATAACTAGAGATGATGATGTGCCCACAGCTCCTATTTACGATGCTTTAAATATCATTGTGGGGAGCTTTTATGCTGAGGATATTATGACTTCAAAAGGCAAAGAGGGCTTTAAAACCACTTTAATAAAATATATAGATAAAAAGCACTCAATTGCCATTGAAGAGATATATATAATCAAGCTTAAATTTGTAGAAGAGACAAATATCCAAAAGATACTTGATGCTATAAAATCTATCAATAAAAATACCCCAAATAGCAGTGAGCCAAATTCAGTTTTACCAAATTTACCAAAGATTGAAAATCTAATCCAAGATAGTAATTTTGATAAGAATTTTTAATTGCTAATTATATCGTAATTAGCTGGTATTTTAGGAGTTAATAGCCCTTTATCAATTGGCTTATTTTTGATTATTTGAGTAAATTCAATGGTGATTTGATTGCCTAGTTTATCTTCATAGCTAATTAGCTTTGGGGAGTTATTTTGCATTGTGATATTGTAGATTATATCATCATATTGGGCTTGAAATTTATCATCTGTGAGCTTTTTTGCGTTTTTTAGAATTTGGGTTATATCTGGTGAGTTTTTTAGGCTTGTGATTATAGCTTGTTCTAATTCTGGCTCAATTATAGTAACTCTATTTTCTCTAAAATATATTAGCTTTGTAGTTGGGGTTTGGTATTGCCAAAATGCCCCAAACTTGCTATCTATAACCACCAAGCCACTATAATTTATTGTTTGATTTTGGCTTTTTATGGTTTGGGTAAATTTAGCATCAATGCTATCAAATTCAAGTTCGTTATAGCCAAATAGATTTAAAGATAATATAAAAATTACTATGATTTTTCTCATATTTTACCTTAAATTTAGTGATTTGTAATGGCAAATTGTAGCAAAACTTAGCAAATAAAAGCCTAAATTTAAGCGATTTTAGGTAAAATGGCAGATTATTTTAACTACAGGATATAAAATGCTTTCACTCATTGCTAGAAAAATATTTGGAACCAAAAATGATAAAGAGGTAAAAAAATATTACAAAAGAGTAGCCAAAATCAACGCTTTAGAGCCAAAATATCAAGCCTTAAGCGATGATGAGCTAAAGCAGGAGTTTCTCTCTTTACAAAATTCATTAATAGATGGAAAAGTAACTAAAGATAGTATATTAAATGATGTATTTGCCATCGTAAGAGAGGTCTCAAAAAGAGTGCTAAATATGAGGCATTTTGATGTGCAATTAATAGGCGGTATGGTTTTAAATGATGGTCGCATAGCAGAGATGAAAACTGGAGAGGGAAAAACCTTAGTAGCTACCTTACCAGTGGTGCTAAATGCTATGGATAAAAGAGGCGTCCATGTCGTTACTGTAAATGACTATTTAGCTAAAAGAGACGCTACGCAGATGAGTGCTATATATAATTTTTTAGGTCTTAGCGTGGGCATTATAGTAGGTGGTGAGTATGATGATGTAAAGCGTAAGGCCGCTTATGATGCTGATATAACTTATGGGACGAATAATGAATTTGGCTTTGATTACTTGCGTGATAATATGAAATTTGAATTATCTATGAAGGTTCAAAGGGAGCATAATTTTGTAATAGTAGATGAGGTAGATAGTATTTTAATCGATGAGGCTAGGACTCCTCTTATAATTTCAGGGCCTACTAATCGCACTCTTGATGGCTATATCAAGGCTGATGAGGTGGCTAGAGCTATGGTAAAAGGTGAGCCAGCAGCCACGCCTCAAGATAAGCCTACAGGGGATTTTATAGTAGATGAAAAGAGCAGAACCATAATGATAACTGAAGCTGGTATTGCTAAGGCTGAAAAGCTATTTGGGGTTGAAAATTTATATAATCTAGACAATGCCATATTAAGCCATCATCTAGACCAAGCCTTAAAAGCTCACAATTTATTTGAAAAAGATGTCCATTATGTGGTGCGTGATTCTGGGGTTGTGATCGTTGATGAATTTACTGGCAGACTTAGTGAGGGTAGGAGATTTAGCGAAGGATTGCACCAAGCCTTAGAGGCTAAAGAGGGTGTAAAAATTCAAGAAGAGAGCCAAACCTTAGCTGATATAACATTCCAAAACTATTTTAGAATGTATAGCAAAATAGCTGGTATGACAGGAACAGCACAGACTGAAGCATCTGAATTTTCTCAAATTTATAATTTAGATGTTATATCCATTCCTACAAATTTGCCTATTAAAAGATTGGATAAAGATGATCTTATATATAAGAGTGAAAATGAGAAATTTAAAGCCGTTATCGAAGAGATTAAAAGGGCAAATTCCATCGGTCAGCCCGTGCTTGTAGGAACTGCAAGCATAGAAAAGAGTGAAGTGTTTCATAAAATGCTTGTAAAAGAGAGAATCGCCCACTCTGTGCTAAATGCTAAAAACCATGAAAAAGAGGCACAAATCATCGCTCAAGCTGGTGTTAAAGGTGCTGTAACAATCGCAACTAATATGGCTGGTCGTGGTGTGGATATTAGGATTGATGATGAGGTCAGATCGCTTGGAGGGCTATATATAATAGGCACAGAAAGGCACGAAAGCCGCCGTATAGATAACCAGCTAAGAGGTCGTGCTGGGCGTCAGGGGGATCCTGGTATTAGTAGATTTTATCTAAGCTTAGAAGATAATCTTCTTAGGATATTTGGTAGCGATAAGATAAAGGCTATTATGGAAAGATTAGGGATTGAAGAGGGAGAAAGTATAGAGAGTAGGCTAGTTACTCGTGCTGTAGAGAATGCTCAAAAAAAGGTAGAGAGCTTGCATTTTGAGAGTAGAAAACATGTATTAGAGTATGATGATGTAGCAAACGAACAAAGAAAGACCATATATAAATATAGAGATGAGTTACTAGATCCAAATAGCGATCTAAAAGATAAGATTATCTCTAATCGCCAAGATTTAGTCGCTATGTTTTTAGATGATGCTGATATTGTCGATGGTGGGCTTAGCGAGGATTTTGATATGGATAAACTATGCTTGATAATCAAAGAAAATAGCCTAATAGATATAAATTCTAGCCAGCTAAAGGGGCTTGATTATAATGAAATCAAATCTTTTATAGTTGATGAGCTTACTAAAGATTATGAGAATAAGATGTCAAATATAGATAGTGAGCAAAGAAAGAGTATAGAAAAACTCTTATATCTACAAATTTTAGACGCAGCTTGGAGAGAGCATTTATACCAAATGGATATTTTAAAAACGGGAATTGGGCTTAGAGGATATAATCAAAAAGACCCCCTAACTGAGTATAAAAAAGAGAGCTATAATCTCTTTATGGAGCTTGTAAATAGGCTAAAAACTGAGAGTGTAAGAGCTTTGCAAGTGGTTAAATTTAAAACAGAATTAACAAATATAGATGAGCCAAAAGATATGTCAAAAAGAGATAAAAAGCCATCTCGCAACTCGCCTTGTCCTTGCGGTAGTGGGGCAAAATATAAAGAGTGTTGTGGTAAAAGCGGACCAAAAAAAGGAGTTTTTGCTTAGTGGTTAGGTATTTGCTATTTAAATATTTACGCTTTGATAAGTCTCAGCCCTTCATCGCACTATCGGCTATTTTAGCCTTTTTGGGTGTTAGCGTTGGCTTGATGGTGCTTATCATTGCTATGGCTATAATGAATGGATTTGATAAAGAATTTGAGCGTAAGCTATTTACTATGAACTATCCAATTACGATTATTAGCTATATTAAAGGCTCTATTGATGAAAGCGATGTAACTGGGCTTAAAGAGCAGTTTAAAGAGCTTAAATTTAGCCCATATATCTCCACACAAGCTATTGTAAAATATGGCAACAAACTAGAGGGCGGAGTGCTATTTGGCGTAAATTTTAGCGATGAAAAGCAGATAAATTCTGTAATAAATGAAGCCTTAAAAGATACCATTCCAAAGGGTTTTGAGGTGGTTTTAGGCAAGGGGATTGCTGATGATTTCTCTCTTGCTTTAAATGATAAGGTTACTATACTTTTTACTCAGCTTAGTCCAAGTGGCTTAGTATCTATGCCTACTATGAAAAGATTTGATTATGTAGCAAATTTTAGCTCAGGGCTTAATGCTTATGATAAGGCGTATTCATACACAAATGTGGAGTTTTTGGCTAAAATTTTAGGCTATGAGGATAAAAAATATGATGGAATTCACATCTATTCAGACAATCCAAAAGATGATATTATAAAGCTAAATCAACTCTTAAAACCAGGTCAAAAAGCCATTGGTTGGTGGGAGCAAAATGGCAATTTTTTCAGTGCTTTAGAGCTAGAAAAAAGAGCACTTTTTATAGTTTTAATGCTTATTATTTTGGTTGCTAGCTTAAATATTATTAGCTCACTTCTTATGACTGTTATGAATCGTCGCCAAGAGATAGCCTTGCTTTTGGCACTTGGAGCAAGTAAGATGGAGATTAAAAAGAGCTTTTTTGCTCAAGGGGTTGTAATTGGTGGAAGTGGGATAGTTTTTGGGCTGATTTTGGGGCTTTTTGGAGTTTGGTTATTAGGAAGTTTTGATATAATTAATTTACCAGCTGATGTCTATGGTAGCTCAAAACTCCCTATGGAGCTATCAATTTATGATCTAGCCATGATATTAGTTGGTGCTTTGATTATTGTCTTGCTCTCATCATACTATCCAGCCAAAAAGGCTAGCAATATCGATATTCTTACTACTTTAAGAAATGAGTAAGATTAGGCAAACAGGCTTTAATAAGGGGAATTTATGGATATAACTCTATTTTTACAGCAGATGGTTAATGGCTTTAGCTTGGGTTCTATGTATGCTTTGATAGCCATTGGTTATACTATGGTTTATGGGGTGCTAAGGCTTATTAATTTTGCTCACGGCGATATAATGATGGTTGGGGCTTATGTGGCGTTATTTTCTATGACAAGTATGTCGCTTCCATTTGGTTTTGCTTTGATTTTTGCAGTTATTGTATCTGCGATTTTAGGTATTTGCACTGATAAGATAGCTTATAAGCCTCTTAGAGCCGCACCTAGAATTTCACTATTAATCACAGCTATTGGGATTAGCTTTTTATTAGAAAATATATTTCAAGTTGTATTTGGCGGGATACCTAGATCATTTAGCGTTCCATCTTTTTTTGAAAATATTGTAGAGATTGGCCCCATTACCTTGCCTGTTAGTGCGATATTTGTTCCTGTGATTACTATATTTTTGCTTTGTATAGTTTTATATATACTTTATAAAACCAAATATGGCATTGCTATTAGAGCTTTGGCTTTTGATATTAGCACTGTGAATTTGATGGGAATTGATGCGAATTTAATCATATCAATTGTCTTTGCTCTTGGGTCATCTCTAGCGGCTATTGGCGGAGTGTTTTGGGCTATTAATTATCCTAGTATTGATCCATTGATGGGTGTTTTGATAGGGCTTAAGGCTTTTGGGGCAGCTGTGCTTGGGGGCATTGGGAGTGTTGGCGGAGCTGTGCTTGGTGGATTTATCATAGGATTTAGCGAGGTTGTGGCTGTGGCTTTATTTCCAGATCTTGCAGGATTTAAAGATGCATTTGCGTTTATATTTTTAATCCTAGTTTTATTATTTAAGCCAACTGGAATTCTTGGGATTAATTTTGAAAAGAGTAGGTTTTAGATGGTGGGTAAATTTAAATTTTGGATAGCTACTATTTTGGCTATTGGTTTTTTATTTTTTTGTGATAGATATTTTAGCGAGTATAGTTTAGGAATTATCAATAATATCGCTATTTTCATAACTCTTGCTATTAGCTACAACCTTATAAATGGCGTAACTGGTCAGTTTAGCCTTGAGCCAAATGGATTTGTGGCTGTGGGGGCATATGTAGCGGCTATTTTATTATTAAATGCCGATTCTAAAGTATATCAATTTGACGCTGCTGAACCATCTGGTATTATACTAGCTCTATATACTAGCAATTTTATTTTAGCTATGTTTGTAAGCGGTATTTGTGCTACCTTGCTTGCTTTGATTCTTGCTATGCCTGTATTTAGGGTTAGGGGTGATTATTTAGCTATTGTTACTTTGGGATTTGGCTTTATAATCCAGCTATTAGCTGTGAATTTCCCAGCATTTACTAATGGCTCAATTGGGCTAAATGAGGTAATGAAAGTAGGTGAAAACGGAGATTTGAGTCGCTTTACTAATATATTTTATAGTGGCGGACTGGCTATTATAGCTACTATTGTGATATTAAATTTAGTCTATTCTAAATTTGGTAGAGCCATGAAAGCTGTAAGAGATGATGAGGACGCGGCCATTGCTATGGGGATCAACGCCTTTGCTACTAAGACTACCGCATTTTGCGTTAGTGCGTTTTTTGAGGGTATGGGTGGGGCCTTGCTTGTAGGGCTATTAGGTAGTGTAAGCCCTGATCAATTTACATTTATGTTTACTTTTTTATTGCTTATTATTATTGTGCTTGGCGGACTTGGTAGCACTACTGGAGCGATTATTGGGACGATACTTGTCATCGGCGGTAGCGAGTGGCTTAGATTCTTAGATGAACCGATGAATATATTTGGGTATCAAACAGATGCTTATCCAGGGCTTAGAATGGTGGTATTTTCTTTGGTGCTTATATTTGTTATGCTATTTGCTAGAAAGGGCATTATGGGTCAGATGGAGCTAGGTGATCTATTTAGGCGTAAAGGTAGCGACAAATGATATTACAATTAAATAAAATTTCTAAAAATTTTGGTGGGGTTGAGGCTATTAAAGAGACAAGCTTTAGCATTAAAAGTGGCGAAATTTTCGGTCTTATCGGTCCAAATGGTGCTGGAAAAACTACTATGTTTAATATAATTACTGGTGCCTATGAGCCAAGCAAGGGTGAGATTAAATTTAATAATAAAATCCTAAATGGGATTAAACCAAATAAAATTGTAAATTTAGGTATCGCTAGAACATTTCAAAATATACGCCTTTTTGGCTCTTTGAGTGTGGTTGAAAATGTCCTAATCGGACTGAATTCATCTACTAAATATAGCTTTTTAGAGGCTTGCTTGCATATTGGTAGATTTGCAAGATCTGAAAAATTAGCCAAGGATAGAGCTATGGAAATTTTAGAGCGTTTGGGGATTATTAGATACGCTAATGAATTTGCAAAAAATCTAAGCTATGGAACTCAGCGTAAAGTCGAGATAGCAAGAGCGCTAGCTACTAATCCAAAGCTACTATTATTAGATGAGCCAGCAGCTGGAATGAATCCTAGCGAGAGTGATGAGCTAGCAGATTTGATATTTGATCTTAGGGCTAAAGATGGATTATCGATTTTATTAATCGAGCATGATATGAAATTTGTAAATCGCTTGTGCGATAGGGTTTTGGTGCTTGATTATGGAAGGGTGATTTTTACTGGCTCTCCATCTGAAGCAGTAAATCACAAAGATGTTATAAGTGCGTATTTGGGAGATTTTATACAATGATAGATGTTAGAAATTTACATGTTTATTATGGTATGATCGAGGCTGTAAAGGGGATTAGCTTTTCAGTTCAAACAGGTCAGATAGTAAGCTTAATTGGCTCAAATGGTGCGGGTAAAACTAGCACACTAAATGCACTTATAAACTCAGTTAAAAGAAGCGGAGAGATAAATTTCTTAGGCTATGATACCAGCAGACATAAGACTCACACTATAGTAAGGCAAGGAATAGCCCTAGTCCCAGAAGGTAGAAGAGTCTTTATAAATCTAAGCGTAGAAGAAAATCTTAAAATGGGGGCTTTTAATAATGATGAAAATTATGAGCATTTAAGAGATGCTATGTATGAGCTATTTCCTAGATTAAAGCATAAAAGAGATCAATTAGCTGGAACTCTAAGCGGTGGAGAGGCTCAAATGCTTGCTATTTCTAGAGCTTTAATGAGTGAGCCAAAGCTCTTAATGCTAGATGAGCCAAGCCTTGGACTAGCTCCTAAGATTGTTGGGGAAGTTTTTGATATTATAGAGAGGTTAAAAGAAGAGGGCATTACTATACTTTTGGTAGAGCAAAATGCTTTTTTAGCCCTAAAAACCAGCGATTATACCTATGTGTTAGAAAATGGTCATATAGTAATGGAGGGAGTATCAAAAGATATGACTAATAATGATGAAATTCGCAAGAAGTATCTTGGTGCTTGATAAATCTTAGAATTTAAAGTAAATATGGGGGCAGATTAACGCCCCGTTTATTAAAATTTGTAGTTATATCCTACATATATACCATAATTTAGTATATTATCAAATTCGTCTATACCGGTTGTTTGATAATCCCCTTTGACGCCAAATTCAATCTCATTATTTTTATCAACCTCATAGATAGCGCCAAGTTTTACACCAAATAGATTGCCTACGCCAGATTTTGAATCATATCCGAGTGAACCACTAGCATAACTAGCTTGACCATTAAATTCTCCTTTAACGATAGAAAGACCGGTATAAGCACCAAGAGATAATTTGAATTTATAATTAAGTGATGGAGTATAGTTAGCACCTAATAAGATATTGTTAGTTTGCCAGATGAATTTACCATTTATATTTACAGTATCACTACCATTTGTTAAATTTTGTAAATGATATACTTGGCTACCTGCAGTTCTAAACGATAATCCACCCCAAATTCTAAAAGTATCAAAGTCATAACCACCTTTTAATCCAAGCTCAACTGAAGTATCACTTGGATCATCAATAGTTGAAGGGAAAATTTCATCTAATGTTGTTCTGCTTTGTAAGAAACCACCCTCAACCCCTACAAATACGCTTTGCGTTACTGCATTGCTGCTTAAAATAGCTGTAGCTGCTACAACCGCAGCACCAAATTTAACTATGTTTGTCATAGAAAAACCCCTTGTATAATAAAATTTGAATTAAAAATTCATAACTTCATTATACCCCCCCCCATTAATCTAAGCTTAAATTTAATAAAATAAGATAAAAATTTACAATATTTCAATATTGTGTTACTTATGGTAACTTTTATGGGGTGATTAACTGACTTAAGCTGCCATTTATGCTATGATATATCGTGGTTTTATGCTTAAATGCCATTAATTTTAGTAGTTTGCTTTGTAAATTTGGCTGGGTAGATGGGCTAAACCACGCATTATTGCTAATAGCTATCATAAATTTAGGATCATTCTTAAATAGCTCATCTTTAGTAGCTTCGTAGCAGATGGCGTTTCTAATCTTTACTCCATCAATCTCATAATCACTTACCCCATTAGCCTTGCTATAATCCACCGCAGAGCCAAAAAATAGGGTATTAATAGGATTTTTAATGAAATTTGGCAGCGGGATCTCCTCGCCAAATGGGACTAAAATGAGCTTATCAAGCCTTTGAAATTCCCCTTTATCAAATATATATGTTGAGTTATAAAGCTTATTATCGCTAATCCCTAAGGCTCCAGCTATTATGGCTATTTGGTGGGATTTTTGCTTAAGCTCACTAAGTAGAATTTGGCTTTTATTTAAAAATAGCGGAAAGGCACTCTCAGGCAGCACCACAGCCCTAGAGCCATCTTTGATAGCTAGGTCGATTATATCAAGATTGCTTTTGATAATCTTATCTTTTGTGTTGCGATCCCAAATTTGATCTTGGCTAAGATCTGTGCTAATAAGCGAAATATCAAATGGCAAATTCTCATATTTGGCTGGTTTATTGTAGCTAATCATAAGGGAGCAAATAAGCAATATAGCCCCAAAATATCCATTAAATTTAATAGCTATAATAAGGCAGATTAGCACCAAAGCAAGGGTATATATAGATGGGATAAATGGGGTATCTATAAAGATTAATTGAAAATTTAACCAATCAAAGCCAAAAGGGGCGATGAGATTAGCAAAAAGCAAGAAAATCGCCTTAATATATATATTTTCTAGCCAACCAATAGCCAAAAATATAAAGCCATATATTAAGCAAATTCCCAAAATTTCAATAGGTATAAGATAGCTAAAATTATAATAAATCAAACTAAAGCTAATCCAGTAAAACCAAAATAATCCGATAAAAAACCCACTCCAAAACCAAATTTTTCTATTATTTTTTAATAATAGATATAGGCCTAAAATCGCACTAATTAGACCTAAATTTGCAATATATTTTAAATTTAGTAGATCTAAAAATATAAAAAGCGAGAGTAAAATAGATATTATAAAGCCTTTTATTATAAATTTTAATGTAAAATAATCAACTAATTTTTTCTTAAAGGATCCACATGGCAGAAAATTCAATGCTAACTTCATTATTACCCCTTGTTGTATTGTTCGCAATATTCTATTTTTTAGTTATTAGACCACAGCAAAAACAGCAGCGTGAGCATAAAAATATGCTAGCCAATCTCCAAAAAGGCGATAAAATCGTAACAAATGGAGGCTTAGTGTGCGAGGTCATAAAACCAGAAGATGATTTTATCAAAGTTAAACTTAATGATGATGTAATTGTCCGCATTGATAGAAATTTTGTCGCCAAAAAATTAGACAAAATAGAGTCTAATGATGAGAAGTAGGATAACTTACAGGCTTATAGTTTTTATCCTTGCTTTTGCGTTTGGCATACTCTTTTCTATGCCAAGCTTCACTGATAGTCAAAATGGTAAAAAGGTAAGCCTAGGACTGGATCTACAAGGCGGTTTGTATATGCTCTTAAGCGTCCAAACAGAGTCTGCAATAATCTCTAAAATCAAAACAATAGCCTCAGCTATAAAGTATGATACCGATAAAAATGATATATTAGTAGATAGATTAAAAGCTGATGAAAATGGCATTAATATATCGCTTTTAGATGGAGATGATGCTAAGAGATTAGATGAAATTTTGACTAAAATCAGCGGTGTAGAGGTGCAAAAAGATGGATTAAATTATAGAGTTTTGCTTACCCCGCAAGAGAAGATCGATACCTCTAAATACGCAGTAGATCAAGCTGTAGAGACTATTAGAAACCGCTTAGATCAATTTGGCTTAGCTGAGCCTACGGTGATTAAGCAAGGAGAGGATAAAATTTTAGTTGAACTTCCTGGTATTAAGAGTGCTGCTGATGAGCAAAGGGCTATGGATTTGATAGCAAAATCAGCCCACTTACAGCTAATGGCAGTTGATGAAAAGCGTCAAGATATAGCTCAAACTATGAATGAAGATGAGGCCGCAGCTTATGGAGATCTACTATTAAGCGATGCTAAAAATCCAAGATATAAGTATTTGGTAAATGAAATTCCAATTTTAGATGGAAGTATGCTAGTAGATGCTAGAGTGGCATTTGATAATCAAACAAATATGCCAATTATAAATTTCACCCTAAATGCTCAAGGGGCTGCTAAATTCGGTGATTTTACCGGGGCAAATGTAGGCAAAAGACTTGCTATAGTCTTAGATAATAGAGTATATTCAGCCCCATCTATTAATGAGAGAATCGGCGGTGGAAGTGGTCAAATAAGCGGTGGATTTAGCATTGAAGAGGCTCGTGATATAGCTATAGCTTTACGAAGTGGAGCCTTAATAGCACCTGTAAATTTGGAAGAAAAAAGAAGTATAGGCCCAAGCCTAGGTCAGCAAAGTATAGATCAAAGTATGGTAGCGCTATCTTTAGGGGCTGTTTTGGTTTTATTATTTATGGTCTTAGTGTATGGATTAGCTGGAGTTTTGGCTAATATTGCTTTGGTTGTAAATATATTGCTACTTATAGCGGTTATGGCGTTATTTGGTGCGACGCTTACACTTCCTGGTATGGCTGGTATTTTGCTTACTATCGGTATGGCTGTTGATGCAAATGTGATTATAAATGAGCGTATTAGGGAGCTTTTAAAAGAGGGGCACAATATACATACTTGTATCCAAAAGGGGTATCAAAATGCTATGAGTGCGATTGTTGATTCAAATTTAACCACGCTTATAACTTCAGCTGCCCTATATGCTTATGGGACTGGACCGGTAAAAGGCTTTGCTGTAACTATGAGTATCGGTATCATCGCTTCTATGCTAACTGCGATTTTAGGCACTCATGGTATGTTTGAGTTTTTAAGCCGTAAGATAGAAAGAGGTAGTAGTGTGCTTTGGTTTGGTTATAGGATTAAAAGGGGCTAATAATGCAGATATTTGATAAGGGTAAAATATATAATTTTATGGGTATTAGATGGGTTATGTTTGCCATCTCTGCTACGCTATTTTTTGGCTCTATTGCTCTTTTATTTACCAAGGGGTTAAATTATGGGATTGACTTTGCTGGTGGGACGCTAATTCAGGTTAAATATCATGATAAAGATGCGCCAATAGATTTGATTAGAGATAAATTTGCTAGTAATGAAATTTTAAAAAATGCTAGTATAACTGAGTTTGGCTCAGCTAGTGAAATCACCATTAGATATACCACAACTAGCGATAGTTTGGGTAATAATCCTGGGGCTTTTGTGGCTGATATGCTTAAAGATAGTGGAGAATTTGAGATTCGCAGAGTTGATGTGGTAGGACCAAAAATCGGTAGTGAGCTAAGAGAGAAGGGGATAATGGCTGTGATTGTCTCTCTTGTGCTTATACTTATATATATCGGTGTTAGATTTGAGTGGAGATTTGCTCTAGCTGCTATATTTAGCGAAATTCACGATGTGGTTATAGTGCTTGGGGCTATTAGTTTGCTTAGTATTGATGTAAATTTAGATACTCTTGCGGCGATTTTAACCGTTCTTGGCTACTCGCTAAATGATACTATCATTATTTTTGATAGGATTAGAGAGAGGGTTAAAGAGAGTAAATTTATAGAGCTATTTGGCGTGATTAATGAGTCTGTATCGCTTACTCTTTCTAGGACTTTGATGACATCAGTTACCACACTTTTAGCCGTTATTACGCTATTTTTCTATGGTGGAGATATGATACATGGCTTTTCTATTATTATGATAATTGGAATTTTGATTGGGACTATTAGCTCAGTTTTTATCGCTGCGCCTATGCTTAGTTGGTTTAGATTTAGTGTTGAAGAGTATAGAGCTTTAATGGTTGCTAAAGAGCTAAGAAAGAAAGAGAAAGAGAAAATTCGCGCTATGTATGAAAAAGGTAGATTATAAGGAGTTTATATGGATTGGGGTAAGGTTATATTTACATTTTTTGCACTTATGAGCTTGACTACTACGGCTGGTTTTTTATTTGAGGATAATGCTGTTGCGTTATTTATCGCTGCTAGTATAAATTTGATCTCTACCTTGCTTAAAGTAGGGGTAAGAAACCTACTTGCAGCTGAGCTTTTTGCTAGTTCATTGGTGGCTGATTTACATCTAATTCCTGCTTTTGTGTTGCTTATAACTGGCTATAGTCAAAGTATGGTATATACGCTAGTTATTGGTGCGATTTTGGCAAATATATTTTCTATTATTTTAATATTGATAGAAGCGTATAAAACTAGAGATGAATTCTAAGGATAAATAAATGCAATACATAGCTAAAGATATAGAGTATAAATGGCAAAGCACATGGAGAGATAGCGGTTATAGTGAGCCTAAAGATGATTATAATTTGCCTAAAAAGTATATTTTATCAATGTTTCCATATCCAAGCGGTAGGCTCCATATGGGGCATGTGCGAAACTATAGTATAGGAGATGCCCTATCTAGATACTATAGAAATCAAGGCTTTAATGTCCTTCAGCCAATGGGCTTTGATAGCTTTGGTATGCCAGCAGAAAATGCTGCTATAAAGCATAAAATCCATCCTAAGAAATGGACTTATGAAAATATTGATTATATGATAAAAGAGCTTGATTCTTTGGGGTTTAGCTTCTCTAAAAAGAGATTACTAGCTACAAGCGATCCACTTTATACAAAGTGGGAGCAAGAGTTTTTTATAAAAATGTATGAAAAAGGCTTAGTATATCGCAAATCAGCTGTAGTAAATTGGTGTGAAAATGACCAAACCGTCTTAGCAAATGAGCAAGTCGAAGATGGCAAATGCTGGAGATGTGGGCATGAAGTAGTCCAAAAAGAGATGCCAGGATACTATCTTAAAATTACTGAATATGCTAATGAGCTTTTAGAGTGCTTAAAGGATTTAGAGGGCAAATGGCCAAGCCAGGTTATTACTATGCAAGAGAATTGGATAGGAAAGAGCAATGGGCTTGAGTTTAAATTCGAGTTTGATGATAGTAGTAAAGAGATAGTCAAAAATGATGGATTTATGGTCTTTACCACTAGACCAGATACTATTTATGGTGTTAGCTATTGTGCTTTAGCACCTGAGCATGATATTGTAAAGGGATTATTAAATAGCGAATTTATAAGCACAGATATAAAAGATAAGATTAAATCTATGTTAAATCAAAGCCCTAAAGAGCGTCAAATAGCCGATAAAGATGGGGTATATTTAGGTATTAATGCTATCCATCCGCTAACCAAAGAGCTAGTGCCGATATGGTGTGCTAATTTTGTATTAGCCCAGTATGGGCATGGGGCATTGATGGCAGTTCCAGCTCATGATGAGAGGGATTATGAGTTTGCTATTAAATTTAATTTGCCTATTAAGAAGGTAATAGAGTGCGATGAGTTGCCATATACTCAAAAAAGTGGTAAGCATATAAATTCCGATATGATAAATGGCAAGGAGTATGAAGAGGCTAGTAGGGTTATTATAAATTATTTTCAAAATAATAACACTGGCAAAGAGGTTACAAACTATAAATTAAGAGATTGGGGTATCTCTAGGCAGAGATATTGGGGTGCGCCTATACCGATGGTGCATTGTGATAAATGCGGAATTGTAGCCCAAAAGCTTGAAAATTTGCCTATTTTATTGCCTGATGATGTGGTTATCACTGGAGAGGGAAATCCGCTAGATAAGCATCCAAATTTTAAAAACTGCAAATGCCCTAAATGCGGTAATCAAGCTAACAGAGAAACCGATACTATGGATACATTTTTTGAAAGTAGCTGGTATTTTGCTAGATATGCAAGTGATGAGAAAACTTGGGAAAAAGTAGCCATAGATAAAAAAAGCGTTGATTACTGGATGAGCGTAGATCAATATATCGGCGGGATAGAGCATGCTATACTTCATCTTTTATACGCTAGATTTTTTCAAAAGGTTTTAAGAGATCTTGGATATTTGCGTGATAGTGAGCCTTTTGCTAGTTTGCTTACTCAAGGTATGGTCTTAAAAGATGGTGCTAAGATGAGTAAAAGCAAGGGAAATACAGTTGATCCTGATGAGATTATCGCTAAATATGGTGCTGATACAGCAAGGCTATTTATACTCTTTGCAGCCCCACCGCAAAAGGAGCTTGAGTGGAATGATAGTGCCGTTGAGGGTGCGTTTAAGTTTATAAATAGGCTTTGTGATAGAAGTGTAAATGCCTATAAAACAGAGCAAATTCCAGATATAAATCACTCAAATTTAGATAAAGATGAAAAATACGCAAGATTAAAGGTCTATGAAGCGCTTAAAAAATCAAGCGATGTTTTTGAGAGTAGCTTTGCTTTTAATACCTTAATCGCAGCTTGTATGGAGGCTCTAAATGCCCTAAATGCTCAAAATAATAAAGATATATGGACAGAGGGCTACTATATAATTTTAAATTTACTAGAGCCAATTATCCCGCATATTTGTTGGGAACTTAGTAGCAAGCTATTTGGGCTTAAAAATTTTAGAAAAATTGAGCTAAAAAGCGAGGTTTTTGATAGTGATATAATAAATTTAGTAATTACTATAAATGGCAAAAGAAGAGCCCAAATCGAAGTAGATAAGAGCTTAAGCAATGAAGAGATAATTACTCAAGCCAAAGTAGCAGTATCTAAGTGGATCGTACAAGCACAAATAGTAAAAGAAATTTATGTACCAAATAAACTTGTAAATATCGTTATAAAGGGCTAAAGTGAGACTATTTGCCATTTTATTGCTAGCTTTTTTGATTGTGGGTTGTGGATATAAGCCATCTAGCGTGGCTGCTAGAGATGTTTTGGGTGGTAGTGTTTGGATTGATGTGATTATTAGCAAGATTGACCCAGAGAGCTCAGTAAATATAAAAGATGGTATAAAATCTGCCATGTTAAGACGCCTTGGGACTGATTTAGTATCAAAAGATCTAGCTGAGAGTATAATTATCGCATCTATAAAATCGCTGACATTTACCGCTATTTCATATGACCAATTTGGCTATGCTACTGCATATAAAGCAAATTTGATTATGGAGTATAGATTAAAGCAAAAAAATGGCAATATTAAGAGTATTTTAGCTAGTGGGGATTATGATTTTCGTGTAACAAGAAGGATTGATGATAAGCGATTTACAGATAGTGTTATTAGCGATAGTGAGAGATTTGACGCTATTACAAATGCCTCACTTCAAAGCTTTGATGAATTTATAAGCAAGTTAGCTATGCAAGGTCTTTTAGATGGCAAGTCTAATATCTGATGTTATAAAAGATGTATTTCAAGAAGCAAGTCAAAAGAAAATCACCCTAACTCCTGATAATTATCACACTCTTTTTTGTGCTGCAGCAGCTAGAAGGGGTCTTAGTGCGATGGAGTGTAAGAAGCTAGAAAATTATATATCCAAGCTAGATCAAAGCTATCAAAATGAGCTAAAAAAGATGAATGTAAGGAATATTGATGAGCTTTTTGTTTTCATTAGCTCTAGACTAAATCGTGCTAATCCAACTGATATTACTAAGATTAGCCTAGCTCAAATGATGCTTTTAAAGCGAATTTTACACGCTATAAATTTATTACATAATACCAAAGCTAAGGATTTAGCAAATTCAAGCATCTCTATGCTAGATGGCATAATAAGCGTAGATAGTTTAAATTTGATTAGAGATCGTTGGTTTGATTTTGTTTCACATTTTGATGATAACTATATAAAAAGATTAGAAAAATATGGGATAAAACAGAGCGATGATATAGAGAGCATAATCTCTAAAATAGAGAAATTTAAAGATAATTCTAAAGAGCAAGATTTACAATATTCTAAAATTTGCGATCTACTTATAGCGGCTTTAGTCCCATCTATAGCCCCAGGTGCCGATGATGATCTAGCCGCAGTTAGCGAGCATTTAAGGCAAGATCCAGCCTTGCTTAGTAGTCCAGCTATGGAAGATGATATTAAGAGATGTATCTTAAAAAGAGTTAGGCTTGACCAAAATGAGATAAAGCATAAAATTGCTATTTTAGATGAGATATTAAATAGCTTAAATACTCAAATTCAAGATTTTGCCACGACGCTTTTAGATAATGGCAGTATGGTTGATAGTGCTATTTTTGATATTGATAGTATCACTTCAATTGATGATTATAATACTATAAAGCTAAAATTGCAAAATACATCAAATACCCTTCGTAGTAAGATAAAAGCGATGAGCTCAAAATTAAGCGATGATAGTAAGGTTATAAATAATCTAAAAGAGCGAGTAAAAGAGCTTGAAGAGATGATAGCTAGGGCTAATATCCAAAAAGATGAGATAACAGGGTTAAATAATAAAAGTAGCTTTGAGATGGAGCTAGCTAGCATTGAAGAGGCTAATTTAAAATATGGCGTGGATTATGCTATTATGATTATTGGGATTAATGGCTTAGATGATACTAGTGCTAAATATGGGGCAAATGCTAAAGATGCTATCTTATCTACAATGGCTAAAATTATACAAAATCGCTGTTTAAATGGCGAATTTATCGCTAGGACAAATACAGATGAGTTTGTGATATTAGTAGCAAATTTGGATACAAATGGTTGTGTGAATTTAGCCCAAATGATGTTAAATGATATTTCAGGGTATAAATTTAGATATAAAAATGAGCATATCATAGTAGGTGCTAGCTGTGGAATTGCCATTAGATCTAGTGTAAATAACCAAACTGATATGATACAAAGGGCAAATTTGAGATTAAAATCAGCCAGAAGCGAGGGGTTAAATTGCATAAAAGCGATTTGATGGATTATGAGAAATTCCTAAGCTCAAAGCCTATTTATTATAAAGAGATTGATTATGAGAGATTTCCTAGGATTTTTAAACAAATTAAGCTAAATACGCCACCAATTATCCATATATTAGGCACTAATGGCAAGGGTAGTACTGGCAGATTTTTTACTCAAATTCTCTCTTCTAGTGGTAAAAAAGTAGCGCATTATAGTAGTCCGCATATATTTGATTTTAGTGAGAGATTTTATAGTAGTTGTGAAGTCATTGATAAAGATAGATTAAATTTAGCTCATATTAAGCTTTTAGATATTTTTAACTCCTTTGATAACGCAAATCAGATGATAGAGAGTTTAAGCTATTTTGAGTGGGCAACCTTGATGGCTGGAGTGCTATTTGATGGGTATGATTATCTTATTATGGAGGCTGGAATGGGTGGTGAGTATGACGCTACTAACGCCTTTGATAAAATCCTTAGCATTTTTACGCCAATTGGCTTAGATCATACTGATATACTTGGGGATACTCTTAGTAAGATTGCTACAACCAAGCTTAATGCGATGGGAGGGGTGGCTTTGGTTAGTAGCGAATTTGCCTGTAAAGATATAGCTAAAGAGATTGCTAAGAGTAAAAATACAAATTTAATATTCCAAAGCGATATATTTCAAAGTAGCATTGATGAGTATGCTAAAAGATTTAATTTGCCTGAGTTTTTAAAGATGAATCTAAGCTTAGCGGCAAATGCGGCTCACATTTTGGGTGTAGAGAATTTGGATAATATAATTTTAAATTTAGATAAATTAAGCTTAATTGGCAGATGCCAAAGGATAAAGAATAATCTAATAGTAGATGTCGGCCATAACCCCCACGCAGCTAAAGCCGTAGCAAAATATCTACAAGATATAGGCTGGGATAGGGTAAATTTGATATATAATGCCTTTGATGATAAAGATATTTTTGGAGTTTTATCAAGCTTAAAGCCTTTTATTGATACAATTTTGGTTTATAATTATCCAAGTCAAAATAGAAAATTAGCAGTAGATAGGATTATTGAGCTTTCAAAAGAGCTTAAAATTAAGTGCTTTGAGTTTAAAAATCTTGATGAAAAAGAGCGTTATTTGCTCTTTGGATCGTTTATGTTAGTAGAAAATTTTATTAAGGAAGAGATTGAAAGATAAGATTGTAGTTACCATAACTGATGTTAATGGCTCTAGAAACTATCTATTAAGTCAGGTATTAAAGAAAATTTTTATATATATTTTTGCTATTTTATTATTGATTTTTGTCTTTGGGGCTTTATATATGGGCTATTTACAAGATGAGACAAATGCTCTTAGGCAGACCAAAGAGGAGCTAATAAGCAGTAGCGAGAGTTTAAATTTAGAGTATGAAAAGATGAAGCAAAAGCTCTCCACTAAAGAAGAGGAGCTAATAGCAATCGAGGATAAAATTTCTCTTTTAGAAGAGCAAATAGGGCTAAATGATGAGGCAAATAGCACTACAATAGATGATAGATTAGAAAATATTAAGCTTACAGTAGAGCAGCAAAATATACTATTTTCGATGATTCCAAATGGTAAAGTGATGGAAGATGGTGGTGTAACGGCTGAGTTTGGCTGGAGAATTCACCCAGTTTTAGGTCATAGACACTTACATCAAGGTATTGATCTTAGAGCGCCAATTGGAACTCCAGTATATGCGCCCGCTGATGGAGTGGTGCAAGTAGCTGGGTTTAATATAGTTAGCGGATATGGATATTTGGTGGTTTTAGAGCATAATTTTGGCTTTAAGACTAGATTTGCCCATCTATCAAGGAAAGATGTTGTCAAAGAGGGGCAGTTTGTTAAAAAAGGAGATTTAATAGGCTATAGTGGTAATACTGGTATAAGCACAGGCCCGCATTTACACTATGAGATTAGGTTTGTGCAAAGACCACTAGATCCAGCAAATTTTATTAATTGGAATAGAAAAAATTACGAAGAAATATTTCAAAAGGAGAAGAGAGTATCATGGCAGTCTTTAGTAAAGGCAGTGGCAAATTTAACTCTGAAACAACCATAATATCAGAAGGTGCTTATATAAAAGGGGAGTTGGCTTGCAGTTCGGTTTTATACATAGAAGGGCATGTAGATGGTATGATTAAATCTAGCAACACAGTTGTAATTGGTAAAAATGGTAAAGTTACTGGGATTATCACAGCTTCTAAAGTTGTGATAAATGGCGTTTTTGAGGGTAATATCGATTCTGATTCAGTTGAGATTTTAAGCGGTGGATTTGTGCTAGGCGATATATGCTCAGGTAGCTTAAGTATAGAAACTGGCGGTAGATTTGATGGTAAAAATTCGCTCAAAGCCTCAGACTCTATGAGATCTTTAGAAAATTTAGAGATAATTGACACAGAGGAAAGTGGTGCAATCAAGGGTATATGAGTTTTTTAAAACCCATAAAGATCAGTTTCAAATTTTAATTGTAGGCGATGATAAAGATGCGCTCAAAGCTTACGCTGCAGCTAGTTATGCTGGGCGTGAGTGCTTTATCCTTCCTGATTTTAGAGCTAAAAACGGCGATGATTTAAGAACTTTTAATAGTGAGCTTTTAGATATTAGCAAGGCTTTGAGCGAATTTCATCTAAGCACAAATCCAAATAAACTTATAATCTCCCCATTTAGAACAATCCTAAATAAACTCCCAAACGCAAATCAGCTAAAGGTAAAAAAGATAAATTTCGCTGATACCATCGACTTAAATAGCTTTAAAGATGAGATGCTAGGGTATGGATATACATTTGTTGATATTGTAGAAAGTAGGGGCGAGATAAGGGTTAGTGGCGATATAATCGATATTTTTAGCGTTGGAGATGAGCAGCCTTGTAGAATTACACTAGATATTGATATAGTAGAGAGTATTCGCAGATTTGACCCCGCTACCCAAAAGAGCATTAGCAATGAAGAGAGCATTACGATTACTCCATATGTAGCAGCACTTAGTGATAGTGAGTTTAAGAGCACTTTAGATAGCTTACAAGATATCAAATCAAATAATTTGGTAAATGATCTAAATTCATTTGGTTTTTGGGTCATTGATGGATTTATAGATTACTTAGAGCAGTTTAAAGCTATTAAGGATTGTGAGATTGACTACGATGATTGTGATATGGATATAAGCAAACTTAGTAGCATTGATACCTTACCAAAATCAAAAATATATAGAGCCTTTGAAGGTAGCATTAATAGTGATCTTATAGCATTTCATAAGGATAAAAAGATAGAGATTTTAAGCTCTAATGAGAGTGCATTTAGGGCTTTGGGGTTAGATATAAATCCAAATTTAAGCTTTATTAAAAGCGATTTAATATTAAATTTAATAAGCAAAGATGAGCTTATAATCAGCCTAAACCGCCTTACTTCTCGTAAGAAAAGACAGAAAACTAGCATTGTTTTAGATGAATTAAAAATCGGAGATTTTGTAGTTCATAGTGAGTATGGCATTGGTAAATTTGCTGGTCTTGAGCTGATTTGTGTGCTTGGCAATAGCAAGGAATTTGTGGTATTAACCTATCAAAATGATGATAGATTGCTCCTTCCTACAGAGCACCTTGATATGATAGATAGGTATATTGCTGGAAGTGGTGCGGTGGTAAATTTAGATAAGCTTGGTAAAGCGAGTTTTACAAAGCTTAAGCAAAAAGTCAAAGAGAAGCTATTTATCATCGCTAGTAAGATTATCTCACTAGCAGCTAAAAGGGAGCTGATAGAGGGTGTCAAAATCGATATTGATAGTGCTGAATTTGCTAGTTTTCAAGCACAAGCTGGATTTGAATACACCCAAGATCAAAGTGTAGCTATAAGCTCTATTTTAAATCATTTAAGAAGTGGCAAGGTTATGGATATGCTCTTAAGTGGCGATGTGGGCTTTGGCAAGACTGAAGTAGCTATGAATGCGATATTTGCTTGTGTTAAAAGTGGATTTCAAGCTCTATTTTTTGTGCCTACTACCTTGCTTTGTGCTCAGCACTATAAAAGCTTAAGCGATAGATTGAGTAAATTTGATATTGATGTTAGGCGACTTGATAGATTTAGCACGGCTAAAGATAAGGCTAGGTTATTAGCTGATTTAAAGGACTCTAAGCCACTTGTGGTTATTGGGACACACGCACTTTTGAGCGTGCAAAGTGCAAATTTGGGTCTAATCATTATAGATGAAGAGCATAAATTTGGGGTAAAGCAAAAAGAGAAATTAAAAGAATTTAGCGATCACTCCCACCTATTATCTATGTCAGCTACACCAATTCCAAGAAGCTTAAATATGGCTCTTAGCTCCATTAAAAGCTATGCCACACTCACCACGCCGCCACTTGATAGATTAGATGTTCGCACCTTTGTTAAGCAGTGGGATAGAAGCTTGATTAAAGAGGCGATTATGCGTGAGCTACGCCGTGCTGGGCAGATATTTTACTTGCATAATAAAATTGCTGATATGCCAAGCATTGAGCGTGAGATCAAAGATATAGTGCCAAATTTAAAGATTCTTACTCTTCATAGCAAGATTGATGCGAAAACTAGCGAAGATGAGATGATTAAATTTGCTAATGGCGAGTATGATTTATTGCTTTGTACTAGTATTGTTGAGAGTGGAATTCATATCCCAAATGCAAATACAATTATAATTGATGAAGCAAATAAATTTGGTATTGCGGATTTACATCAGCTCCGTGGTAGAGTAGGCAGAGGCTCTAAGCAGGGGTATTGCTATTTCTTAGTAGAAAATAAAGATGAGCTAAGCGATGAATCGCTTAAGCGTCTTGTGGCACTAGAGTCAAATTCATTCCTTGGTAGTGGTGCTTTGCTTGCTTATCATGATTTAGAGATTAGGGGTGGCGGAAATTTAATTGGAGAAGCGCAAAGCGGTCATATAGAGGCCATTGGCTACTCTTTATATCTTAAAATGCTAGAAGATGAGATAAATTCGCTTTTAAATAAAAATGATAAAAAGGAGTCTCAAGTAGATATTAAACTTAGTGTAAATGCCTTTTTAAATAGTGAGCTAATTAGCGAAGATAGATTAAGACTAGAGCTTTATAGGCGTCTTAGTAAGTGTAATCAAGCAAGTGAAGTATATGAAATTGGTGGGGAGATTGAAGATAGATTTGGCAAGCTTGATATTTATACTAAGCAGTTTTTAGATATTATAGTTATAAAGATTATGTCAGCACAGCAAGGATTTAAGAGCGTTAGTAGCTATGAGCAAAATATCACTTTAACCAAAATCGATGGAACAAAAGTTGCTTTAAAATCGCCAAGCAAAGATGATGATGATGTCTTAGCTGAAATTTTACGCTATTTAAGGAAAAATAGATGACTATTTCTGGGCTATCTTACCATCAGCCACTTTATACTATAGAAAAAGAGGTTTCGCAAGAGAAGCAAAGTAGCGATAGCAATACGCAAAATTCACAAGATCAAGCTAGTAAATATGAGCTAACAAAAGAGCAAAAGATGCAAATTACCCAGTTGCAAAAGCGTGATTTGGAAGTTAGAACTCACGAAGCAGCGCATATGTCAGCTGGAGCTGGGCTTACAACTGGTGCTACCTATAGCTACCAAAGGGGACCAGATAATAAAATGTATGCTATAGGCGGTGAAGTTGGTATAGACACATCTCCAGGCAATACGCCAGAAGAGACATTGAAAAAAGCAGGACAAATCAAAAGAGCCGCCCTAGCACCAGCTCAGCCTAGTGCGGCTGATTTACAAGTAGCAGCTACGGCCACAAGTATGGAGATTGATGCTAAGATAGAAATTCAAAAAAATCAAACCCAAGAAGCAAAAGCCGATCAAAATACCCAAAATTCGCAATCAACAAACTATCTAAACAAGCAATTAAAAAACCCATACACAGCTATGAGCGTGGATTATACATCTAAAACAATAGGGGTATTTTAGTGAAAATAAAGTGGAAAAAGACCAAAGCAGCTATCGTAAGAGATGGAAAATTAAAGGCCGTAAGTGAGCTTGCCTATACAAATTTAGATGATTTAATAGGACTTAAAGAGCAAAAAGAGAAGCTTGTAAATAATACGCTAAAATTTATCAATGATGATGTTGTAAATCATGTGCTTTTATGGGGCGAGAGGGGTTGTGGTAAATCTAGCCTTGTAAGGGCTGTATTTTGTAAATTTATGGATATGAATTTAAGGCTTATAGAGATAAGCACTAAAGAGCTTAAGTATCTTCATAAAATTTTAGATAAAATTAGAGATAAAAAGAGGTATAAATTTATTATTTTTTGCGATGATTTTGGATTTGAAAATACAGATAGCTCATTATCTGAGTTAAAAAATCTTCTTGAAGGCTCTATTCAAGCGACCCCATCAAATGTAATATTTTACGCTACGACCAATTTAAAACACCTTGTAAAAAGCAAACCAAATAGCGATAATTATATCATTGAGAAGGAAAATAGCAGGGAGAATTTAAGCCTTGCTGATAGATTTGGACTTCATATTAGCTTTTATGAGTTAGGGATCGATGAATATATCGATATTGTGAGTAAATTTTTTGAAAGTAGCAATATCAATAAAGATAGGATAAAAAATGAAGCCCTAGCATACGCAGCTAGCAAAGGTGTAAGAAGCCCTAGAAATGCTAAGCAGTTTTGGCAAATGACAAAGGAGTATATTGAGAAGCGTTGAGCTATTTTTAGCACTTGATAAGGTTTGTGAGTTTGATTTTAATCTAAATAGGCATTGGTGGCCTGATTATGGGACTTTTTGGGTTGTAGTGGGTGTTATTTTAACCCAAAATAGCAAGTGGTCTAGCGTAGAAAAATCCTTAAATAATCTAAAAAATTATGGCGTTAAAACTCTAAATGATATAGCAAATTTAGATATTGAGATATTAAGTGAGCTTATTAAGCCAAGTGGATTTTACAACACTAAGGCTAAGAGATTAAATCTACTTTGTAATAATATTGTAACTAAATTTGATAGCTTTGATGAGTTTGCTAGTAGGGTTAGCTTTGATTGGCTAATAGCTCAAAAGGGCTTGGGGCTAGAGAGTGTTTATTCTATTTTATGCTTTGCTTGTGGGCGTGATGAGATGGTCGTTGATAGCTATACTAATCGGATTTTAAGAGCCCTTGGGTATGAGTTTGAGAGTTATGAAGAGGCTAAAGAGTGGTTAGAGAGCATTGATAGAGATGAGGTTTATAAAGCAATTGGCGATATAAGCGATAATGAGCTATTTTGCCGCTATCATGGGGTTATTGTGGAATTTTGCAAACGCCACTTAAAAGGGGCTAAATTTGATGATTTTGCGTTAAATTTATTTAATAAGCTTAGCGATATATTATAATATTAATTTAGTAGATATTTAGATATGGGCAGTTAAATGGGGATTTTGGTAGATTTTTTAAGTGGTTTGTTTCTTATTTTTGCGCTATTACTACTATTGATTATTTTGTTTTCATCTATTTTGATGATATTTTTTTATTTTAAAAAAAGAGCTGATTATAGTTTTAAATCGGATTTAGCTTTTAGGATTTTTGTTTTTTGTTTTTCTTATCCAATTCTTACTTTTATTCTTGGTTTAAGTGCTTTTGCTTGGGCGAATATTTTTATAATTTTTCATTAAAATAATATATTTTTAAGGAGATTAATATGTTTGCTGGTATTATTGGTTTATTTACAATTGGAGCTTTTATATCTTTATTGCTTATACTTACTATATTTGGCTTGATTTGTCTATTTTTCTTACCATTTGCTATTGTTAATAGGTTATTTCCAGACCCATACGCTAAGCCATTTAAGGATAATTTTTTAGGAATTGGTGATAAATTTCCTTTTTTGTATAAGATACCAAAATTGGCTTTGAGATTTAGCTTTGCTAATGGTGATTATTCTAATTACACTGATGAAGAGTTAAAAAAATTTAAAAAAATTAGAGAGTTTTTATTTAAATTAATTTTTCGTTTTAATGTGATAATATACCCGATTTTTATGATTTCTACGCTTTTTATCTCTAGTTTGTTTCGGTGAAAATTTTGTTAAAATTAAGGTATTTTATAAAAAAGCAATAAAATATAAGTTATTATGGGGGAATTTAGTTTGATTAGTTTTTGGCTATCTTTGCTTTTGTAAAGATAAAAAGCTATAACTTTAGACAAAATTTTTATATATTTATTAAAATATACTTTTAAATTTCACACTTGCTTAACAAATATGGTATAAAATTACGCCATATTAATTATTAAAGGAAGTAAAATGAAAAAAATTAGTTTGATAGCGATTTTAGCTTTAGCAATTAGTGCTAACGCAGCAGGCTTTACAGGTGGTCAAGCACCGATTAATCAAGGTGGATTTTTAGGTCCAAAAAGCGGAGTTACAACAGTCAAAGAAGCTCTTCGTGCTTGGGATGATACTTTGGTTGAGATAAAAGGCAAAATCATAGCTCAAGTCGGACATGAAAAGTATAAATTTAGCGATGGCAAAGATACTATTATTATAGAGATTGATGATGAGGATTGGTATGGGCTTAGCGTAGGTCCTGATGAAGTTGTCACAATATATGGTGAAGTCGATGGCAATGGCGTTTTTGCCAATGAAATTGATGTAAAAAGAATTATTAAATAAATAATCACACTACCAAAAGCTTATTACCAAAGCTTTTGGGTAATTTAAATTTAAACTTAGCAAAATTTCGTTAAAATCTAAACCTAAAAATCACAAAAAAGAAAAATAATGCAAAATATTTTAAATTCAATGAAAAATATAGCCGTTGTAGGCTTTAGTCCAGATCCAAGTAAGGCTAGTAATCATGTTGGTAACTACTTAATAGAGCAAGGTTTTAATGTATTTGCCATATATCCAAAAAGCGTAGAGATAAATGGACGCCAAACCTATCAAAGCCTAAGCCAGATTAATCAAAATATAGATACTATAGTTATGTTTAGAAAGGCTGAGTTTGCCACTGAATTAGCCAAAGAAGCAGTGAAATTAGGCGTGAAAAATCTATGGCTACAATTAGGGATTATAAATGATGAGGCTAAGCAGATTGCGCAAAATGCGGGGTTAAATTTCGTTCAAGATGCTTGTATAATGATAGAGCATAAAAGGATTAAGAAATGATAAGTTTAAATAAAATTATCCAAGCTAAGCGTAATATCGATGGATTTGTGGCTAAAACTCCTTTTGGATTTGCTCCTAAATTAAGCAAGATAGCAGATGCGCAAATTTATCTTAAAAAAGAGAATTTACAAATAACTGGGGCTTATAAGGTCAGGGGTGCTTTTAATAAAATTGCAAATTTAGATGAAGATGCTAAAAAGTGTGGAGTCGTAGCAGCAAGTGCTGGTAATCACGCTCAAGGGGTCGCAATCAGCGCAAAGCACTTTGGTGTTAAATCCACAATTATCATGCCAGAAGCAGCACCGCTATCAAAGGTCGCTGGGACTAAAGCTCTTGGTGCTGAAGTGATTTTAAAGGGGGATAATTTTGATGAGGCTTATGCGTATGCCTTAGAGTATGCTAAAGAGAATAATATGAGCTTTATCCATCCATTTGATGATGAGCTAGTCCAAGCCGGTCAAGGAACAATCGCTCTAGAGATGCTAGATGAGGTTAGCGATCTTGATTATATAGTTGTGCCAGTTGGCGGTGGTGGGCTTATTAGCGGTGTGGCAAGTTGTGCTAAGCAGATTAATCCAAATATTAAGATTATTGGCGTTAGTGCTAAGGGGGCTCCAGCTATGTTTGAGAGCTTTAAAGATAGGTGCCAACACAATTCTAAAAGTGTCCGCACCATTGCTGATGGAATTGCTGTTAGAGATGCTAGTAAGATTACTCTAGCTCATATTTTAGAAAGCGTAGATGAGATGGTACAAGTAGATGATGAGGAGATCGCAAATGCGATTTTATATCTTTTAGAGCAGCAAAAAATTATGGTTGAAGGAGCTGGTGCGGTATCGGTAGCAGCCATTTTGGAGAGTAAATTTGAGTTTAAAAAGGGCTCTAAGATCGGTGCTATCTTAAGCGGTGGCAATATAGATGTACAAACTCTAAGCGTGATTATAGAAAAAGGCCTTTTAAAGAGCTATAGAAAGATGATAATTAATGTTACTTTGATCGATAAGCCAGGTGCTTTAATGGCACTTGGAGATGTCTTAAGGATTGCTGGGGCAAATATCGTTAAGATTGATTATGATAGATTTTCAACCAAATTAAGCTATGGCGATGCTAAGATAACCATCACTTTAGAGACTAAAGGCAAGGAGCACCAAGATAGAGTTCAAAAAGCCTTAAAAGACGCTGGATACGAATATACTCAAGAGTTTTAGCTCTTGATTTAATGGCTAAATTTAGCTTTTTGTTATCTTTTGGGCTACGCTTTTATTGGTTACTTTTTTTATCTCATCAAAGCTAGCATTTTGGATATTTTCAAAGCTACCAAAGTAGTTAATAAGCTTGATTATTGATCCTTTTGATATACCAAGAGTGGCTAATTGACTACTTTGTATATCAATTTTTTGCCTACTTTTTTGGTGAAAACTAATGGCAAATCTATGCGCCTCATCTCGCAAACGCTGGATAAATTGCAGTTTTGTATCATTTGGATTAAGGCTAAATTTGCCTATATTTGTGTAAATTTTATCACTTGCCCTGCCTTTTGCTCTATTTGCTTTAGCGTCAATTTTTTCTTTAGATATTGCGATTATATCGACATTTGCTCCACTACTTTTGATTATTTGATTGGCTAAATTTAGCAAGGCATCGCCACCATCTATAATCCATAAATCAGGAGCTGGGGCTTTATCAAAGCTTTTGGCTCTATGGGTTAAGAGCTTTGACATTTGGTCATAATCATTTATATCTTGAAGGTGCATATGGCGATATTTTGCTTTATTAAATTCCCCATTTTCCCACACGACCATAGCGCCAACTGGAGCTGAGCCAAATAGATGAGAGTTATCAAAAATCTCAATTTTTAATGGTAGATTATTTAACTCAAATAGATCTTGAATTTCCCTTGCTAGAGTGTAATCATTTGTTTTGATATGTTTTTTTATAAACTCAAGAGCATTTTGGTAGGCGATATCTACTAGCTCTTTTTTCTCTGCGATTTTTGGCTGAGTGATTTGAAATTTTTTATTATGGCGTAAATTTAATATATCAGTTAAAATCTTCTCATCTTCAAGCTTTGCGTATGTGTAAATTTTAGTCGCACCTACAGGCTGATCTATTGTAAAAGCATCTAAAATCATAGTTGAGTATAACGCTTCTAAATCCGATTCTATCATATCTTGAGCTGGTTTAATGCTGTGAGTACAAAAGCAAACTCTACCATCTCTAATGCTAAATCTAACACCACAAACAAAGCCAGAATTTACATTGACGCTAATGACCTCAAAATCCTCTAATTTAGCTAGATCGATTTGGATTTTTACGCTTGTATCGTTAATGGTTTTGATCTGATCTCTTATCTTAGCAGCCTCTTCATAGTTCTCATTTTGGGCTAAATTTAGCATTGTTTTTTCTAAATTTGGTATTAAAAGCTCTGGATTTTTAATCTTTTTTATAGCTTCATTTACGATTTTAGCGTAATCATTTTTATCAATTAGCCCAAGACAAGGAGCGTAGCAGCGGTTAATTTGATGAAATAAGCACCCCTTTTTCTCTTTTAGGCACGATCTTTTTTGGACTAGTTTAAACTCCAAATACAAAGCTTCTAAAATCTCGTTAGCACCCCTAAAAAATGGGCCAAAATATTTGATATTAGAGCCTTTTAACACCTTTCTAGTTATCTCAAATCTAGGAAAATCGCTATTTAAATCTAAGCATATATATGGGTAGGTTTTATCATCTCTTAATAAGATATTATATTTTGGGTGAAGTTGCTTGATAAATGAATTTTCTAGTATCAACGCATCTTGTTCGCTTTGAGTAGTGATCCACTCTATATGCACAGCTTGGCTTATCATCTTTGCTATGCGTGGGCTAAGATTTGAATTTGGCGTAGCATCAGCGTTAAAATAGCTTTTTACTCGGTTTTTTAAATTCTTAGCTTTGCCAACATATAAAAGCTTTGCATTTTTATCAAAATATTGATAAATTCCTGGGCTATTTGGTAGCGATTTTAGCTCATCTATTAGCATTTATAGACTCTCTTAATCTTTCAAAAAGTTCGTAAATATCTCTATCTTTGGCGTTATTTTGAAATTTTCCATCACTTCGCTCTATGAAAATTGGCTTTTGCTCTTTGGGTATTTCTTGGAAATTTTTTGGTTTTGTGATGAAAACTACTACGCTATTTACAGGGGTTAGGGCGGTGCTAGGAGCATTATGAATATATGTGTTTAATAGGTTTTTTATCTGAAATTTGATACTATCGTGATTTAGCTCAAATTTGGCAAGTGGATGCACCACAGCGATAAATAAATTTCCATCTTTTTGGTATGTGAATTTAATAAGCCTATTTTTGGCAACGCCGAGCAATTTTAATATATCTCTTGTCTCTTTTGCGGCTTTTAATTTTTTATATTTAGGATCGTTTATAATATGGTTAATAATCTCAAAACTTTGCATATGGCAATTATAGCCGTTTTTTGCTTAATTTTTTTAGCAGGATGTGGATATAAGGCAGATCCATTCTATACAGATTTTAAACAAGAGATTAAGGCTAATTAATTAATAAGCCAAATTTAGATAGACTTGCGTAAATTTAATTTTAGGATAAATTATGAAAAATGCTGATATTTTGGTGCTAGATTTTGGCTCACAATATACCCAATTAATTGCTAGAAGACTTAGAGAGCAAGGCGTTTATACCGAGCTTATGCCCTTTAATGCTAGTATTGAGACCATAAGAGCAAAAAACCCAAAAGGGATAATTCTAAGTGGTGGTCCAGCAAGTGTGTATGATGAGAATGCTTATTTTTGTGATGATGGGGTATTTTCTCTTGGACTTCCTATCCTTGGGATATGCTATGGTATGCAGTTAATCGCTCATAAAAATGGCGCCAATGTCGCTCCAGCCAATCACAAAGAGTATGGTAAGGCAAATATAGAGATTATAAAAGAGTGCGAGTTTATGAGTGGTGTGGTAAATAATAGCGTTGTATGGATGAGCCACTCTGATAAGGTAAATGAACTTCCAAAGGGCTTTGAAGTGATAGCAAAGAGCCAAAATAGCGAATTTTGCGTATTTGGTGATTTTGAGCGTAAAATTTATGCTATGCAGTTTCATCCAGAGGTGGCTCATAGCGAATTTGGTAGTGTAATGCTTAAAAACTTTGCTAAGATTTGCGGGTGCGATAGCACTTGGAATATGGGAAGTTTTGCTAAAACTCAAATTGCCGCCATTAGAGAAAAAGTAGGCGATGATAAGGTTTTATGTGCTGTAAGTGGCGGGGTAGATAGCTCTGTTGTTGCTGCACTTTTAGCAGCTGCAGTGCCTGAGAATTTGATAGTGGTATTTGTAGATAATGGCTTACTACGAACTAATGAGGCTAAGCAAGTTGAAGAGATGTTTAAGCTTAAACTTGGTGTAAATTTAATCAGCATTGATGCTAGTGAGCTATTTTTGAGCCGTTTAAAAGGGGTAAGGGATCCAGAGAAAAAACGCAAAATTATTGGTGAGACATTTATAGAGGTTTTTGACTCTGAAGCTAAAAAACACGCTAATGTAAAATATCTAGCTCAAGGAACTCTATATACTGATATAATCGAGAGTAGCGTAGCTGGTGCGTCTAAAACCATTAAGAGCCATCACAATGTAGGCGGACTTCCTGAATGGATGAAATTTGAGCTTATTGAGCCATTAAGAGAGATTTTTAAAGATGAGGTTAGAGCACTTGGGCTTGAGCTTGGGCTTAGTCGTGATGTGGTATTTCGCCATCCATTTCCTGGGCCAGGACTTGCTATACGCATAATGGGGGAGGTAAATGAGCCTAGCCTTGAGCTACTTAGAAAAGCTGATGTAATTTTACGAGAAGAGTTAAAAAGTAGTGGCTGGTATGATAAGACTTGGCAAGCATTTTGCGTGCTTTTAAATGTAAATTCAGTAGGCGTAATGGGGGATAATAGGACATATGAGAATGCTGTTTGTATCCGTGTAGTTGATGCGAGCGATGGTATGACGGCTAGCTTTTCAAGGCTCCCATATGATTTATTAGAAAATTGTAGCCGCCGTATAATAAACGAAGTAAGCGGAATTAACCGTGTAGTTTATGATATCAGCTCTAAGCCACCAGCGACAATTGAGTGGGAGTAGGGTGGATTTTCTAGATTGAAATATGATATATCTACTCTCAAATACAGCTTTTGATGATGAGAGCGTGGAGCAAATTTCGCTTTGTAGGATTGAGTTTAATAAATTTAATCTTGATTTAAGTGAATTTGACGCTCTTATAGTTACTAGCAAAAACGCTATTAATTCGCTTAAATTTAACTCTATAACCTTAGCTGATATTTTGGTTTTTGCTATTGGCAAGGCTACGGCTTTAGCTTGTAAGGAGTTTGGATTTAGGCAAATTTATGAGGCTAAGAATTCGCATGGAAGTGAGTTTGGTGCTGAAATTTTAGAAAAATTAGTTAGCAAGAGAGTAATATTTATCAAAGCTAAAGAGACAATTTCAAATTTAGATATATACTTTCGTCAAAACGGCATTGATATAAGCGTAATTGATGGCTATGAAAATATAATTTTAAAAAATAATAGCTATGAAAAACCACAATTAAACTCAATTTTAATTTTTACAAGCCCTATGAATGTGCGTGCGTTTATCCAAAATTTTGGCTGGGATCATAGCTACAAAGCAGTAGCTATAGGCAAAGCTACAGCTAAGGAGCTAAAGGACTATTGCGACCCTATAATCTCTAAATCGCAAAGCATAAAAGATTGCGTAGAATTAGCTAAATCTTTAAACAAGATATGAGCCAAATAACAAAAACGCTAATCCTAAAATTATGCGGTAAATCCCAAAGCTAATATAGCTAAAGTGTGCCACAAAACGCAAAAATAGCTTAATAACCACAAGAGCAACTATAAACGCTACAGCCCCACCAAGTAAAAATATCCAAATTTGATCTAAATTAGTAGCGAAAATCTCTCTATTTTTATAGCTATCATATATTGTAGCTGCTATCATTGTAGGAATTGCAAGTAAGAAGCTAAATCTAGCTGCCACTTCACGGCTAAGCCCGCAAAGCAACCCAGTAATAATAGTAGAGCCACTTCTAGAGGTGCCAGGAATCATAGCTAAGCACTGACTAAGACCGATTATAAAGGCTTGTTTGTGGCTGATATTGTGAATATGCGTGGTGCTTGGAGTATAGCTAGGGCGTTTTTGAAATAGCTCAACAATGATAAAAACAATACCGCCAATGATAAGCATATATGCTACTGTATTTGGGTCAAATAGCTCTTTAATGTATTTATAGGCCAAAAAACCTATAATCGCAGTTGGGATAAATCCGATAATTAGCTTGATCCATAGTAAAATATCACTTGTAAGACGCTCTTTAAAAGCCCACACAACAGCCAAAATACTACCAAGCTGAATGACAACCTCAAAGCATTTTAAAATTTCATTTTGCTTAAGTCCTAAAAAGTGTGAAGTAAGGATCATATGCCCAGTTGAGCTAACTGGCAAAAACTCAGTAAGCCCCTCTACAATGCCTAAGATTATCGCTGAGATTATATCCATTTTATCCCTTTAATGCTCTATTTAATTTATCTATATTATCTTTTATAGGTCCACCTGTGTATAGTGCAGATATGATAGCTATGTAATCAACGCCAATATCTTTTATTAAATTTAAATTTGAGCTATTAATTCCACCTATTACGGCGATTTTTTCTTTAAATTTTAATCTAGCTTCTTTGATTATATTAAGCGGACATAGCGGTGCGTTTGGCTTAGAGCTACTAGGAAATAGCGAGCCAAATGCGATATAATCAGCACCATTTTTAATAGCATTCCTAGCTAGGTTTAAATTGCTATAACAACTAACTCCTATAAATGCTTCATACCCTAAAATATCCCTAGCTCTTTTTAGGCTCTCATCATCTTTGCCGATATGAACGCCACTAGCTTGAACTATTTTGGCTAGATTTACATCATCATTTATTATAAATTTACTATTATAACTTTTACAAATTTTTGCTATCTCTTTTAGAAGTGATATATCATGATTTTGGCTTTTATTTCTATATTGAATTATCTTAACTCCACTATTTAAAAGCTCATTAATTTGAGCTTTTAAAGTATTATTTGGGGTGAAATTTTGATCAGTTAATGCGTAAATTTGATTCATTTAAGATCATATTTAACAAGTAGTTTATCATAAGTGCCATTATCTTTGATCTCTTTTAAGGCTGCATTAAATTTATTTAAAAATTCGCTATTTTTACCCTTATTAAAAGCAAAGCTAAATCCATCACTACCATCTGACTCTTCTAAGAAATTTACAATATCTCTATTTTTATTTAGATACCCAAACCCAACAGAGCTATCTACGATTACTACATCTACTTTTTTGGCTTTTAAATTCATAATAGAACCAGCAATGCCTTCAGTTGGAATAACTCTAGCTCCTTTTATTGAATGTGCTACGCTCTCTTGAACTGTGCCAAGCATCACGCCAATTTTAAGATTGTTTAACTGCTCTTTTGATACGATTTTATCATTATTTGCAAGTTTTAAATATAAATTTTTAGTAAAAAAATATGGATCACTAAAATCAACAGATTTTTTACGCTCATTAGTAGCACTCATAGAAGCAGCAATCATATCGATTTTACCGGCTTTTAAAGCTGGAATTAAGGCATCAAAGCCAATTTTTATAAATTTATACTCAAATCCAGCAACTTTAGATATTTCATCGATTAAATCAATATCAAATCCAGCGATTTTGCCATTTTCATCTATATAATCAAATGGCGGATATTCAGCATCAGAACCGATGATAATCTCCTTAGCATTTAAGGCTAGACATAGACAAAATATAGCCACAAATATCTTAAATAAATTTCTCATTTAACTCCCTTATTTTAGATCATATTTGATTAAAAGTTTATCATAGGTGCCATTTCTCTTTAGCTCATCTATGGCGCTATCTACCTTAGCTTGAAGCTCTTTATTTTTATTTTTATCAAAAGCAAAGCTAAATCCATCGCTACCATCTGGAAGGATTAAAAATTCAGCTAAATCTGGATTTTGCTTTAAATACCCATAGCCTATAGAGCTATCTACTATTAAGGCATCGGCTTTTGAGTTTTTCACAGCCATAACCGCACCAAAAATTTCATCAATAGCCATAACTTTAGCTGATTTAATCTCTCTAGCGGCTAACTCTTGAACGGTGCCAAGTTGCACTGATATTTTTTTGCCTTCTAATTGCTCAAGCTTGGTTAAATCTTTATTATCAGCTCTTTTTATAAATAAATTCATAGTATTATAGTATGGTTTGCTAAAATCAACAGCCTTAGCTCTTATAGGAGTAGCACTCATAGCTGAAGCTATAATGTCGATTTTACCGGCTTTTAAAGCTGGAATTAAAGCATCAAAAGAGATATTTACAATCTCAAATTTAAACCCAGCAATCTTAGATATTTCACTTATTAAATCAATATCAAACCCAGTTATTTGATTTTGCTTATCTATAAATTCAAATGGCGGATATGTGGCGTTTGTGCCGACTTTTATCGTTTGGCTAAGAGCCAAAGTAGCTAGTGTAGCAACACCGAAAAATAGTTTGAAAAATAGTTTCATTTAAGCTCCTTTTAATGGTTTAAAACCTTATTTAAAAATTCATTTAGTCTTGGGTGCGAAGTATCTGCAAAGATGGATTTAGGGGAGCCATCTACTGCTATAACCCCCTTATCCATAAAAAATATTCTATTTGCTACATTTCTTGCAAATCCCATCTCGTGAGTTACTACAACCATAGTCAAACCCTCACTTGCCACCTCTTTCATAATGGATAAAACTTCGCCTATCATCTCTGGATCTAAGGCACTTGTAGGCTCATCAAATAGTATTATTTCAGGCTTTAAGGCTAGACTTCTAGCTATGGCTATTCTTTGCTTTTGACCGCCACTTAGCTTGTGCGGATAGACATCTGCTTTGGACTCTAATCCAACTTTTTTTAGTAAAGTTAAGGCTATATCTTTAGCTTCAGACTCACTGCATAGCTTTGTTTGGATTGGTGCTAGGGTTAAATTTTGCATTACGGTTTTATTAGCAAAGAGATTAAAATGCTGAAAGACCATACTAACTTTTTGTCTTACCTTATTTATATCTACTTTTTTATCTAAGATATTTTTGCCATTTATAAATATCTCTCCACTACTTGGCTCTTCTAATCTATTTAAACAGCGTAAGAATGTGCTTTTTCCCCCGCCGCTTGGACCTATTATAGCTACTACTTCGCCTTTGTGAATTTGGGTATTTATGCCATTTAATACAGATAAATCGCCATAATTTTTTGTTAAATTTACTACCTTAATCATCTTTATTTAACCTATTTTCTAATAATTTTGCTATAACAGAAAATATCTTAACATTAGCATAATATATCACCCCAGCAAACAAAATCGGCTCTGGAGTAAATAGTGTAGCTTGTAGGCTTTTGCTTTGCATTGTTAGATCGAAAATACCTATAAGCCCCACTACGGAAGTCTCTTTAAATAGGCTTATAAATTCATTAGCAAGGGCTGGAAGGATATTTTTAATAGCTTGTGGAAATATGATTAATCTCATTGATACACTATAGCTAAGCCCCATTGCACGAGCTGCTTCCATTTGACCACGATCTACGCTATTAATACCGCTACGAACTATCTCTGCGACATAAGCAGAGCTATTTAATCCAAGTGCGATAACTGCTGCGTAAAAATTATCACTAAGTGTAGCAAGAATAACAAAAGCAAATATCATAAGTTGTAATAACACAGGTGTGCCACGGATAATATCTATGTATTCATCGATGATAAATGATAAAATTTTAATATCTAAAAATTTTAAAAATGCTAAAATAAAGCCTAGAATTATACCTATGCTAATCCCGCCAAAAGTCAGCATAATTGTGGTAAAATAGGCATTTTTGTAGGCTAGTTTTTGTGCTTGGGTTAGCTCAGTTGGAAAAGTAAGCCATAAGCCAATTATGATTATGGTAACTATAAAGATGAATTTAAAAAATTTCTCATTAAATATCTTGGTCAAATTTATAAGCCTTAATTTTGGTTTAAATGAAGTTGTGATTATACATTAAAATTAATTTTTTATAGCTTAATGTTTATGAAAATAATATGTTTTTTATACTCAAATTTTATTATGGAACGCAACTTGCTTATTTGCCTAAAATCATTTTTATTAGGAGCTACTATGCAAAACGGATATTACCAAGCAACTGGTGCGATGGTAACGCAGTTTAACCGCTTGGATATTATTACTAATAATCTTGCTAATGTCAATACCAGTGGGTATAAAAAAGATGATGTGGTAATAGCTGATTTTGAAAGAATTTTTAAAGAGACTAAGGATATATTGCCACTAGAAAATCACACTAAAGATTCTGCTAAATTCTTAAATCGCACTTTAAATAGAGTGCCTCATATTAATGAAGTTTATACAGATTTTAGCGTAGGCGGATTAAATCATACTAATAATCCTCTTGATATAGCAATTGGTAAAAATGATCTATTTTTATTAGTAGATACTCCAGCTGGTGTAAGACTTACTAAAAATGGCTCTTTGAATTTAGATAATGAAGGGTATTTGGTTACTAAAGAGGGGTATAGGGTTTTGCCGACAAATTATGAAGCCCAGCCACCGCTCACAAGGGGGATAATTATTCCGCAAAATACTCCAATGACAATTGATAGTAATGGTAATATCTACTCAAATCAAGATCCAGTAGGAAGATTATATGTAGCCCAGCCTAGAGAGCTTAGAAATTTACAAAAAGAAGGGGATAATCTATATAAAATAGATAGCTTAGAAGATGTGGTAGATAATGCTACAAGTGGCTCTATAGCTCAAGGTTACGCACAAATCTCAAATGTAAATCCAGTAAAAGAGATGGTAAGTCTAATAGAGACCCAAAGAATGGTAGATATGTATCAAAAAGTTATGACAACTCATATGAGTGATTTAAACCAAGAAGCGATAAATAAACTAGCCTCAATGAGAGCTAACTAAAGGATAGAGTAATGATAAGATCACTATATACAGCAGCTACAGGTATGATGGCTCAGCAAACACAGATAGATACGACTTCGCACAATATCTCAAATGTTAATACAATAGGTTTTAAGAAAAGTAGAGCTGAATTTGCTGATTTAATGTATCAAACAATGCAATACGCAGGCACCCCAACTAGTGCTACAACTATGAGCCCTACAGGTATGGAAGTGGGTCTTGGTGTGCGTCCTACTGCTATTACAAAGATGTTTAATCAAGGATATTTTAAAGAGACTGGCAATAATCTAGATATGACAATTGCCGGAAATGGCTTTTTCCAAGTACAACTCCCAGATGGGACTACGGCATATACAAGAAATGGGGCATTTAAGCTTGATGGCGATGGAAATATAGTAAATAGTGATGGCTATAGATTGCTTCCAGAGATGACTATTCCAGCTGATGCGACTGAAATTTCAATAGGCACAGATGGGACTGTGTCTGTGCTTCAGCCAGGCAATCAAGAGATGACGCAAATTGGTCAAATAGAGTTAGCTGGTTTTGTCAATCCAGCTGGACTTCACTCTATGGGGGATAATCTATTTTTAGAAACAGCAGCAAGCGGAGCTCCAAATATTGGAAATGGTGGAACTGATGGATTTGGTCAGATTAAGCAAAGCTTTGTAGAGATGAGTAATGTCCAGCTCGTTGAAGAGATGACCGATCTCATCACCGGTCAGCGTGCGTATGAGGCCAACTCAAAAGCTATCACCGCAAGTGATGAAATGCTCCAAACCGTAAATCAGCTAAAACGATAATTTAGCTGATTAAATTTCAATATATAGCCCTATTTATGGGCTATTACTGCTCTATCTCTACATTTTCTAAAGCCTTGATAAATGGCTCTATATCATATGATTTAATCTTTTGCTCCACTGTTTTTAAATACTTATCTATGTTTTGTGGGGTTAGGATATTGGTTTGATTTTTGATAGCGTCAAGTTGGATTGAATTTAAATCTTTGCTATAATGTGGCAAGTCTTTATAATTAGCAATATCATCAGCATAATCTAAATCATCAAATCCATATACTTTGACATTTTTATAATTACTGCTTTTTGTGATAAAGTATCGTAGAGATTTTTCCCAGATATAAAAATATTTAGAATTATCACTATATGCTCCTTTTATATTTCGCATACGATAAAATAGTCTTGAATATGTTGGGATTATTATTGAAAATTTGGTATTTGGATAGTCTTTAAAAAATCTAATTAAATATTTTTGTAGATAATCTTGTTGAGCTAATATATCTACCCCCCCCCATACATCTTGATTATTTATATTTTTTAGATTACCATTTTTTATATCTATTAGCGGCTGCTTGATCGCATCATTATCTTTATTTTTTATCCAGTTATCAAATCCACCAAATATTGCTTTATTTTTTTATACCAGTTGGTAATTTGATATATATCATCTATTTTGCCTACACATTTTTCTTGGTTTGAAAATCTGACAGCACAAGATATAAATTTCCAATTCATATAAATTTTTATATCATCGTATAAATTATTATTGTATAAAAAATCCCAATCCAAACTACTATTATTGTGATTATTTACAATATAATATCCATCAAGAGAGTATATAATATGTTTTGGATTTTGATTTTTAAATATATAATCCATCACTATAGCTCTTTCATCAAAACCACTACCGCTAAGTGATATATTTATCCATTTGCCATCAATGCTAAGTTTGTTTGTAGCCTCTTTGGAGTCTGTATTTTCTAGCATTGAAGTTCCTATTATATATGAGTCAAATTCATAATTTTTTATAATCCCTAAAGCTTGTTTTCTCATATCTGTAAAAAATGTAGCTTTTCTAAAGTATGGTTTATGAAATATTTGGAGCGGGTCATAAATATATATCAATCCAAAAATCATAATCACAAAAGGCAGTGGATATAGTAGGGTAATAAGTATAAATCTTTTTGAATTCTTATCATTTGGCATTTTAAAACCTTGTTTATTATAAATTTTTTATCATATCAACAAACGGCTCTACATCATATGATTTAATCTTTTGCTCCACTTTATCAAAGTATGATTTTGCGTTATCAAGAGTGAGAATATGCCTTTTGTCTTTAATAGCACTAAGCTCTAAAGAGTTCATATCTTGTGCGTAATGGACTGTGTCTCCAGCGTAATTGGCAATATCATCAGGGTAATCTAAATCATCAAATGCGTAAATCTTAACATTATCTAAATCCCTAATTTGCTCAAGTAGCCACAATACCACCTTTTTACGCTCCATAAAAGCTGATGGAAAAACTTTAAAATGAAATCTAGAGTATGGCGGGAGTATTAGGTAAAATTTGGTTTGCGGATTATCCTTGATAAAAGGTAGGGTAAATTGGCTGAGAAATTTCTTTTGCTTTGTTATATCCATTAAGTTATCATCAAATATCACTGGTTTGAGATTAAAAAGATCAAATTTCTTTAATTCATCTGGATTATACTTTATCCAATTAGCAAATCCGCCTAATCTTTGCTGATGCTTCTCTTCTCTATACCATTGTAAGGCAGTTTCAATATCAGGCTTACCGACGCATTTTTCATCTTTGCTAAGTGTTAAAATACAAATTAAAAATCTATCATTTAGATAGGCTTCTAAATCATTTAGTTTTGAATCATCATAAAGTAGTTTAAAATTGATCTTTCCTCTCATCTCATCGGTAAATGCGTCTAAAGAGTAGATTATATTTTTAGGTTTTTTGTGTTTAAATAGAAAATTTAATATAATGGCTCTTTCGGCTATACTGCTTGCTGCTGGAGATATATTAACAAAATTACCGCTAATTTTTTGGTTTGCCTCTTTTGCTGAGGTGTTTTGTAGCATAGAGGTGCCAATGATATATGAATCATAATCATAATGCTCTATAATCCCTCTAGCCCCAAGACGCATCTCACCAAAAAATCGTGGCTTACCAAAAAAGCTTTTATGAAATATCTGAAGTGGGTCATATATGTATATAAAACCAAATAAAATAGTAGCAAGAGCTATAGGCGTAGCAATAGCAACTGCTATAAATCTTTTTGAATTCTTATCATTTGGCATTTTGTAACCTTAAAAATTGAAATATATAAACTCTACATATGGAGTTATGCTTAAAGTAATAAGTGCTAAATATAGCAAAAATCCAGCAAAAATTGCGTTTTTTAAATTTG